>JAKLLO010000051.1 GCA_023150095.1 Zoogloea sp. | reverse complement strand
TGCAGCGCCGGAAAGCCGACGATCTCGCGGCCGGCGACCTTCACCTCCAGCAGTTCGGGCAGCGGGCCGAAGGTCCAGTCGGTGAAACCGGCGAGCTGCTTGTCGGCGGCCGGCGCGGCAGCAGCAGCCTTGGGGACGTCGGCGCCCTTCTTCGGGGCCGGGGCGGCGGGTTCGGCCGCCGGCACGATGCGCGCGCTCTGGAAACGCGCCGCCACCTGGTCGCGGAACCTGGTGCGCAGCTCGGCCAGGTTGCGCGACTGGCCGAGGATGCGGCCGTGCTCGTCCTGCACCCGGAAGTTCATGAAGCAGTGCGGGTTGAGGTTCTCGGGCCGGAAGCTCTCCATCGGCAGCTTGAGCGACACCCGCTCTTCCACGAAGCGCTGCAGCGCCTTGATGAGCGGGTCGTCCAGGTCGAACTCGCCGGCGTCGAACTTGGCCATGAAATCCGCCGCGCTGTCGGCCATCGGCTGCAGGCGGTGGCGGTGTTTTTGCGGCACGGTGCGCAGCAGCGCGGTGACCTTCTCTTCCAGCAGGCCGGGCACCAGCCACTCGCAGCGGTTGGCGGGGATCTGGTTGAGCATCGCCAGCGGCACGGTGAGCGTCACGCCGTCGTCGGCCTCGCCGGGCTCGTGCAGATAGGCGAGCTTGAGCTTCTGGCCGAGCACCTCCAGGCTGGACGGGAAGCGGTCGGTGGTGATGCCTTCCGCGTCGTGGCGCATCAGCTGGTCGCGGGTGAGCTGCAGCAGCTTGGGCGCCTTTTTCTCGGCGGCCTTGCGCCAGGCCTCGAAGCTGGCAAGGTCCAGCACCTCGGGCGGCAGCTTGGCGTCGTAGAAGGCGTAGATCAGCTCTTCATCCACCAGCACGTCGGGCCGGCGGGATTTGTGCTCCAGCCGCTCGATCTCGGCCATCAGCCGGCGGTTGTGGCCGAGGAAGGCCATGCCGCGGGCCGGGCCTTCGGCAATCTCGCCCTGCACCAGCCCTTCGCGGATGAACAGCTCGCGGCACAGGGCCGGGTCGATCTCGCGGTAGCTCACGCCCCGGCGCGGATACACGGTGAGGCCGTAGAGCGTGCCGCGCTCCCAGCCGCGCACCGCGCCGCTGGCCTTCGACCAGTGGGGCTCGGAGACATTGCGCTTGAGCAGATGCCCGCCCACTTCCTCCAGCCACTCGGGCTCGATGCGGGCAAGGCAACGGCCAAACAGCCGCGAGGTATCCACCAGCTCGGCGCACATGATCCACTTGCCGGCCTTCTTGGCGATGGCGGAACCCGGATGCGGCCAGAACTTGATGCCGCGGGCGCCCAGATAACTGCCGGCGGCCGGGCCGGAGGCGTCCTCGATCTTGCAGCCCACGTGGCCCAGCAGGCCAGTGAGCAGCGCCTTGTGGATGTCCTCGAAGCTCGCGGGCTTGTCGTTTTCCTTCCAGCCGTGCTCGGCGCACAGGGTGTGGAGCTGGGTGAACACGTCGCGCCATTCGCGCAGGCGCAACCACGACAGGAAGTTGCTCTTGCACCACGCCTTCTGCTTGCTCGATGTTTCGTGGCGCTGGACTTCCTCCCAGGCTTTCCAGAGGTTCCAGTACCACAGGAACTCGGATTTCTGCTCCTGCTCCGGGCCGCGGAAGCGGGCGTGGGCCTGGTCGGCGGCGGCCTGGCGCTCGGGCGGGCGCTCGCGCACGTCTTGCGTGGAGAGCGCCGCAGCGATCACCAGCACCTCGGCGAGGCTGCCCCGATCCCGCGCGGCGAGGATCATCCGGCCGATCTTGGGGTCGAGGGGCAGCTTGGCGAGCTCGCGGCCGATGGGGGTGAGGTTCATCACCGCCTCGCCGTCCGTCTCCTCGACGGCGCCGAGCTCGGCCAGCAGCTGGTAGCCGTCGGCCACCATGCGCGGCAGCGGCGCGTCGATGAAGGGGAACTCGGCCACCTCGCCCAGCTTGAGCGACTTCATCCGCAGGATCACGCCGGCCAGGGACGAGCGCAGGATTTCCGGATCGGTGTGGGCCGGGCGCTTGTTGAAGTCGTCCTCGTCGTAGAGCCGGAAGCAGATGCCGTCACTCACCCGGCCGCAGCGGCCGGCGCGCTGGCGGGCCGCCGACTGGGCGATCTTCTCGATCTGCAGCTGCTCGACCTTGTTGCGGTGGCTGTAGCGCTTGACCCGCGCGAGGCCGGTATCCACCACGTAGCGGATGCCCGGCACGGTGAGCGAGGTTTCGGCCACGTTGGTGGCGAGCACCACGCGACGGCCCTTCGACGGCGCGAACACCCGCGCCTGCTCCTGGGCCGACTGGCGGGCGAAGAGCGGCAGCACTTCGGTGCCGGCGGCGTGGTGCGCCTTGCGCAGGGCTTCGGCGGCCTCGCGGATCTCGCGCTCGCCGGGCAGAAACACCAGCACGTCGCCGGGGCCGCTGCGGTGGGCTTCGTCCACGGCATCCACCAGCGCGTCGTAGAGGTCGCGGTCGGGGCCGCGGCTGTCCTGGCGCGGGGTGGGTTCGCCCGGGCGGGCCGGCTTGGGCTCGTCGCGCTCGACGGGCCGGTAACGCATCTCGATGGGGTAGAGCCGGCCCGAGACCTCGATCACCGGCGCGGGCTTGTCGGCCGTGCCGAAGTGGCGGGCAAAGCGCTCGGCGTCGAGGGTGGCCGAGGTGACGATCAGCTTCATGTCCGGCCGCTTGACGAGCAGCTGGCGCAGGTAGCCAAGCAGGAAGTCGATGTTGAGGCTGCGCTCGTGGGCCTCGTCTATGATGAGTGTATCGTAGGCGGACAGCAGCGGGTCGCCCTGGGTCTCGGCAAGCAGGATGCCGTCGGTCATCAGCTTGATGTAGCTCTGGGGGCCGATGCGGTCGGTGAAGCGGATCTTGAAGCCGACGGTGGCGCCGAGCTCGCTCTTGAGCTCTTGCGCGATGCGGGTGGCGGTTGCGCGGGCGGCGATCCGCCGGGGCTGGGTGTGGCCGATGAGGCCGGACACGCCACGGCCAAGCTCGAGGCAGATCTTGGGCAGCTGAGTGGTCTTGCCCGAGCCGGTCTCGCCGCAGACGATCACCACCTGGTTGTCGCGGATCGCCGCGGCGATCTCGTCCTTGCGTTGATTGACCGGCAGATCGGGCGGGAAATCCGGCTTCGGCAGCGCCTCGCGGCGGGCGATCAGCTTCGCGGCGGAATCGGCGATGGCCAGGCGCAGCGCCTCCGGCACGTCGGAAAGCACGCGCGGCCGGCGGGCGAGCTTGCGCAGATCCCGGCGCAGGCGCGGGCGATCGGCCGACAGGCAGTGTTCGAGCAGGCGATACGGGTCTTGGGAGTCTTGCGGAGAAGCCATGCGGAGGTGCAGCAGGAAAGCGGGAGGTCAGGCGCGCAGGACGTGGACGGTCCACATCCCGAGGGCAGTCATGCACAGGGAGCCGCCCAGGTGCAGCGCGGCGGCGCCCAGGGCCCAGGCGTAGCGGGCAGTGTCGATGAGGTGGACGACCTCCGCCGAGAAGGACGAGAAGGTGGTCAGCCCGCCGAGAAAGCCGGTCACGATGAACAGGCGTGCCTCGGGCGGCAGATCGGTGCGCAGCGCAAACCACGCAACGGCGACGCCGATGAGGTAGCCCCCCAGCAGGTTGGCCGCCAGGGTGCCCAGCGGCATGTGGGCAAACAGGGGATTGAGGCGCAGCCCCAGCCACCAGCGCAGCCAGGCGCCGAGGGCGGCGCCGACACCGATGGCGACAAGGGCAAGGACCGGAAAATGGTGGGCGTGATCGGACATGGCGAGGATTTTAACCCGCCCGCCCCCTCGCTGCCCGCTAAAGACCGCGCGACTGCGGCCGATAGCCTGTCAGCTGGCGTGGCGGCCAGCCTGCGGCCATGAGAGGTCGCCCGGCGCCGCCACGTAACCTGGAGAAAAGATGGAACACCTCGGCCAAATCCCCGAATCGCCCGACGCGCTCGCCTATCAGCCGCGCTTTGAATGCAGCGGTGGCGAGCTCGCGGGGGTACGACTCCACGCAACAGGGCCCCGCGGCCCTGTCGATGCGGTGATTGCCTCGGCCGGTGACGTGCTGGCCCTGCGAGCTGCCTGTGCCCAGGTGGCCGCGTGGACCCGCGGTCGCCCGCGGCCCTTCGTGCTGTCGCTGGGCGCCCGCCTGGAAGCGCTGTGCGACCCGGCCGTCGCCCAGGAACTATCCCGCGTGCTGCTGGACACGCAGCTCGCCCCCTGCTCCCTCGAGTTCGCGATCATCACCAGCGGCGATGCCCTCTCCGACACCGAAGAGGCCGCCCTCCAGCACCTCAAGAGCTTCGGCATCCGCCTGTCGATCGACGCCGCCAGCCCGGCCAACGCCCATCTGGCGTGGGCCCGTCGCCTGCCCCTCGACAGCCTCGACGTGCCCTCGCGCCTGGTACAGGACGTGGTGGTCGACCCGGAAGGCGTGGCCATCGTGCGGGCGCTGGTCAATCGGGCCCACAAGATGGGGCTGTCGGTGTGCGCCGCAGGCATCGTGGACGCCCACACCGCTTCGGTGATGACCGCCGCCGGCTGCGACGAGACCCGCGGCCCGCTGTTCGGCGCCGCCGAACCGGCGGCCCGCTTCGAGGCACTGATGAAATCGGGCCTGCGCATCGAGGGCAACCTCCAGCGCGCCGCAGACACCGAACGCACCCTGCTGCTGGTGGACGACGAGAGCAACATCCTCGCCTCCCTGCGCCGCCTGCTGCGCCGCGAGGGCTACACCATCCTCACCGCCACCAGCGGCAAGGAAGGCCTCGAGCTGCTGGCCACCCACAGCGTGGACGTGATCATCTCCGACCAGCGCATGCCGGGCATGACCGGCGTGGAGTTCCTGCGCAAGGCCAAGGACATGGCGCCCGACACCGTGCGCATGGTGCTCTCCGGCTACACCGATCTGCAGTCGGTCACCGACGCCATCAACGAAGGCGCGATCTACAAGTTCCTCACCAAGCCGTGGGACGACGCGATGCTGGTCGCCAACATCGACGAAGCCTTCCGCCGCAAGCTGCTGTCGGACGAGAACCGCCGCCTGTCTGCAGAGCTCTCCCGGGCCAACAGCGAACTCGAACGCATCAACGCCCAGCTCAAGTGCGTGCTGGCCGACCGGGAGCGCCGCCTCGGCATGGGCGAAGCCTCCCTCGGGCTGGCCCAGGAAGCCCTCGCCACCATTCCCCTGCCGCTGATGGGCCTCGACCCGACGGGCATGATCGCCCTCGCCAATGGCGCCGCCGAGCAGCTCTTTCCCGGGCGGGCGCCGCTCATCGGCCTGGATGCCGTTGCGGTGCTGCCGGCCGGCCTGCTCGAACGGATCGGCGCGGCGGTCGATGGTGAGGCGATCGACTGTCCCGAGCTCGGCTGCGGCATCGAAGTACACCCCCTCGGCGGCAACCGCAGCACCCGCGGCACGCTGCTGACCTTCAACCGGTCGACGAAGTCCTCATGAGCAACGCCCTGGAACTTTCCCTCGACGAAGTCCAGCCGGGCATGGCGCTGGCCGCTGCGGTTGTCGATCGCAACGGCCAGGTGCTGCTGCCGGCGGGGCTAACCCTGGCCGAGAACCATATCGAAAGCCTGCGCCGGCGCGGCATCGAACGGCTCTCCATCGCTCAGCCCGAAGCGCCGGACGCGAAGGCCCGCCAGCGGGAAGCCATGCGGGCGCGGGTCATGCACATCTTCCGTCACACCGCCGACGACCCGGCCGCCCAGCCCCTGCTGCATGCCGTGCTGGCCTTCCGCGAGGAGCAACTGAAGTGAGCCAGTCCAGCCTCGCCGACATCGTCAGCCACATCCACAGCCTGCCGGCCATGCCGGCCGTCGCGCTGGAACTCCTGCAGACCCTCTCCGGCAGCGACCCCGACGTGGACGCCCTGGCCAAGCGCATCGCCCGCGACCAGGCCATCACCGCCCGGGTGCTGCGGGTCGCCAACTCGCCCTTTTACGGCCTGCAGATGCGGGTCGGCTCGATCCACGACGCCATCGTCGTGCTCGGCTTCTCGGCGGTGCGCTCGCTGGTCCTGACCAGCGCGGTGGTCACCACCCTGCCGGCCAGCAAGTGTGCCGGCTTCTCGCCCGACCGCTTCTGGCGCCACGTGCTGGGCACGGCCGTCGCCGCCCAGGCCCTGGCCCGCCCCCTGCGCCGCAAACCCGAGAGCCTGTTCATCGCCGGCCTGCTCCACGACATCGGCCGGCTGGTGATGCTGTCAGCCAACCCCGAGGGCTTCGCCCGGGTGATCGAGCTCGCCGCCGAGCGGGACTGCCACCTGATCGACGTGGAGACCGAGGTCTTCGGCTGCGACCACACTGCTGTCGGTGCCGCCATCGCCCAGCACTGGAACTTCCCGGCCGAGATCGTCGAGGCCCTGGCGTTTCACCACAACCCGGCACAGACCAAGCCCGGCAGCCTCGCGGCGATCATCCACTACGCGGACGGCATCGCCAAGGCGCTCGATCTGGAGGGCGCCGAGAACACCCAGATGGCCCGCCTGCAGCCGGACGCGGTCAATGCCCTCGGGCTCGACTGGCAGGCCCTCACCGCGGTACTGACCGAAACCCACGGGCGGTTCGAAGCCCACCTGCCGCTGCTCGGCTAGAGATCCGATGAGCGCGTCCGCCTACACCCTCAAACCCAGCCTGTTCCCCCTTGCCCAGTGCGTGGCGACGGCGGTTGCCCTGCATCGGGGCGGTACCATCCTGTTCGCCAACCAGGCCCTGTCCCGGCTCACCGGGTACAGCGAGGCCGAACTCGCCCGGATGCAGTTCAAGCAGCTCTTCACGGCACCGGTGCAGGACTGTGCCTGCGAGCTCGCCCTGACGGCCGTCACGGCAGCCCCGCCGAGCAGCCACGAGACCGACATCATCACCCGCGACGGCGGCACACGCCGGGTCGAGCTGTCGATCACCCGGACGGACATCGAAGGCCAATGCACGGCCGTGTGCAGTCTGGTGGACATCACCGACCGCAAGCTCGCCGAATCCGCCCAGAAGCAGGCCAAGCAGCTCCTCGCCCAGATCATCGACGGCGACCCGGTGCCCACCCTGGTCATCGACGCCAGCCACGTGGTCACCCACTGGAACCGCGCCTGCGAACAGATCCTCGGGCTGCCCGCGGCGGAGATGGTCGGCACCCGCCGCCAGTGGGAGGCCTTTTACGGCAGCGAGCGCCCGATCCTCGCCGACCTCATCGTTTCCGGCACGGTGGACGAGATCATCGGGCTCTACGGGGCCAAGAACCTGCGCCGCTCCCAGGTCATCACCGGCGCCTACGAGGCCGAGGACTTCTTTCCCCGCGTGGGCGGCAACGGGCGCTGGCTGTACTTCACCGCAGCCCCGCTCTACAACGCCGAGGGCACCATGATCGGCGCCATCGAAACCCTGCAGGACATCACCGAACGCAAGAATGCCGAGAACGCCCTGCTGCAGATGCGCGCCGACCTGGAAGCCACCGTGGCCCAGCGCACCGCCGACCTGCAGGACGCCAAGGCCACGCTCGAACAGGACATCGCCCGCCGCGAGACGGCCGAGACCGAACTGCTCAAGCGCTACCTGGAACTCACCGATCTCAACTGCCGTCTGCACGACGCCCAGCAGCAGCTCGTCCAGTCCGAGAAGATGGCCTCCATCGGCCAGCTGGCCGCCGGCGTCGCCCACGAGATCAACAACCCCATCGGCTACGTCAATTCCAACCTGCACAGCCTCAAGACCTACATCGGCCAGCTGCTGCAGGTGCTCGAGGCCTACGAGACCCGCGAGTCCACGCTGCCTCCGACCGACCTGGCTGCCATCGAGGCGGTCAAGAAAGAAGTGGATTTCACCTACCTGCGCGACGACATCGGCGAGCTCATCAACGAATCCGCCGAAGGCACCGCCCGGGTCCGCAAGATCGTCCAGGACCTGCGCGACTTCTCGCGCACCGACGCCAGCCAGGACTGGCAGCAGGCCGACATCCACCAGGGCCTCGACAGCACCCTCAACATCGCCAGCAACGAGATCAAGTACAAGGCCGAGGTGGTGCGCGAATACGGCGATCTGCCGCTTGTCGAATGCCTGCCTTCGCAACTGAACCAGGTGTTCATGAACATCTTCGTGAATGCCGCCCAGGCCATGCCGGACAACCGGCGCGGCACCATCCACATCCGCACCGGCCTCGCGGGTGACGAGGTGTGGATCGAGATCGCCGATGACGGCTGCGGCATTCCGCCGGACGTCCTCGCCCGCATCTTCGACCCCTTCTTCACCACCAAGCCCGTGGGCAAAGGCACCGGCCTCGGCCTGTCGCTCTCCTACGGCATCGTGCAGAAGCACAACGGCCGCATCACCGCCAGCAGCTCGCCGGAAACCGGCACCTGCTTCCGTATCACCCTGCCCGTCCATCACATGGCCGCACCGGGAGCTTCCCAATGACCATTGCCGCCGCCCCCTCCACGCCCGAGCGGAGCACCGCCACGGCCCCTGCCTTCTCCATCCTGTGCGTCGATGACGAAGCCAACATCCTTTCCGCCCTGCGCCGGCTGTTCCGCCCCCACGGCTACACCGTACACGTGGCCAACAGCGGCGCCGAGGGCCTGGAGGTGCTCGGCCGGGAGCACGTCGATCTCATCATCTCGGACATGCGCATGCCGGTGATGGACGGCGCCGCCTTCCTGGCCGAAGCCCGCAAGCGCCACCCGGAAACCGTGCGCCTGCTGCTCACCGGCTACGCCGACATGGAATCGACCATCGCGGCGATCAACAGTGGCCAGATCACCCGCTACATCTCCAAGCCCTGGAACGACCAGGACGTGCTGCTCACCGTCCGCGAAGCCCTCGAACGCCAGGCCCTGACCCGCGAGAAGACCCGCCTCGAAGCCCTCACCCAGAAGCAGAACGACGAGCTGAAATCGCTCAACGCCAGCCTCGAGCAGAAGGTCGAAGCCCGCACCGCCGAGCTCAAGAGCGCCCACGAGAAGCTCAAGCAGCACTTCCTCACCTCGATCCGGGTGTTCTCGAACCTCATCGAGCTGCGCGAAGGCAGCAACGCCGGCCACGCCAAGCGGGTCGCCGACCTGGCCCGCAAGGTTGCGGTGCGGCTCAACTTCAGCCCTTCCGACGTCCAGGACGTGATGCTCGCCGGCCTGCTCCACGACATCGGCAAGATCGGCCTGCCCGACGAGCTGCTCTCAAAGCCCGTCTCCCACATGACCGGCGACGAGCTGGGCCTGATGCGCAAGCACCCGATCACCGGCCAGGCCGCCCTGATGGGCCTCGAAAACATGCGCGGCGCCGCCACCCTGATCCGCGCCCACCACGAACGCTGGGACGGCCAGGGTTACCCCGATCGCCTCTCAGGCCTGGCGATCCCCTACGGCGCCCGCGTGATCGCGGTGGTGAACGACTACGACGACATGCAGAGCGGCACCCTCTCGCCGCGCAAGCTCAAGCCCGCCGAGGCGATCACCCTGATCCAGCAGAACCGCGGCAAGCGCTACTGCCCGCAGGTGGTGGATGCCTTCCTGGAAGTGATCGGATCGAGCGCCGAGAACATGCCGCCGCCGATGAACGAGGTGACCGCCACCTCGCTGCGGCCGGGCATGGTGCTCGCCCGCGATCTGGTGACCCGCGAAGGGGTGATGCTGCTGGCGGCGGATTTCGTGCTCGACGAAAACCTGATCCGCCAGCTGCGCGAGCTGGAGGCGTCGGAAGGCGTGCGCCTCAACATCGCCATCCAGCCCGAACGGCGCTGAGGCGCGGGCGGGTCAGTCGTTGGCCGGCGCCGGGTTCTGCGGCAGCACCACGCAGGCGGCGCTGAGGGACTGGGCCAGCGCCCGGCTCGACATGGGCCGGGCAAACAGGTAGCCCTGGATCAGGTTGCAGCCCTGCTGGCACAAGGCCTCCAGCTGCGCCGCCGTCTCGACCCCCTCGGCCACCACCTCCAGCCCCAGGCTGTGGGCCAGACCGATCACCGCCTTGACGATCGCCACGCCCTGCCCCTCGTTCAGCTCGCCCACGAAGGAACGGTCGATCTTCAGGGTGTTCACCGCCAGCCGGCGCAGATAGGCCAGCGACGAATAGCCAGTACCAAAATCATCCACCGCCACCCGGATGCCCATCTCACGCAGCTGGGCGAGGATGACCGTGGCGTAGTCGAGATCGCGCATCAGCACCGTTTCGGTCAGCTCGAACTCGATCCGCGATGCCGGCACGCCGGCGCCATCCAGCACTGCACGCACGGTAGGGATCAGCTGCGCGTCCATGAAGTTCACGCCCGACAGGTTGATGCTGATCCGAAAATCCGGCGGCAGCGCGTCGCCCAGCTCGGCGATGTCGTTGCACACGCGCTCGATCACCGCGCGAGTGAGCGGCACGATCATCCCGGTTTCCTCGGCCAGGGAGATGAACTCCGGCGGCGGCACCGAACCCCGCGCCAGATGCGGCCAGCGCACCAGCGCCTCGGCCTTCACGATGGCCTTGCGCTCCACGTCCACGATGGGTTGGTAGAGCACCTGCAGCTCCTCTTCGCCGATCGCCCGGCGCAGGTCGCCTTCGAGCGTGAAACGCAGGAAGGCCGCCACCTTCATCTCTTCGGAGAACAGTGCCACTGATTCGCGGGTGACCCGCTTGGCCCGGTTGAGCGCCGTCTCGGCGGCCTTGAGAATCGCCTCGGCCTCGGTCGCGTGGTCGGGCATCACCGCCACGCCCACCCGGGCCGACAGGGTGATGTCCTGCCCCGGCACGCGGATCGGCGCCTGCACCACCTGCAGCAGCTCGTGGGCGGTGGCCAGCACCTCGTCCACCGAACCCGCGTCGCTCACCAGGATGCCGAACTCGTCGGCCGCCAGCCGGGCCACCTTGAGCCGCGGCAGGCTGCCGCCGCCAGCAGGCTCGGCCGGTGTGCGGTCGCCCATGCGTTCGCGCAGACGATGACCGATCACCTGCAGCACCTGGTCGCCCCGCTCGGGCCCCAGGCTGTCGTTGATCCGCGCAAAGCGGTCGATATCCACCACCATCACCGCACAGCGGCTGTCGTTGCGCAGGCAGCGGGCGGCGGCCGAGAGCAGGCCTTCCCGGAAGAACTCGCGGTTCGGCAGACCGGTGAGCGGATCGAAATAGGCCAGCTGACGGATGCGCCGCTGGGCCTCGACCTGCTCGGTGATGTCCTGCACGCTACCCTCCATCACGAGGGACTGGGGATCGCCGGACTCATCGGAGCGCTCGGCGGTTTCGAGGAGCGTGCGCACGCTGCCATCGGGCCACACCACCCGGTAGGTCAGCTGGTAGCCGATGCCCTTGCGCGCGCCGGCCAGGGCCACGCCGACCATCTGCCGGTCGGGGCCATAGACGTGATCGACCAGCGAATCCATGCCGTCGCCGAAGGTATCGACCTGCTGGCCGAACAGCCGGTAGTACTGGGCCGAACGCTGCACCTCGTCGGTGGGCACGAACCATTCCCAGCTGCCCAGGCGGGCGATGCGCTGGGCGCTGGAGAGGCTCTCCTTGTTGCGCACGAGCTCCTTGAGCAGCTGGGCCGAGCGCAGCACGTAGCGGATGCGGAAGCGCAGCAGCGTCCAGTTGATGGGCTTGGAGATGAAGTCGGTGGCGCCGGCGTCGAAGGCCTGCTCGACCGATTCACTGTCGTCGAGGCCGGTGAGCATGATGATCGGCACCAGCTCGCCGGCCGGGGTTGCGCGCACGCGGCGGCACACCTCGAAACCGGTGAGGCCCGGCATCATCACGTCGAGGAGGACCAGATCCGGATGCAGCGCCTCGAAGGCCGCCAGGGCCCGCACGCCGTCTTCGGCTTCGGAGGTGGCAAAACCGCCTTCGCGGAGGGCCTCGGTGGCCATCATGCGGGTCAGGGGGTCGTCGTCCACGACCAGGATGTGGGGTTTGGGTGTTGCCGTCATGGGTTGATCGGGCCTTCCACCCGGGTGATCTCGTCCAAGCTTGCAAATTCTTCCTGCACCAGGCGCCGCTTGCATGCGTCCCAGGCGTCGGTGAGTCGTGCCGCGTCGGCGGCATCGGGCCGCACGCCGGCCTTCATCCGTTCGTCGAGGGCCCGGGCGCGCACGCCCAGCTGAACCGCCCCCATCGCCAGGCAGGCCGATTTCATCTTGTGGGCGAGGCGCTGGACAGCTGCGGCATCCCCGGCCGCAGCCGCATCGACGATGCCGCCCACGTTGCGGTCGGTCTCGCTGATGAACAGCGCGAGGATGCGCTTGAGCATCGGCGCATCCCGCCGCCCGTTGACGCCGGGCAGACCCATCAACACGTTCATGTCGAGCACGGGCTCGGCGGTCGGGCTGGCGGCGGCAACCACCGGCGCGGGCACCGGGTCGGCCGGCAGGGTCTCGCGCAGCCAGCGGCTGAGCACCACCCGCAGCTGCTCGCCGGAAACCGGCTTGACCACGTAGTCGTCCATGCCTGCGGCGAGGCAGGCGTCCCGGTCTTCGCGCAGAGCGTTGGCGGTCAGGGCGATGATGGGCATCCGCGGCAGGCCACGGGCCTTTTCATCGGCCCGGATCGCCAGGGTCGCCTGACGGCCGTCCATCTCGGGCATCTGGATGTCCATCAGCACCAGATCGAAGCGCTGCCGGCTGCAGGCCTCCACGGCGTCTCGGCCATCCGCCGCCACCGCCACCCGGCAACCGAGGGATTCGAGCACCGCCACGGCCACCTCGCGGTTGACCGGGTGATCCTCGACCACCAGCAGCCGGGCCGTCAGCGTGTGGCCGACCGGCTGCACCGTGTCGACCGGCCGTGCGCCCAGGCCGCGACAGATCTCGCTGCTGGTCAAGGGGCGGCTGAGGATGATCTCGGCGCCAATGTCACGCATCGCGGCCACGTCTTCGCGGCCGATGCCGACGATCGCCGCGAGAGTCGGATGCCCGGCCCGGTAGCGCAGGTTGGCGATCAGCTGCCGCCCGTTGCCGCCGTCGAAGCTGGCGTCGGCGATCAGCCAGTCGTAGCCGGTGCCGATGGCGAGCATCTCGTCCACCGCCACCCGGTCGTAGGCCAGTTCGGAGCGTGCGCCGGCAAAGGCGAGCTGCTCGACCAGCCCGTCGCGCAGGTGCGGGTCGCCCACCGCCACCAGGGCTGCGCGGCCCACCAGGGGACGCTCCTGCACCTCCCCGGCTGCGTCGCGGGCCAGTTCGAACTCCACCCAGAAGCACGAGCCACAGCCTGGCTCGGTGACATAGCCGATCTCGCCGGACATCAGTTCCACCAGCTGGCGGGCGATGGCCAGCCCCAGCCCGGTGCCACCAAAGCGTCGGGCCATGGAGTTGTCCGCCTGGGAGAAGGACTGGAACAGGCGAGCACCGGCCTCCCGCGGCACGCCGATGCCGGTGTCGCGCACCTCGATGCGCAGGCGCAGGACGCCGTCCCGGTCGCACGGGATCGGCATCACGGCGATGGAGATGCTGCCCTTCTCGGTGAACTTCTGGGCGTTGGAGACCAGGTTGTTGAGCACCTGACGCACGCGCAGGGCGTCGCCCACGGCCCGGTCGGGCACGCGCCGGTCCACGTGCAGGCCAAGCTGCAGGCCACGGGCGTAGGCCGAGGTGGCGAACAGGGTCGCCACCTGATCGAGAGTGTCCCGCAGGGAGAAGGGCAGGGCTTCCAGTTCGAGCCGCCCTGCTTCGATCTTGGATACGTCGAGCACGTCGTTGATGATTTCCATGAGGGCGCGCGCAGAGTCGTCCAGCATATCAACAAAGCGCGCCTGACGCTCACCGAGCGAGGTCTGGCGCAGCAATCCGATCATGCCCATCACGCCGTTCATCGGCGTGCGGATCTCGTGGCTCATGTTGGCGAGAAACTGGGTCTTGGCGCGGCTGGCGGCCTCGGCCTGTTCCATCATCGCCCGCAGCTCGGCGGTGCGCGCGGCCACTTCGGAGGCGAGGCGTTCCCGGTGGAGGGTCAGCTCCCGGTCGCGGTTGGCGATCTCGGCCAGCATGCCGTTGAAACCGGTGATGAGTTCGCCCACCTCGTCGGCGTAGCCGGCGGGCGCGCGCAGGTCGTAGCGCTTGCCGGCGCTCACCGCCCGCACCACGTCGGCGAGCTTCTGCAGCGGCTCGACGATCATCCCCTGCATGCGCCGGGAGAACAGGCTGGCGGCGATCAGGGCCATCACCAACCCGAGCAGCGCCAGGCCCAGCCACAGCACCAGCCGCCCGACGATGGAGCGCAGGTCGAATTCGAGGATCAGCCGCCCGAGGATCTCGCCGTCGCTTTCGAGGGGCGTGGTGACGACCAGGCTGAGGGTGCGCCAGTTGAGCGTGCCGGCCGCCGGGTTGTCGCGCAGGCTGGCCAGATGTTCCGCGTCGGCGTGCAGCCCGAGCGGGTAGTCGGCAAAGACGCTGCCGTCCGGGCGCAGCACCACCGCCGCGGCCACCCGCTCGTGGTGCCGCAGGGCGCCCAGCAGGGACACCGCCACCTTGGCGTCGTCAAAGCGCAGGGGCGAGATGGCGTTGTCGGCGACGATCTCGGAGAGCATCCGGCCGTCCTCGTCGGCCCGGCGCAGTTCGCTGTTCACTTCGGTCAGGAAGATCGTCAGCAGCGCCACGCCGAGGGCGATCAGCACGCTCAGGCGGGCGACGATGCCGAGCTTGCGGCCAATGGGCAGATCCTGGAGCTGCGCCATCAGGGAGCCTTCAGGCCAAACACGTTACGGCCGTGACGGAGCAGTTGCGAACTGGCCCGCAGGCCTTCCCGCTGCACCGAGGTCAGGTTGATGTCGAAGCGCACCCGGCGCTCGTCCACCACCAGCCCGATCCCGCCACCGGCCTCGGCAAAGCCGTCGATGTCACTGACGGTGAGCACGCTGCGCCCGGAAAGGCCGCGCAGCAGCAGCCCGACCCGCCGCTCTTCCGAATCGGTGATGAAGACGAGGTGGCAGTCCGAGGCCATCTCGACACCATCGACGACACGCGGCTTCACTTCATGCCCATTGACCTGCCGCCCCTCGAGGCTGGACAACGCCTCGCCGAAGGGGTCGCGGCCGAGCACGCACAGTCGCAGCGGCGCGCCGGCCGGCAGGCGTTGGGCGGGCCATTCCACGTAGCGCGCAAAGTTGAGCAGGTAGGCGGCCTTGATCTGGTACTCGCCGGGCTGCATCGCCCATGCGGGGGCGACGCCGAGGCAGGCTGCCACGACGCAGAGTATTTTCAGGGCCCGGTGGGCCAGGATAAGGCGGATCACCCCAGTCCCCTCAGAACCGCCAGACGCCCTGGACATAAGCCTGCCGACTCAGGTAGGCCGGCTGGGTCGGAAGGAAGTTCGACATGTATTCGAGGTGCTGCTTGTCGAACAGGTTGATTCCCATGACCGTCAGCTCGAACCCCGGCCCCGGGCGCCACCCGTAGCGCAGATCGAAGCTCGTGTGGGCCGGCACGTGGCCGTGGGTGATGGCGCCCGTGCGCCGGACCATCAGGTCCAGCTCGTGCCCCCGCGCGAGACTGATCACCCCGTGCAGGGCCCCCCAGTATCGGGGCGAGGCATCCTCAAGCTCGGCCCCCGCCGCATCGGTGACCGGGTCGCTGCTGCGGCCGCCCTTGAGGTTGACGGCCGTATAGCTCGCCTGGAAACGGAAGCGGTCGTTCATCGGCACGTCCAGCCCCAGTTCGACCCCCGTCGATCGGGCCTTGCCGACATTGCCCCGGAAAATGTTCTGGACCGGAATGAAGTAAGGCGGCACCGCCAGCGGGATGCCCGGCAGGCTCAGCCCGCTCGGATCGAGATAGCCGGCAATCAGGCGGCGGTAGTCATGGTGGAACAGCACCGCCTCGAAGCTACCGTTGCGCAAGGTGCGACGATAGCCCAGCTCCAGCGCATCGACCCGTTCTGCACGGGGGCTCCAGCCCTGCCCCGGCGTGGAGCGGACGAACACGATCGGCATCATCGGATTGCCGGTGGGCTTTGCACCGAAAAGGATCGACGCACCGATCTCGCCCACCGAAGGCGTTCGGGTCGCCCGCGACCAGTTCGCCCACAGGCTGTCGATCTCGGTCGGCGTCCACATCAGGCGGGCGGTGGGCTGGGGCTCGAAGTGGGACAAGGTCGAGTGCTCGAGGCGGGCGCCCAGGGTCGCCTTCCAGGTACGCGGCTGAAGGGTGATCTCGTTCTGCACGAAGGCGCTCATCACCTGAATACTGCGCTCCGCCGGCGAGATGGTCAGGATGGGCGTGGCGGCGTCGATGTCGGTCTTCACATAGCGACCGCCGACGCCCCACATCAGCTCGTGCCGCCCTACCGGCGCCAGGCGGTGCTGGAAATCCAGGTCGAAGGTGCTGATGCCTCCGCGGCCAGACTCGCCGACAGATGCGTTCAGGTTGTCAAAGTAGGTCTGGACCGATGCCTCGCCACCGAGCAGCCCCCAGCTGTAGCGGCCGAGCAGGCTCGACCCCTCAAACTCGAGACTCATGGGAAACAGCCCGGCTGACCCGTCAAGCCCCGTCGTCACGAGGCTTTCCGACGTGGTGCGACGGAAGCTGTTGCCCTGGACCGTCCAGGTGTTTCCCGCAGTGCTGGCACTGTCCATCCGGAAACCGGCCGACCAGCCGCGGTTGTGATCCACCTCCGAGCGGCCGTCGGCACTGCGCGATGGCAGCATCTCGCTGCCCTTGGCATACACCCGCACAGCCCCGAGCCCCTCGATGTCGAACCCCTGGCGGACGGCCAATGCCGGATGGCCCTTGTGGTCCACCCGCGCCGAAATCAGCGAGCCACGGGTCGCAGTAGCCTTGCGCGTCACGATGTTGATCACCCCCGTGACGGCGTTCGCACCCCACAGGGAGGCACCAGGCCCGCGCACCACCTCGATGCGCTCGATGTCTTCCATCAGCAGATCGAGCGACTCCCAGAACACGCCGGAAAACAGCGGGTTGTACACGCTGCGCCCGTCGATCTGGACCAGCAGCTTGTTCGAAAAGCGCCCCTCGGCCATGCGCACGCCCACCGCCCAGCTACCGGCACCAATCTGCGCCACCGACACCCCGGGCACTTCGCGCAGGGCCTCCGGCACACTGCGGGCGCCGCTGCGGCGAATATCTTCGGCGGTCAGCACGGTGACCGCGGCTGGCGTCTCCGAGAGCTTCTGCGTCTTGCGCGAAACAGTGGCCACATCAAGACGGGCGAGATCCTCCAGCGCCAGATCGGCGAGGACGGCATCGTCGGCCCAGGCAAGCTGGACACTCAGGGCAAGGGGCAGGACAAGACGGACACGATTGCTGGGCATCAATGCAGATCTCGGAAAGAAACAGACAAGGTCACAAAGAACAAACCATCAAGCCCGCATTTTTAACAAAATCACACAGTCATTACTACCAAACAGTTGGCATTTAGCTGTTTTTGCCGATTTGCATCCATACCGACCATGAACCAGGTCACGCCCGCCCGACGAACTGTCGCAACCCTGCGCAACGCCTCCCATCGGCTACAATCCCGGGATTACTCAGACCAACGGCGGACCACCGCCCGCGCCAAGCAAGGTACGACCCAGATGACCGCTCCAACCACGCCGGCTGCCGACAGCGCGCCCAGCAACTTCATCCGCAACATCATTGACGAAGACCGCCGCCTCGGCAAATGGGGTGGCCGCGTCGAAACCCGCTTCCCGCCCGAGCCCAACGGCTACCTGCACTACGGCCACGCCAAGAGCATCTGCCTGAACTTCGGCCTCGCCCAGATCTACGGCGGCGCCTGCCACCTGCGCTTCGACGACACCAACCCGACGAAGGAAGAGCAGGAATACGTGGACGCCATCATCGAGGCCGTCCAGTGGCTGGGCTTCGACTGGGCCGAGCACCTGTACTTCGCGTCCGACTACTTCGACAAGATGTACGCGATGGCCGAGCACCTCATCACCGTCGGCAAGGCCTACGTGGATTCGCTCTCCGCCGAGGAGATGCGCGCCTACCGTGGCACGCTGTCCGCCCCCGGCAAGGACAGCCCCTACCGCAACCGCAGCGTCACCGAAAACCTGGAGCTCTTCCAGCGCATGAAAGCCGGCGAGTTCCCCGACGGCACCCACATCCTGCGTGCGAAGATCGACATGGCCTCGCCCAACATCAACTTGCGCGACCCGGCCATCTACCGCATCCGTCACGCCACCCACCACCGCAGCGGCGACAAGTGGTGCGTGTACCCGATGTACACCTTCGCGCACCCCATCGAGGACGCGCTTGAGGACATCACCCACTCCATCTGCACCCTCGAGTTCGAAGACCAGCGCCCGTTCTACGACTGGCTGCTCGACAACCTCGCCGAAGGCGGCTTCTTCCCGCGCCCGGTGCCGCGCCAGATCGAGTTCGCGCGCCTCAACCTCACCTACGTGGTGCTCTCCAAGCGCAAGCTGATCCAGCTCGTCGATGAGAAGCACGTCGCCGGCTGGGACGACCCGCGCCTGCCCACGCTGGTCGGCGCCCGCCGCCGCGGCTTCACGCCGGACGGCTTCCGCATGTTCGCCGAGCGCATCGGCGTCTCCAAGGCCGACTCGTGGATCGACATGAGCGTGCTCGAAGACTGCATGCGCGAGCACCTCAACGAAGCCGCCGAACGCCGCGTGGCCGTGCTCGACCCGCTCAAGCTCGTCATCACCAACTACCCGGCCGGCCAGAGCGAGCGCTGCCACGCGCCCAACCACCCGCTGCACCCCGAGCTGGGCAAGCGCGAGATGCCCTTCAGCCGCGAGCTGTGGATCGAGCGCGAAGACTTCATGGAAACCCCGGTCAAGGGCTACCACCGCCTCTACCCGGGCAACATGGCGCGGCTGCGCTACGGCTACGTGGTCAAGTGCACCGGCTGCGAGAAGGACGCCGACGGCAAGGTCACCGCCGTGCTGTGCGAATACCTGCCCGACTCCAAGTCCGGCACCCCCGGCGCCGACAACTACAAGGTCAAGGGCAACCTGCACTGGGTCTCGGTCGAGCACGCCTACACCGCCGAGGTGCGCCTCTACGACCGGCTGTTCGCCCACGCCTACCCGGGCAACCGCCGCGAAGGCGACCCCGAAGGCCTGGAGCGGGATTTCCTCGACGACATCAACCCCGACAGCCTGCGCGTCATCACCGCCCAGCTCGAACCCGCGCTGCGCGCCGCCAGACCCGAAGCCCGCTTCCAGTTCGAGCGCCACGGCTATTTCGTGGCCGATCGGGTCAATTCCGTCGAGGGCGCTCCGGTCTTCAACCGCACCGTCACCCTGCGTGACACCTGGAAGAAATAAGCATGTCGTTCAGGTGGTGCCTGCCGCGAGGGCGGCGGCACCACGAACCCGTCTTTGTCTCCCCGCCCCGGCAATGTTCAAGCGATAATCGCAAGAGTATGCACGGGAGCACCGGCTGTCATACGGATGTCCCATGCCGGATCCGCTTAAGCTTCTGTCGTTGCTGCCGATTACACCCAGACGCCCGTCATAGGCTCATCGTTCGGTAACCCGGTCACGCAAACCCAGATGCAAATGCCCCTCGCCCTGCACGATATCCGTCTCAGATGCTGAGCAACCTCTCGATCCGCGTTCGCCTCCTGCTGGCCAGCACCGTCGTCCAGGTCGTGATGCTCACGCTGCTGCTCACCAACAGCGGACGTCTCATGAACGAGGCGACGACGGCGAGCCTGAACACGCTGATCGTCCAGAATGCCGCGATCCTCAACGTCGTCACGGCCACCTTCGTGCCCCAGGGGCGCTACAACGACCTCCAGGACGCGCTCGGCGAGCTGCTCAACGAGACCAACGAGGGCCTGATCTACGTCCGCATCGTCGACGCCACCGGCAAGACCCGCGTGCGCGCCGGCCTGCCCGACATGCAGACGCTCCCGCCCCCTGACGACGCCAGCGCGCTGGGCGTCGACGCCGGCATCGCCCACAACCTCATCCACGTCCGCCGCCCGGTGCTGCTCGAACGCAACCAGGTCGGCTTCGTGCAGTTCGGTGTATCCGTCTCGGCGCTCACCCTCGCCAAGCGCCAGATCCTCAGCCAGGGCATCGCCATCGCCAGCGCCGAGGTGCTGCTCACCCTGCTGCTGCTGGGTGCCGTCGGCTACCTGATGACCCGCAACCTGGGCCGCCTCCTGCGCGGCAGCCAGGCCATTGCCGCCGGCCAGCTCTCCCACCGGCTGCCCGAGCAGGGCAAGGACGAACTCTCCCAGCTGTGCCAGCACTTCAACCGCATGGCCAGCGCCCTGCAGTCACGCATTCTCGAACTCGAAGCCACCGCCCGCCAGCTCGCCAACAGCGAAGAACGCTACGCCCTGGCCACCCGCGCCGCCAACGACGGCCTGTGGGACTGGGACATCGTGGGCGACAAGACCTACTTCGCCCCGCGCTTTGCCGAAATCCTCGGCATCCCGCCCAGCGCCGTGCTCGACGACAGCCAGGCGCTCTACGCCCGCCTCCACCCCGAAGACCGCGAAGCCTTCCGGCTGCGCATGATCGCCCACCTCAAGCGCGAATCCACCCAGCTCACCATCGAACACCGCATCCTCCACGCCGACGGCTCCTACCGCTGGATCCTCACCTGCGGCATGGCCGTCCATGATCCCCACACCGGCCGCGCCGTGCGGATGGCCGGCTCGATCAGCGACATCCACCTGCGCAAGCGCGTCGAAGACCAGCTCCTCTACGACGCCCTCCACGACGGGCTCACCGGCCTCGCCAACCGCGCCCTGTTCGCCGAGCACCTGCAGAACACCCTGCGCCACGCCGACCGGGTCACCGGCAGCCTGTTTGCGGTGCTGCACATCAACATCGAACGCTTCCACGTGGTCAATGACAGCCTTGGCTATTCCGCCGGCGACGACCTCCTGCGCCTCGTGGCCGCCCGCATCCGCGCCCTCGCCCGCCCCGGCGACGTGGTCGGCCGGGTGGGTGGCGACCAGTTCGCGGTCCTCCTCAACGACATCGCCGACGCCAGCGAGGCGATCCGCTTCTCCGAAAACCTCCAGACCCACCTCGCCGAGAGCGCCGAGCTCAACGGCCACGTCCTCTACCCCAAGACGCGCATCGGCGTGGCGCTGGGCAGCGGCGGCTTCCAGAACGCCGAAGACCTCATGCGCGACGCCGACAACGCCATGCAGCGCTCCCGGCGCAGCGCCGACAACACCATCACCGTGTTCCAGTCGGCCATGCACCAGCAGGTCATGCGCGATCTTCAGCTCGAATCCCAGCTCCGCGCCGCCCTGCGCGACAAGCAGCTGGTCGCCTACTTCCAGCCCATCGTCGACCTCAAGACCCGCCAGGCCACCGGCTTCGAGGCCCTGGTCCGATGGCCCCAGGCCAGCGCCCGGCGCATCGGCCCCGACGTCTTCATCCCAGTCGCCGAATCCCTCGACCTGGTCCACGAGCTCGGCATGCAGATGCTCGACCAGAGCTGCGCGCGGCTCAAATCCTGGCGCGAGCGCGGCCTCGCCGACGAAGCCCTGTCCATCAGCGTCAACCTCTCGGCCCGCCAGCTCATGCAGGTGGACCTCGCCGACCAGGTCGTCGCCTGCATCGAACGCCACGGCCTGCCGCCCAGCACCCTCAAGCTCGAAGTCACCGAAAGCACCCTCGTCACCCGCAAGGAGCTCGCCATCAGCCAGCTTGGCAAGCTGCGCGCCAAAGGCCTCAAGATCCTCATCGACGACTTCGGCACCGGCTACTCGTCCCTCAGCTACCTGCACTCGATCCCCTGCGACACCATCAAGCTCGACGGCTCCTTCATCCGCGAGATCGAGCGCGACACCCGCCTGCGCGCCATCGTCGGCGCCACCATCCACCTCGCCCACGAACTGGGCATGCAGGTGGTCGCCGAGTGCATCGAAACCCAGGCCCAGGCCGACATCCTCAGCGAACTCGCCTGCGACTACGGCCAGGGCTACCTCTTCGCCCCCGCCGAACCCGAGGACCAGGCCGCCCGCTGGCTCAATACCCAACGCATCCCCACCGGAGTCTAGGATGGACAGCTTCCAGCACACTCCACGCCTGCCGCCCCGAGACCGCCGAAACCTGCGCCCGCTGCTGGCCGCCATCGCCTTCAGCCTGGCCGGCAGCGCCGCCGCCTCGGACGAACCGCCGCGCTTCGCCCTTTCCGGCTTCGGCACCTTCGGGCTCACCCGTAGCGACAAGGACAACTACCGCTTCCACAGCAGCAGCACCCAGCCCAGCACCATGCCGGGCCAGAACTTCGACCCCTCCACCGACAGCGTCCTGGGCGTGCAGGGCACCGCCCGCCTGTCCGACAAATTCGACCTCACCGTCCAGGCCGTCTCCCGCCAGGCCGCCGGTTACGACTACACGCCCCACATCACCTGGGCCTACCTCCACTACCGGCCCATCCAGTCCGTGTCCGTGCGTGCCGGCCGCACCACCACGCCGTTCTTCATGTTCTCCGATTCCCTGAACGTGAACTACGCCACCCCGTGGCTGCGCCCGCCCGCCGAGGTCTACAGCCTCAACCCCTTCTCCGACCTCGATGGCGTCGATGTCCTCTACCGCACCCCGCTCGGAGACATGGACATGGAGATCCAGGGCCTCGTCGGCCAGAGCGCGGTGCTCACCCGCTCAGCCTCGGGCCGCCTGCGCAACGCCCGCGCCCTGCGCGTCGGCCTCGCCGGCACCGGCTTCAGCGCCCAGGCCGGCTACACCCGCACCGATCTGCACCTCAACTGGACCGACGGATTCCACCAGGCCCTGCGTGGCCAGCTCCTCGCCGCCGGTGAAGCCGCCGCAGCCGACGAACTCTCCGGCACGCACGCCAACGCCGAATTCTTCTCTGCCGGCTTCCAGTGGGAAAAGAACAACTGGATCACCATCGCCGAATTCGCCAAGCGCCGCGTCGATCGCTACATCTCGACCGCCCACGGCTGGTATCTCACCGTCGGCCACCGCATCGACGCCTTCACGCCCTACGTCACCTACGCCAACCAGAACCAGGACACGCCCGCCTTCTGCACGCCCGTGCCGGCCATCCACGCCCCGCTGGTAGGCATCTACAACAACTCCCGCAACACCGCCCAGCACACCGTCGCCTTCGGCACCCGCTGGGACGTAGCCCGCAGCATCGCCCTCAAGGGCCAGATCGAACGCATCACCCCGGCGCCGCAAAGCCGCGGCCTGTTCCCCTCGGACACCCTGGCGGACTACCTCCGGCCCACCACGCCGGTCCACGTCCTGAGCCTGTCGGTGGACTTCGTCTTCTGAAGGCCGCCCGCCCATGTCAGCCAAGCGCCTGATCCGACTCCTCGCCCTTGCCGCCGCACTGCTGCCCGCTGTCGCCCGGGCCGAGATCGTCATCGTCACCAGCCAGCGCAGCGGTGCGATCGAACTCAGCCGTGAACAAGCCGAAAAGCTCTACCTCGGCCGCGCCACCACCCTCATCGATGGCACCCCGGTCAAGCTGGTCGATCTACCCAACGGGGCCACCCGCGACGACTTCTACCTCAAGCTCACCAACAAGAACCCCGCCCAGATCGTCGCCTACCGATCCCGGCTGGTCTTCAACGGCCGTGCCACGCCGCCCATCGAAGCCGACAACGTCGGCGAGGCACGCCAGTGGCTGACCGAGACCCCGAACCTCATCGGCTACCTCGAGCGAACCGACATCACCAGCGGCATGCGCATTCTGCTGCGTCTGCCGTAACCCCCCTGTCGCACCACATCAGCGCGACGGCGTGAGCATTTCACGGACAGGTCTGTGAACTTGCGTCAGCAAGCCCCCCCTTGCGGAGGAATGTTGCAAACGCATTCCGCCCAGCCGCCTAGAATTCCAGGAAACCCACTTTTCTCCAGCAACACATGACCTCCAGCACGACCAGCTCGCAACGCCCCTACAACCGCCCCCGTTCGCTCTCGGCAATTCAGACCGTGCTCTGGCTCATTGCCGGCATCGTCGGCATGTTTGCCCTCGTCTCGACCATCTTCGCCATCAAGCTTGGGCTCGAAGGCCGGCTGCCGTTCGCTGATACGCAGCCCCCCGCCGCAGGCACGGTGGCCTCCACCGCGCCAACCCCGCCGGTCACTGCCGGCAGCGCTCCGGTGATCCGCAGCGCCCAGGCCGCAACGCCCGGCGCGACCTTCGTATCCGGGGCAGAGAACATCCTGCCCGCCGAGGTCGCCCATCTGGCCAAGAACGCCAGCGCCCTTGACACTCCGCCCGCGAACACCGAAGCCCCGCCCACCCCACCGATCCCCGCGGCGCCGACGCCCGCACCCGCAGCTCCCCAGGCAGCAGCCCCTGCACCCGCCGCCCCGGCCGCAGCCCCCAAGCCCGCGACACCAGCTGCACCCTCCGCCGACGACGCCATCCGGACCACCCTCCAGGCCTGGGCAAGCGCCTGGTCCAGCAAGAACATCGACGCCTACCTCGCCCACTACGCCAGCGGCTTCAAGCCGGCCGGCGACCTCGACCGCAGCGCGTGGGCCGAGCAGCGCCGCCAGCGCATCGCCCGCCCCGGCGACATCACCGTGAAGCTCGACGCCATCGACATCCGCGTCGATGGCGACAAGGCCAGCGCCCGTTTCATCCAGCATTACCGCTCCGGCAGCCTCAAGCTCACCGAGCCCAAGACCATTGAGCTGGCGCGTAACGGCAGCACCTGGCAGATCACCCAGGAACGCATAGGCCACTGACGCAAAACGCAAAACCGTTTGACGGCACCGACAGAAACCGATAAACTTCCGCGTTTCCTGAAAACCATCACTCGGAGTACATCCATGTACGCGGTCATAAAAACCGGCGGTAAGCAGTACCGTGTCACCGTCGGCGAAAAACTCAAAGTAGAACAGATACCGGCTGACGTGGACTCGCAGATCACCATCGACCAGGTCTTCATGGTCGGCGAAGGCGAGTCGGTCAAGATCGGCACCCCCGTGGTTGCCGGCGCCACCGTCACGGCCACCGTGGTTTCCCACGGTCGTCACGACAAGGTCAAGATCTTCAAGATGCGTCGTCGCAAGCACTACCAGAAGCATCAGGGCCACCGTCAGAACTACACCGAGCTTCGCATCGAAGCCATTACTGCCTAAGGAGCAACCCACATGGCACACAAAAAGGCTGGCGGCAGTTCCCGTAACGGTCGCGACTCAGAAAGCAAACGCCTTGGCGTCAAGCGCTACGGCGGTCAATTCGTCCTCGCCGGCAACATCATCGTTCGCCAGCGTGGCACCGAATACCACCCGGGCGAAAACGTCGGCATCGGCAAGGATCACACCCTGTTCGCGCTGACCGAAGGCACCGTGCAGTTCACCGTCAAGGGCGCCAACAAGCGTCGCACCGTGAGCATCGTCGCCGCCGCTGAATAAGCGCCGACAGCAGGTTGCCAAAGCCCTATCCAACGATAGGGCTTTTTTTCTTTCGGGGGTCCGAATCCCCCAACACCGGAAGCACCCATGAAATTTTTCGACGAAGCCCGAATTGAAGTCATCGCCGGGGACGGCGGGAACGGCGCCGCCACTTTCCGCCGCGAAAAATACATCCCCATGGGTGGCCCCGATGGCGGCGACGGCGGCAAGGGCGGTGACGTCTACGCCGTCGGCGACCGCAACCTCAACACCCTGATCGATTTCCGGTACAAGCGCACCTTCCTCGCCGAACGGGGCGAGAACGGTCGCGGCGCCGACTGCTACGGCAAGGGCGGCAACGACATCGAACTGCGGATGCCCGTCGGCACCATCGTTTCGCTCCAGGAAACCGGCGAGATCATCGCCGACCTGGACCACGACGGCAAACGTGTCCTGATCGCCAAGGGCGGCCGCGGCGGCCTGGGCAACCTGCACTTCAAGACCAGCACCAACCGCGCCCCGCGCAAGAAGACCATGGGCCAGGAAGGCGAGCGCAAGAGCCTCAACCTCGAGCTCAAGGTCCTTGCCGACGTCGGCCTGCTGGGCATGCCCAACGCCGGCAAGTCCACCTTCATCCGCGCGGTCTCGTCCGCCAAGCCGAAGGTCGCCGACTACCCCTTCACCACCCTCGCCCCCAATCTGGGCGTGGTGCGCACCTCCGAAAACCGCAGCTTCGTGATCGCCGACATCCCCGGCCTGATCGAAGGCGCAGCCGACGGTGCCGGCCTCGGCCACCAGTTCCTGCGCCACCTGCAGCGCACCCACATCCTGCTGCACATCGTCGACCTCGCACCCTTCGACCCCGAAGCCGATCCGGTCCACGACGCCCACGCGATCGTCGAAGAACTGCGCAAGTACGACGAAAGCCTCTACCAGAAGCGCCGCTGGCTGGTCCTCAACAAGCTCGACCTGATCCCCGACGAGGACGAACGCAAGGAACGCATCGCCGCCTTCCTCGAAGCCTATGGCCCGGTCGAGCGCCATTTCGAAGTCTCGGCCATCAGCCGCCAGGGCTGCCAGGAAGTCGTCTTCGCGATCCAGGATCTCCTCGACGAAGAGAAGGCTGCCGCCCAGGCCGCGGCCGATGCAGCGGCGCTTGAAGCCGCCGCAAACGCCAACTTCGAAGCAGCTGACGACGACATCCCCGACGAAGACGAAGACGACGATGAGAACCGCAATCCGTAACGCCCGCCGGCTGGTTGCCAAGGTCGGCAGCGCCCTCGTCACCAACAACGGCGAAGGCCTCGCCGTCGACGCCCTCGCCGACTGGGCGCGGCAGATCGCCGGCCTGCGCGCCGAAGGCCGCGAGGTGGTCCTGGTCTCCTCCGGCGCCATCGCCGCCGGCATGCAGCGCCTCGGCTGGAGCAGCCGCCCACAGGAGATGCATCAGCTCCAGGCAGCCGCCGCTGTCGGCCAGATGGGCCTCGCCCAGGCCTACGAAAGCGTCTTCGCCGCCAACGGCCTGCACACCGCGCAGATCCTGCTGACTCACGCCGACCTGGCCGACCGCACCCGCTACCTCAACGCCCGCTCGACCCTCGTCACCCTGCTCGAACTGGGTGTCATCCCGATCATCAACGAGAATGACACGGTCGTCACCGACGAGATCAAGTTCGGCGACAACGACACCCTCGGCGCCCTCGTCGCCAACCTGATCGACGCCGACGCGCTGGTCATCCTCACCGACCAGCAGGGGCTGTACACCGCCGACCCGCGCAAGGATCCCGCCGCCACGCTGATCAATGAGGAACGCGCTGAAAACACCGCCCTGGAAGCCATGGCAGGCGGCGCCGGATCCGGCATCAGCAAGGGTGGCATGATCACCAAGGTGCGCGCCGCCCAACGCGCAGCGCGCAGTGGCGCACACACCTGCATCGCCAGCGGTCGCGAGCCGGACGCACTCCTGCGCGTCGCCCGGGGCGAGCAGCTCGGCACCCTGCTCTACGCCACCAGCACCCCGCTCGCAGCCCGCAAGCAGTGGCTCGCTGACCACCTTCAACTGGCCGGCAGCCTGACGCTCGACGACGGCGCGATTGAAGCCCTAAAGTCCGGCAAGAGCCTCCTTCCCATCGGCGTGATCGCCGCCGACGGCGAGTTTGCCCGCGGCGCAGTCGTCGCCTGCCGCACCCGCGACGGCAAGGAGATCGCCCGCGGCCTCGTGAACTATGCGGCCAACGACACGCGACGCATCGTCCGCCACGGCTCGGGCGAGATCGAGGAGCTCCTTGGCTTCATTGAGGAACCCGAACTCATCCACAGGGACAACCTGGTCCTGATCGGCTGAGATCCACCCAGCCCCAAAAAATATGGCCACCTTCGGGTGGCCATATTTTTGGACTCATGTACGCGACGCATCCGGAGATGATCGGCACA
Source organism: Zoogloea sp. (assembly GCA_023150095.1). Lineage (GTDB taxonomy): Bacteria > Pseudomonadota > Gammaproteobacteria > Burkholderiales > Rhodocyclaceae > Zoogloea. The sequence goes on along the minus strand of JAKLLO010000051.1, from coordinate 632 downwards.
GTCCTCGCGCACGAGTCGTGCACAAAAAAACGGGCACCCGAAGGTGCCCGTTGATTTCTGACTCAGACGAAGTCTGAATTAGAAGGAGTGACGCAGGCCCAGTTGCAGACCCTGGACAGTGGCGCCAACGGTATTGCCACCGTTATAAGCGCTGTTGTTCAGGCCGACAGCATTGATGCCGAAGTCGTAGGAAGCATTATTGTCGTTATTGAGATGAGCGTAGACAGCCTTCAGCATGGTGCGCTTGGACAGGCTGTGCTCGTAGCCGATTTCGAACAGCTTGGCACCGCTATCCGACTTTGCAAGAGCGCTGGAGCCCTTGACATCGCGAGCGAAGTAAGCCTGAGCCAGAAGCTTGCCAGCCGGCGTCACGTTGAACGTACCACCCAGACCGAAAACGTTTTGAGTAGCAGTGCCACCGCCAATATGGTCAGCACGAGCGCGATCGAACACGGCGCGAACGGAAGCCATGCCGAAGTCGTACACACCACCAACGCGGAAGTCACTGATGTCAGTGTTGGCTTCGTTACCCACGGAAACGGCGTTGTAGGTGACAGCAGCCATGGCCGGGCCATTGGCGTACTTCAGACCGATATCGTAGCCCTTCGTGTTGGAGGGATCACGACTGACTT
>JAKLLO010000050.1 GCA_023150095.1 Zoogloea sp. | reverse complement strand
GGATCGGGAATCAGGCCCTTCAGAAAGGCGACGCGTTTGATGAGCTCGGAGACACCCTGCAGGATCAGCAGCGAAAAACCCAGAGGAACGAGGGCCCGTACCGGCCAGATGATCAGACCACCTGCGTTCGAGGAATACTCGTTGTTGAGGTAGGCATTGATGAAGATCGGCCAAGACAGGTAGAGCACCGCCACCGCCATCGGCGCAAGGAAGAAGAGCGTGCCGATGATGTCGATCCAGGCATGTACCCGGGGCGAGAATCGGCCGGAGATCACGTCGATGCGCACATGTTCATTGCGCATCAGGGTGTAGCCGGCACACAGCAGGAAGATGGCGGAGAACAGGTACCACTGGATCTCGAGCAGACCATTGGAGCTGTAGTTGAAGGCGTAACGCACGAAGGCGTTGACGGCGCTGATGAGGGTCACCACAAGGACGAGCCAGATCGTCGCCTTGCCGACACCCTCCGAAAGCGCATCGATAGCGCGTGATAATTTGAGCAGGGCCTGCACGTCCCGCACCTCCTTTGATATGAGAATCTTCTGATCGGGGCTTTGAAAACCCGTGTCTGCTGCGCCGGGATTATCGGTGAGTTGAATCCCGCAACAATCAGGGATTACGCCTACCGTGGTGTCAATACGCCTCAAAGCCAGTGCTGGAGCGGCTTTCCGCCCCCTGGCAGGTGGCGTTTCGTCGCACCGGCAGGCCGTGCGATACTTCCGCCGCCCATCTTCCCTCCTTATTTACCCGCAGCCCATCATGAGCACCCGCATCTGCCTGGTTCGCCACGGCGAAACGGCCTGGAATGCCGAACGGCGCCTCCAGGGCCATACCGACATCCCCCTCAATGACACCGGCCTGGCCCAGGCCCAGGCCACGGCGGCCAGCCTGGCCGGGAAGGGCTTTGCCGCCGCCTACGCCTCCGACCTGCTGCGCGCCCGCCAGACCGCCGACGCGATTGCCGCCCGCTGCGAGCTTCAGCCCGTCATCGATGCCCGCCTGCGCGAGCGGCACTACGGCGGCTTCCAGGCCCTCACCTACGACGAAGCCCGGGCGCGCTTCCCGGACGACTACCACCACTTCGAAAGCCGCAACCCCGAGTTCGTCTTCCCGGGCGGTGGCGAGAGCCTGCGGCAATTCGCCGCTCGCATCCACGCGGCGCTGCACGACATCGCGGCCCGTCATCGGGACAGCACCGTTCTGGTGGTGACCCATGGCGGCGTCCTCGACGTGGCGCACCGCATGGCGACGGGCAAACCCCTCGAAACACCGCGGGATTTCACGATTCCCAACGCCGCGCTGAACTGGATCGACTGGGACGGCGCAGATTGGCGTCTCATCGCCTGGGCCGAGCAGGAGCATCTGAACAGCGCCCTGGACGAGTTGCCCAACGCCTGATTCGGGCAGGCGCCGCTAAAGTTATACCGACTCCGGCCGTTTGCAGCGGGCATCCCGGTGCCAATCTGGCAAACCCGGTCGGAGTCCTTCATGTTCAAGCTCAACCGCCTGTCCCTCGTTCATCAGATCGCCCTCGCGGCCACCACCGTCAGCCTCCTGATCTTTGCCGGCTTGATCGCCTTCACCACCTACTTTGCCGAACATGCGGCCCTGGCGAAGACCGAAGAAGAGCTCAACAACCAGATCCAGAGCATCGTACGGATGCTGGAGCTCAACCACGGCAACGCCGTCTCCCAGGCCAACAAGAGCCTGGCCCGCATGAAAGACAATACGGGCAAGCTCCGCTTCGGCCCTGACACGATGGCATCCGGGAGCTACCAGGTGCCCGTCGTGCGCAGCGGTGATCGCATCATCAACGGCAACACCGCCCTGCTGGAAAGCATCAAGCGCCAGATCGACGCAGACCCCGCACTGCTGATCCGGGTCGGCGACGAGTTCGTACGCGGCGCGACCCTGCTCAAGACCAAGGACGGGAAAAGCACCGAGGGCACCCCCATCCCCGCGAACGCCCCCGAAACCCGCGCCTTGCTGAGCGGCAAGAGCTACACGGGCGTGGTCCGGCGCTCCGGCAAGTACTACATCTCGGCCATCGAGCCCGTGCTCGGCGAGGACGGCAAGGTCATCGGCGCCCTGGCCGCCCGGGTGGACATCCAGGGCGACATGGAGCGCCTTTTCGGCGCGCTGGGGGAGATCAAGTCCGGCGCCACCGGCTACGCCTACGTGCTTGCCCCCCAGGAAGACGCCACCAAGACCGAGCTCATCCACCACCCCAGCTTTGCTGGAAAGACCCTGGCCGAGATCGGCAACCCCCGCCTCAGCGAGATCGTGGCCGAGCAGGTGCGGCGCAAGCAGGGCCTGATGACCTATCCATGGAGTCGCCCTGGCAGTACCGAGACGGCACAGAAAATGATCGTCTTCGACAGCGCGCCCTCCTGGGGCTGGATCGTCGCCACCGGCAGCTTCATCGACGAGTTCACCGTGGAAGCCCGTCAGCTTCGCAACACGCTCATCGCCCTGTGCATTGGCGGTGCACTGCTGCTCGCCCTGGTGCTGTATCTCATAACCCGCAACCGCCTGTCTCCCATCAAGGGCCTGCTCGACGCGACCCGCCGGATCGGTGATGGCGACCTGAGCGTGCACTTTCCGGAGACCGCGGCCGACAGCGCCAACGAGCTGGATCAGATCACCCGCTCCCTGGACAGCACCACCCGCAAGATCGGCGCCCTGATCGGCGACGTGATCCACACGGCCAATACGGTCAAGGATTCGGCACGTACCGTGCGGCTGGGCTCCGATGAAGTGGTCAATGGCACCACCTCCCAAAGCGAAGCGGCAGCCGGGCTGGCGTCCGCCATCGAAGAGCTGTCGGTCAGCATCACCCATGTCTCGGACAGCGCCGCCATGGCCCGCGACATCACCCAGCAGGCCCAGGCCCATGCCGACGACGGCGGCCTGAAGGTCCGTAACATGATCAGCGGCATGGACCGGATCGCCGATGAGATCAACAAGGCCGGCGAAGCGGTGAACCTGTTGTCCGAACGCTCGGCGCGAATCTCGAACATCGGCAAGATCATCAACGAGATCGCCGACCAGACCAACCTGCTTGCCCTCAACGCTGCCATCGAGGCGGCCCGGGCGGGCGAGAGCGGCCGCGGATTCGCCGTGGTGGCCGACGAGGTACGCAAGCTGGCCGAGCGCACCGCCAGCTCCACCCGGGAGATCTCGGCCACGGTGTCCGAGGTTCAGGGCGAGGCCGACCGGGTCGTGGCGATGATCAAGGGCGTCACCGGTGACGTGCGCCAGGGTGTCGAGCTCGCCACCGACTCGGGCGTCATGCTCGACACCATCCGCAGCGAGAGCGGCCGCACCACCGGCGCCGTCAATGACATCGCCGACGCCACCCGGGAGCAGAGCGCCGCCAGCCAGGAGGTCGCCCGCGGCGTCGAGCGGATCGCCCAGATGGCCGAGCAGAACAACCAGATCACCCGCCACACCCACGAACAGACCGCCGTGCTCGAACAACTGGCCGCAGACCTGGAGGCCAAGGTCAGCCACTTCCGGGTCTGAAACCCCACTCCCCTGCGGCCCTGCCCCTCGTCGACGAGGCAGGGCCGCACTGTTTTGGAACACCGGCTTTCGGCAAGCGTGAAGGGCCGTGTTAAACTCCCCTTTTGACTCAAACCCACCCGGATCGCCATGTTTTCCAAGCAAAATACCCTCGCCAAGGTCGACCCCGAACTCTGGCAAGCCATTGAGGCCGAAAACCGCCGTCAGGAAGATCACATCGAACTGATCGCGTCCGAGAACTATGTCAGTGCAGCCGTCATGGAAGCCCAGGGCTCCCAGCTCACCAACAAGTACGCGGAGGGTTATCCGGGCAAGCGGTATTACGGTGGTTGCGAATTCGTCGACCTGGCCGAGCAGCTCGCCATCGACCGCCTCAAGACCCTGTTCGGCGCTGAAGCTGCCAACGTCCAGCCCAACTCCGGCTCCCAGGCCAACCAGGCCGTCCTGATGGCCTTCGCCAAGCCCGGCGACACCATCATGGGCATGAGCCTCGCCGAAGGCGGTCACCTGACCCACGGCATGCCGCTCAACATGTCCGGCAAGTGGTTCAACGTGGTCGCGTACGGCCTCGACCAGAACGAAGAGATCGACTACGACAAGATGGAAGCGCTGGCCCGTGAGCACAAGCCGCGCATCATCATCGCCGGCGCCTCCGCCTATGCCCTGCGCATCGACTTCGAGCGCTTCGCAAAGATCGCCAAGGAAATCGGCGCCATCTTCTGGGTCGACATGGCCCACTACGCCGGCCTCATCGCCGCCGGCTACTACCCCAACCCGGTGCCCCACGCCGACGTGGTCACCTCCACCACCCACAAGACCCTCCGCGGCCCCCGCGGCGGCATCATCCTGATGAAGGCCGAGCACGAGAAGGCCCTCAACTCAGCCATTTTCCCGGGCCTCCAGGGTGGTCCGCTGATGCACGTCATCGCCGCCAAGGCCGTGGCCTTCAAGGAAGCCGCCGAGCCCTCCTTCAAGCGCTACCAGGAGCAAGTCATCGCCAACGCCCGCGTGATGGCCCGCGTGCTGGGTGAAGAGCGTGGCCTGCGCATCGTTTCCGGCCGCACCGAGAGCCACGTGTTCCTGGTCGATCTGCAGTCCAAGAACATCACCGGCAAGGAAGCCGAAGCCGCCCTGGGTCGTGCCCACATCACCGTCAATAAAAACTCGATCCCCAACGACCCCCAGAAGCCCTTCGTCACCTCCGGCATCCGTATCGGCTCCCCGGCGATGACCACCCGCGGCTTCACGGAGATCGAGGCCGAGCGCATCGCGCATCTCATCGCCGACGTGCTCGACAAGCCCAACGACGAAGCCACCACCGAAAACGTGCGCGCCAAGGTTGCCGAACTTTGCCGCAAGTTCCCGGTGTACGGCGCATAAGCAGCCGCCCGGCCAGCTAGCGCAAGCCCATGCACTGCCCCTTCTGCGGCGCCGACAACACCCAGGTCACCGACACCCGTGAAAACGAGGACGGCGACATCGTTCGGCGCCGCCGCAGGTGCCTTTCCTGCGACAAGCGCTTCACCACCTACGAGCGCATCGATCTCAAGATGCCTCAGGTCGTCAAGAAGAACGGCAGCCGCGCTGAATACAGCCGCGACAAGCTCCTCGGCAGCCTGACCCTGGCCCTGCGCAAGCGGCCGGTCACCGCCGAAAGTGTCGAGGCCGCTGTCGATCGCATCGAAGCCAAGCTGCTCTCATCGGGCGAGCGTGAGATCGCCTCCGAGCGCATCGGCGAACTCGTCATGCGCGAGCTCAAGAAGCTCGACAAGGTCGCCTACATCCGCTTCGCCTCTGTCTATCGCGCCTTCGAGGACGTGGACGAATTCTCGGAAGTCATCCGCGAAGTCACCACCAAGCCCCGCGGCCGCCCCCGCAACACCCCTCAGTAATTCCCTGCCGATGACTGCCAGCGCCGACGACTACCGGTGGATGGCCCGCGCCCTCATTCTGGCCGAGCGCGGCCTATTCACCACCACGCCCAATCCCCGTGTCGGCTGCGTCATCGTGCGTGATGGCGAGATCGTCGGTGAAGGCTGGCATGTGCGCGCCGGCGAGCCCCACGCCGAAGTCCACGCCCTGGCGATGGCCGGCGACGCGGCCCGTGGCGCCACCGCCTACGTCACCCTCGAACCCTGCTCCCATCACGGCCGCACGCCGCCCTGCGCCGACGCCCTGGTCAAGGCTGGCGTCGCCCGCGTCGTGGCCGCGATGGAAGACCCGAACCCGCTGGTCGCCGGCCGCGGCCTCGCCCGCCTGCGGGACGCCGGCATCGAGACGCTGTCCGGCGTCCAGGAAGCCCAGGCCCGCGAGCTCAACATCGGCTTCATCTCGCGCATGACCCGCGGCCGCCCGTGGCTGCGCCTCAAGGTTGCCGCCACGCTGGATGGCAAGACCGCCCTCGACAACGGCGTCTCCCAGTGGATCACCGGCGACGACGCCCGCCGCGACGCCCACCGCTGGCGAGCCCGCTCGTGCGCCGTGCTTACCGGCATTGGCACCGTCCGCGACGACGACCCGCAGCTCACCGTGCGCGCCATCCCCACCGAACGCCAGCCCCTGCGCGTGGTGGTCGACGCCCGCCTTGAAACCCCGCTCAACGCCAAGCTCCTCGACGGCGGCAAGGTGCTCATCGCGGGCGCCGTTGAGCAGCCCGAACGCATCGCTGCACTGCAGCGCCGGGGCGCCGACGTGGTGATCCTGCCCAACCACGGCGGCAAGGTCGACCTCAACGCACTAATGCTCGAACTCGGCCGGCGTGGCATCAACGAGGTGCTCGCCGAAAGCGGCTTCAAGCTCAACGGCTCGCTGCTGCGTGAAGACTGCGTCGACGAGCTGATCCTTTACCTCGCCCCGTCCCTCGTCGGCGACGCCGCACGGGGCCTCTTCAACCTGCCGGCGCTCACCAGCCTGCAGGACAAACGCCAGCTCGTCTTTCATGACATTCGCCAGATCGGCCCTGATCTGCGCATCCTTGCCAGGCCTGCCTGAGCCGCCCGTCGCGGTGAATTGCAAACGTTTGAAATAGATCGCCGAGGAGGGTCAACGTCGACCATTGGCGGCCGTTAATCTGGACACCTTCGTCATCCGTCCAGCGTATGAAGCTTTCCCTCCTGACCGGTTTCATCACCTCCGCCCTTCTGTCGATCTCCGCCGCCCAGGCCGAAACTGCAATCGTTCTCAACTCGGTGGATGAAAATGTCAGCTTCATCGACACCCGGACCTACAAGGAAACGGGCCGCGCACCGGCCTGCAAGGAACCGCACCACCTGATGGCCACCCCGGACGACAGCTCGGTGATTGTCGCCTGTGCGGTCTCCAACGAACTCGTGTTCTTCGACCCTCGCACCGGGAAGGAGCAGAAGCGCATCAAGAACATCTCCGACCCCTACCAACTTGGTTTCTCGCCGGACAACAAGTGGTTCGTCGCCAACTCACTGCGTCTCGACCGGGTCGACCTCTACCGAGCAGCCGACTACTCCCTGGTGGCCCGCGTGCCGGCTGCAAGAACGCCGTCCCACATGGCCTTCGACAAGGCCAGCCAGTTCGTCTTCATCACCCTGCAGGATTCCAACGAGGTGCTCGCCATCGACCTCAAGACCCAGCAGGCCGTCTGGAAGCTAGCCGTCGGCCCCACCCCGGCGGGCATCCACATGACACCCGACGACAAATACCTGCTGGTAGGCATCATGGGCGCCGACTACGTGGAAGTGATCGACTGGCGTGCCCGCAAGACGGTCAAGAAGATCATCACCGCCAAGGCTGCCCACAACTTCCTGCCCCGCGGCGACGGCCGCCATGTGTTCGTCTCCAACCGCTCGATGAACGGCAGCATCTCCCTGGTGGACATGCAGACCCTGACCGAAGTCGAAAAGTACGACGTGCCCGGGGGGCCCGACGACATGGAGATCCGCGCCGATGGCAAGGAGCTCTGGGCCACCGCCCGCTTCGCCCGCAAGGTGCAGGTCGTCAATCTCGAGCAGAAGAAGCTCTCGTACTCGATTCCGGTCGGCCGCTCGCCCCACGGCGTCTCCTTCATCAGCCACGCCCCGAGGCAGTGATGTCCTCCCGCCGCCCGCCACGCCTGGCCGCGCTCGCCCTATGCCCCGCTCTGCTCGCGGCTGCAGGCGCGACTCAGGCCGCCGATGCCGCCTGCAAGGGAACGGTTTACCTCACGCTCGACACCGGCAACATGCGCCACGCCGAGGCCATCGCCGACATCCTCGCAAAACACCAAGTCAAGGCCACGTTCTTCCTCGCCCAGGAAAAAACCGTACGCGGTGACATGGCCCTCGACCCGAGCTGGGCCGGCTACTGGAAAGCCCGCGTCGCCGAGGGCCACGCCTTCGGCAGCCACACCTGGCGCCACGGCTCCTTCCGCAAGGACGAATCCGGTGGCAAGGTGATCTATCGCCTGATGGATGGCAGCCAGACCACCCTCGACGCCGGCCAGATCTGCGCCGAACTCAAAGCCCCCGACACCCGATTTGCGGAGCTCACCGGCCGCAAGCTGGATGCCCTGTGGCGCGCGCCGGGGGGGCGCACCACGCCCAACACGATCAAGGCCGCCGAGACCTGTGGCTACCGCCACGTCCACTGGGCGCCCGCCGGCTTCCTGGGCGACGAACTCCCGTCCGACGCCTACCCCAACGAAGCGCTGCTCAAGCGCGCCCTTGCCAACATCCGCGACGGCGACATCCTGATGGCCCACCTGGGCATCTGGTCCCGCAAGGATCCTTTCGCCCCCATGCTCGATCCGCTGATCGGCGGGCTCAAGGACCGCGGCTTCTGCTTTGCCACCATTCCGACCCGATGATGCAGTTGCTGACTGATCTTTTCGTCTCGATCCAGGGCTGGCTGTTCGATACCTTCGTCCAGCCGGTGCTGTTCGCGCTGGGCCTCGCCAGCTACGTGGAAATGGGTTTCGAGGGCATCGAATTCGTTCTACTGGGCTGCATCGAACTGGCGATCGCCTACGCCCTGATGCGCCCCCTCGAAGCCTGGTGGCCCGCCGAGAAATGGGCCGAGCGCCGTGCAGTTAAGGTGGACATCATCTACTCGGTGCTCAACCGGATGGGCGTGATCCCGCTGGCAGTTTTCGTGCTGCTCGCTCCGGGTTTCATGGAGTTAGAGAGCTGGCTGCGCTTTCACGACGTCATCCCGCGCCAGCTCGAAGACTGGCTGCCCGGCCTCGACACCAAGCCGCTGGCAAGCTTCGCAATTTATCTGGTGATCCTCGACTTTGCCGAGTACTGGCGCCATCGCCTGTCCCACACCTTTGGCTGGTGGTGGGCACTGCACGGCATCCATCATTCCCAGCGTCAGATGTCCTTCTGGACCGACTCCCGCAACCACCTGCTCGACGACGTGATCGCCGGCGTGTGGTTTGCCTGCCTGTCGCTGCTGATCGGCGTGCCGCCCGGGCACTTCATCGGCCTACTGATCGCCCTGCGACTGGTGGAAAACCTCTCCCACACCAACACCCGACTGGATTTCGGCGCGATCGGCGACTACCTGATCGTCGGCCCGCGCTATCACCGCTGGCACCACGCCATCGACCTGCCGGACGACCCGCGCTTCAAGAAGGGCTGCAATTTTGCGATCCTGCTGCCGATCTGGGACATCCTTTTCGGCACGCTGTATCTCGAAAAAGGCCTGCCGCCCACCGGCATCCACGAGCAGAACGCCGAAGAGATCGCCGCCCGCGACAACTTCTGGGCACAGCAGAAACTGGGGCTGGTGCTGTTCTGGAAGGCCCTCACGGGCCCGGGGAAATCCCGCTCAGCGTGACCCACACACCGAACAGGCCGGATCCCGCCCAAGGCGGATCGTCCGCCAGTCTGCCCCAAGGGCGTCGAGCAGCAACAGACGCCCGACCAGCGGCTCGCCGCAGCCCGCCAGCAGCTTGAGCGCCTCGGCAGCCTGGATCGTCCCGACGATGCCGGTGATCGGCGCAAACACCCCCATCACTGCGCAGCGCACCTCCTCCACGTCCTCGCCTTCCGGAAACAGGCAGTGGTAGCAGGGGCTGTCGTCCTTACGCAGATCGAACACCGACACCTGACCATCAAAGCGCACCGCCGCACCCGAGACCAGCGGCTTGCGATGGGCAACACAGGCCCGGTTGATGGCGTGGCGTGTCGCAAAGTTGTCGGAACAGTCCAGCACCACATCGGCGGCAGCTACTTCGGCATCCAGATCGGCGCCTTCGAGCCGGCTTGCCACCGGCACAACCCGAACCTCCGGATTGAGCCGCGCAAGGGAATCCCGACCCGACTCGACCTTCAACCGGCCGACGCTCTCTTGCGAGTGCAGGATCTGGCGCTGCAGGTTGGTCAGATCCACCGTGTCGCCATCGGCAAGCACCAAGGTGCCGACCCCCGCAGCCGCGAGATACATGGCGGCCGGTGAACCGAGGCCCCCTGCCCCGACCACCAGCACGCGGGCCGCCACGATGGCGTCCTGACCTTCGATGCCGATCTGGGGCAGCAGAATGTGGCGCGAATAGCGCAGCAGCTGATCGTCGTTCATGGAGAAAGTAGAAAAAACCAGGCTGCCCACAGGCAGCCTTGGCTTACTTGAATTCGCGCAAATCGGGCGGCGTGTCGTCGTGATCGCCGTGGGGATGGTGGGCGTAGGCCTGGATGTACACCTCGTGGGACTGCTTGATCAGCCGCTCCGGCGACCGCAGGTTGTGTACCTGGGTATCCTCGACGTAGTAGATCAGCGCCCGGTGCAGCCGGGTTAGCAGCGAGCGGTCGAGGTGGAAGCCCGCGCCGATCAGCGCCTCGTCGAGCAGCTGAAGGGTGAAGTCGAGCACGTTGTAATGAACGAGCAGACTGAGTTCATCCCGGCCCTCTTCAACCTGCACGCCCCGCAGCGCTGCCAGCGAGCGGCGGGCCTGAACAACCTGCCCCGGCGGAAAGGCCTTGAAGCGGATCTCCCGCGTCTTGGCGATCCCGCTGCCGGCATGATGAGAGGCATGACCGTGCTTGCGTCCGGCCAGCTTGTAGGCGGTCTCCCGTCGCATGTCGCCCCCTGGATCCTAGGTTACTTGGCGCTATTCTGGAGGATTTGCAGACCCTTGAGCAAATTCACTGCCTGGGCCAGCTGGTAGTCGTCCTTGCCGGCAATCTCGAAGGGCGGCTTCATCTCGTCGTCAGCGTCCTTCGGCTTGTCCTTGCCCTTGGGCGCAGCATCCTTCCTAGATGCTCCTGGCACTACCTCGGCCGGCTTGGGCGCGCTCACGTCGGCTTCCTTGCCGTTACCCAGGTGGCGATCCAGATCGGCCTCGCGCAGGCGTTCGCGGGACGAACCGCCCGGGGTTTCCTCGACGATAATGTCCGGCACGATGCCCTTCGCCTGGATCGACCGGCCGTTGGGCGTGAAGTAACGCGCCGTGGTCAGCTTGATCGCCGCGTTGCTGTTGAGCGGCAGGATCGTCTGCACCGAGCCCTTGCCGAAGCTCTGGGTGCCCATCACCACCGCCCGCTTGTGATCCTGCAGCGCGCCGGCGACGATCTCGGACGCAGACGCCGATCCGCCATTCACCAGCACCACCATCGGCACCGTCTTGATCGACGCGGGAATGCCGCGGATGAAATCATCGCGGGAGCCACGCAGGTAGTCTTCGGGCGACGCCACGTACTTGCGCTTGGCGTCGTCGGCACGACCATCGGTGGACACCACCAGCGCGCCCGGCGGCAGGAAGGCCGCCGATACGCCCACCGCGCCATGCAGCAGACCGCCCGGATCGTTGCGCAGATCGAGCACCAGGCCCTTCAGATCGCCCTGTTTGACCAGCCGTTCAAGGTGCTGCGCCAGCGACGCCGCGGTCTGTTCCTGGAACTGCACCACGCGCACGTAACCATAGCCGGGCTCGACGACCTTCGACTTGACGCTCTGGACCTTGATGACTTCACGCACCAGCGTCACGACGATCGGCTTGGCCTCGCCCTTGCGCATGATGGTGAGCACGATGTTGGTCTTGGGCTTGCCGCGCATCCGCTTCACCGCGTCGTTCAGGGCCATGCCCTTCACGGAGGTGTCGTCCAGCTTGATGATCAGGTCACCCGCCTTGATGCCGGCGCGGAAAGCCGGGGTATCCTCGATCGGCGAGATCACCTTGACGTAACCGTCTTCCGACCCCACCTCGATGCCCAGCCCGCCGAATTCGCCCTGGGTGCCAACCTGCAGCTCCTTGAAGGCCTCGGCGTCGAGATAGGCGGAATGGGGATCGAGATTGGACAGCATCCCGCTGATCGCATAGGTAATCAGCTTCTTGTCTTCCACCGGCTCGACGTAACCCTGCTTGATGGCATTGAAGACGTCCGCGAGATTGCGCAGCTCCTCGACCGGAAGCGGGGCAAGCGGCGACTTGTCCGCGTTGGCCGAGAAGTTGAGGCTGATCAGAACCCCGGCACACAGCCCGGTGAACACCAGACCGGCTTGTTGCAGTTTGCTGCGCATAAAGTCTCCGTCGCGGCGTTGAACGCCTGGCCTGTCTCGATCAGGCCGCACTACCCGAAAACGGGCTGAAATCCATGAGTGGCGGGAAGTATAAACCGGAAAACCGCCCGCCCCATCCGACACGAACACCCACACGAAAGCGCCTGTCGATAAAGCCCTTCGTGACGGAATCAACGCTTCCACGCCGAACTGTCCGCAGCCGACCCGGCGGGACCGACCGGGCCAGCCGCACCAGTGGTGCAAAAAATGCTATTTTATAATATTGACTCGCGCCTACCCGAATCGTTCGTGAAGACAACCACCGCCGAACTCATCGCCAATCAGGAGCACATCGAGACCGCAGCCCGGGCCTTGAAAGCCATCGCCCATCCCCTGCGCCTGAAGATCCTGTGCGTCATCGGCAGCGAGGAAGCCTGCGTCCAGGACATCGTGGACGCCGTCGGCACATCCCAGAGCAACATCTCCCAGCACCTCGCCATCCTTCGTGACAAGGAAGTTCTGCTCACCCGCAAGGATGCCAACCGGGTATTCTACCGCGTCGGCGATCCACGCACGCTCCAGCTCATCGCCATGATGCGCGAAGTGTTCTGCGGCGAAGACTCGTAATATCCCGTCCCTTTCCATTCAGCCCCGGAGTTTGTTTCGTGGAATTCATCCAGCAAAACTGGTACTGGGCAGCGCTCGCTGCCGTCAGCGGCGTGATGCTCGTCGTCACCTCGCTGCGTGGCGGTCGAGGCATCAGCCCCGCCCAGGCCACCGCCCTCATCAACCGTGAAGACGCCGTCGTCATCGACGTGCGCGAAGCCGCCGAGTTCTCCGCCGGCCACCTGCTCAACGCCCGCCACATTCCCCTCGGCGAACTCGAAAAGCGGCTCGGCGATCTCGATAAATTCAAGGACAAGCCTGTTATCCTCAACTGTCAGAGCGGCAGCCGCTCGGCCAGCGCCTGTGCGATCCTCGCCAAGGCCGGCTTCAGCAACGTCCACAACCTGGAAGGCGGCATCGAAGCCTGGGTTCAGGCCGGCATGCCGATCAGCCGTCAGAAGAAGAAGTGACCATGCAACCCAAAATCCTGATGTACGCCACCGCCGTCTGCCCCTACTGCGTCCGCGCCGAAGGCCTGCTGCGCCGTAAGGGCGTCACCGAGATCGAGAAGGTCCGCATCGACACTGACCCGGAACGCCGGGACGAGATGATGGCCCGCACCGGCCGCCGCACCGTGCCGCAGATCTACATCGGCGACTACCACGTGGGCGGCTGCGACGATCTCTTCGCCCTCGACCACGAAGGCAGGCTCGACGCCCTGCTCAAGGGCGAAGCCGCCTGAACCGCCCAACAAATCCTGATTTCTCAACCGGAAAGACCACCATGTCCGAAAACGCCCAACCCGTCTTCTCCATCGAAAAGCTCTACGTCAAGGATCTGTCCCTCGAGGTGCCGAACGCACCGCAGATCTACCTCGAGCGCGAAGCGCCCCAGATCAACGTCCAGCTGCGCACCGAAGGCAATGGCATCGACGAAGGCGTGTTCGAAGTCACCCTGACCGTCACCGTCACCGCCCAGCTGCCCGAAGACAAGACCGTCTTCCTGGTCGAAGTCGCCCAGTGCGGCATCTTCCAGATCCGCAACGTGCCGCAGGAAGACCTGGAACCGATCATGATGATCGGCTGCGCCAACATCCTCTTCCCGTACGCCCGTGAAGCCGTCTCCGATGCCGTGACCCGCGCCGGCTTCCAGCCCGTGCTGCTCGCCCCGGTCAACTTCGAGGCCCTGTTCCAGCAGAATCGCCAGCAGGCCCCCGGTACCGACGTTCCGGTCCAGTAATGACGATGCGCCGCCGCACCACCGCGGCGCTGCTCGCCCTGTCGCTCGCCTTCGCGGCGGCAGGTGCGAGCGCCGCCTCGGATTTCCGCTCCCTCGCCGAGCCGGCCATCCTCTACGATGCGCCGTCCAGGCAAGGCAAGCCGCTGTTCGTGATCCAGCGCCACACCCCCGTCGAAATGGTCGTAAACATCGACCGCTGGGTGAAGGTCCGCGAACCCGCCGGCAGCCTGCTGTGGCTTGAACGCCGCCAGCTCTCCGACAAGCGCACAGTGATCGTCACCGCAGCCCGCGCCGAAATCCGCCAGAAGCCCGACACCGGCGCCGCCGTGGTCTTTGAAGCCGCGAAGGACGTGGTCCTCGAACTCGGCGACAAGCCGCCCGCCGACGGCTGGGTGGGCGTCCGCCATCGTGATGGCAGCAGCGGATTCATCCGAATCAACCAGATCTGGGGTCTGTAAGCCGATGCGCATCGCCGTCTTTGGCGCAGGGGCCTGGGGCACCGCCCTCGCCCTCGCCTTTGCCCGTGGTCATCAAGTCGTGCTGTGGAGCCGCGAATCCGCCGAGATCGCCGCGCTGCGTGCCGACGGTGAAAACCGCCGCTACCTGCCGGGCATTCCGCTGCCGGCCACTCTTCAGCTCACCGACAGCCTGCCCGAAGCCGCCAGGGCCGACCTGCATCTGGTGGTCACGCCGCTGGCCGGCCTGCGCGACACCGCCCGCGCCCTGCGCGCCGCGGCCCCCGGCACCCCGCTGCTGTGGGCGTGCAAGGGCCTCGAGGCCGGCACCGCCAAGCTCCCGCACCAGATCGTCGCCGAAGAGCTCGGCGATGACGCACCCTGCGGCGTGCTCACCGGGCCGAGCTTTGCCGCCGAAGTCGCCAAAGGCCTGCCCGCGGCCGTCACCGTCGCCGCCCGCGACATCGGCTTTGCCAGCCACTGGGTGCAGGCCCTGCACAACAACCGGTTGCGCCTCTACGCCAACGACGACCTCGTCGGCGCCGAAGTGGGCGGCGCGGTCAAGAACGTGATGGCGATCGCCGCCGGCATCGCCGACGGCATGGGCTTCGGGCTCAACGCCCGCGCCGCACTCATCACCCGCGGCCTCGCCGAGATCACCCGCCTGGGTGTCGAGCTCGGCGCCCGCCGCGACACCTTCATGGGCCTCGCCGGACTGGGCGATCTGGTCCTTACCTGCACGGGCGACCTGTCGCGCAACCGCCGCGTCGGCCTGATGCTCGCCGAGGGCAAGACGCTGCCGGACATCCTTGCAGCGTTGGGGCACGTGGCCGAAGGCGTCAGCACCACCCACGAAGTCGCCGCGCTGGCCGGCCGGCTGGGCGTGGACATGCCGATCACTTTGGCCGTCGAAGGCGTGCTCAACGGCACTGTCTCGGCCCGTGACGCGGTTGAGCAGCTCCTCGCCCGCGATCCCAAGCAGGAATAAGTCTAGGCGCCGCCGGCAAAGCCCGACTGGCGCCAGGCTTCATAGACCACCACCGCAGCCGCATTCGACAGATTGAGGCTGCGATTGCCCGGCCGCATCGGAATGCGCAGCCGGCGCTCGTCGCCGAATTCCGCGTGAAGCTCGGGCGGCAGGCCACGGGATTCCGACCCGAAGACGAACACATCCCCCGGCTGGAAGGCCACCTCCGCGTAATTCCGCCCGCCATGGGAGGTCAGCGCGAAGATGCGCTGCCCCTCAAAGCCGGCCCGGCAGCTGGGCCAGTCTTCGTGCACCGTCACCACGGCCATGTCCCGATAATCCAGGCCGGCGCGGATCAGCTGCTTTTCTTCGAGCGTGAAACCCAGCGGTTTGACGAGATGCAGCCGGGCGCCAGAATTGGCACACATGCGCATGATGTTGCCGGTGTTCGGCGGAATCTCCGGCTGATGTAAGACGACATGGAACATGGGCGCGGATTGTGCACGCCCGTCCCCGCCCGATCAAGCCGGCGCAGGCGTACGCGCCACCACGCGGTTCTCGACCCGCAGCGCCCCCGCCGCCTTCAGCGCCCGGGCTAACTCTGCCAGCGTCGCGCCGGTGGTCATCACGTCATCGACCACCACCACCCGCTTCCCCGCCAGCGGCGCGGTCACCCGGAAGGCCCCGCGGATGTTCGCCACCCGCTCCTTCCAGGGCAGGCTCGCCTGGGGCGTAGTATCGAGATCGCGCATCACGCCATCCAGCAACACCGGCAGCCCCCAACGCTGCGCCAGGGGCCGGGCCAGCTCGGCAGCCTGATTGAAGCCACGCTCCCGGAGGCGCGCCGGATGGAGCGGCATCGGCAAAACAATGTCAGCCTCAGGAACTGGTGCCGCCGCCATCAGGTCGACGAACAACCTCGACGTGCTGAGCCGATGACCGTACTTGAGCGCCTGAATCAATTGATCCACCGGAAAGCCGTAATCGAGTGCCGCCCAGGTCGCATCAAAGGGCGGCGCGGCGCGCAGGCAGGCGCCGCAGATCTCACCCAGAGGCTGGCCGATGGCGCACACCGGACAGCGCGCATCGCCCTGTCCGGGCAGCTCGGCAAGGCAGGCGGAGCACAGCACGCCGCTCCCGCTGGCTGCGCCACAGGCAAAGCATTGCTGGGGAAAGATCGCCGTCGCCACGGCATTCCGCGCAATGGCCAGCCAGCCACGCTGGCCAGGTGCTTGATTTGACAAATCCAGACCCCTTCGGGGAAACTAAAAGGCTTCGTAATTTTGAATTACAGCCAAAATAAGGGTTCATGACAATGACCGCAACCGTCGCCTGCGCAGAGAGCGCCCCGACCGCCGCAACCACGCCGACCCGTAAACGCTGGACCGTCGCCGAGGTCGAAGCCCTGTTCGCGCTGCCGTTCAACGACATGCTGTTCCGCGCCCAGCAGGTGCACCGCGAGCATTTCGACCCGAACGCCGTGCAGCGCTCCACCCTGCTCTCGATCAAGACCGGCGGCTGCTCCGAAGACTGCGGCTACTGCTCTCAGTCGGCCCGCTACGACACCGGCCTCGAGAAGGAAACCCTCCTCCCCCTGAACGAAGTGCTCGAGAACGCCCGCGCCGCCAAGGCCAAGGGTTCGACCCGCTTTTGCATGGGCGCCGCCTGGCGTGGCCCGAAGGAAAAGGATCTCGCCCCGGTGCTCGACATGGTCCGCGAGGTCAAGGCCATGGGCCTCGAAACCTGCGTCACCCTCGGCATGCTGAAGGACGGCCAGGCCGAGCAGCTCAAGGAAGCCGGTCTCGATTACTACAACCACAACATCGACACCTCGCCCGAATTCTACGGCCAGATCATCACCACCCACACCCTGCAGGACCGCCTCGACACCCTCGAGAAGGTGCGTGACGCCGGCATCAACGTGTGCTGCGGCGGCATCGTCGGCTTGGGCGAGACCAAGAAGAGCCGCGCTGCGCTGATCGCCGAACTGGCCAACATGAACCCGCCGCCAGACTCCGTGCCCATCAACAACCTGGTGCAGATCGAAGGCACCCCGCTGGGCAGCGCCGAAGCCATCGACCCGTTCGATTTCGTCCGCGTGATCGCCGCCGCGCGCATCACCATGCCCGAGAGCTACGTGCGCCTGTCCGCCGGCCGCCAGGAACTCGGCGATGGTTTCCAGGCCCTGTGCTTCATGGCCGGCGCCAACTCGATCTTCTACGGCGAGCGCCTGCTCACCACCGACAACCCGGACGCCGACGCCGACGACAAGCTCTTCGCCCGTCTCGGCCTGAAGTCCATCTAAGCCTGCCCGATGACCGCTCCCGACTTCCAGCTCGACCCGCGCCTCGTGCGCCGTCGGGCCGGACGGGCTGCTGCGGGCTACGGCAAGGTCGACACCCTCGCGCGGGAAGTTTCCCGCCGCATGGGTGAGCGCCTCGACTACATCCGCATCACCCCCAGCCGCATCCTGGATCTGGGCTGCGGCCCCGGCGCCGACCTGCCCAGCTTCGCCCAGCGCTATCCGGGCATCCCGCGCGTCGCCATCGACTCGGCCCCGGCCATGCTCGCCCAGGCTCGCGGCGAAACAGGGCTACTCAAGCGCCTGATGCGCTTCGGCAAGCCCGCCGAGCCCGATTTCATCTGCGCCGACGCCACCGCCCTGCCCCTCGCGCGCAGCAGCGTCTCGCTCGTGTGGTCCAACCTGATGCTCCAGTGGCTGCACGATCCGCTGCCGGCGCTGAAGGAAGCCCACCGGGTGCTCGAAGTGGGCGGCATGGTGATGTTCTCCACCCTCGGCCCCGACACGCTGAAAGAGCTCCGCGCGTCGCTTCCACCGTCCGATGCCGAGCACCTGCACCGCTTCATCGACATGCACGACCTGGGCGATGCCCTCGTCAAGGCCGGCTTTGCCGATCCGGTGATGGACATGGACATGATCACCGTCACCTACGCCGGGCTCGACGACCTGCTCAATGCCCTGCGTACCAGCGGCTCCACCAACGCCTCCACGAACCGCCCCCGCGGCCTCGTCGGCAAGGGCCACTGGCAACACCTGCGCAGCCACTACGAAAAGCTCCGCAAGAACGACCGCCTGCCCGTCACCGTCGAAGTCGTCTATGGCCACGCCTGGAAGGCCGAACCCAAGGTCGCCGACGACGGCCGCGCCATCGTCCGCTTCCAGCCCAAACCCGTCTGACCGATGCAACCTGTCTGGCTGTTCGACCTCGACAACACGCTGCACAACGCCAGCCCGCACATCTTCCCCCACATCAACCGCAGCATGACGGCCTACCTCATGCGCGAGCTTGATCTCGACGAGCCGGCCGCCAACCGGATGCGCATGGACTACTGGCGGCGCTACGGCGCCACGTTGCTGGGCCTCATGCGTCACCACGGCACCGACCCGCGCCACTTCCTCGACGACACCCACCAGTTTCCGGATCTCGCCCGGATGGTCGTCTTCGACAGCGCCCTGCATCACCTGCTGCGTCGCCTGCCGGGGCGCAAGATCGTCTTCTCCAACGGCCCCCGGCGTTACGCCGAAGCCGTGCTCGACGTGATGGGCATCCGCCATCACTTTGACGACGTGTATTCGGTCGAACAGATGCGCTTCCACCCCAAGCCCGGCATCCGCGGCTTCCGCCACCTGCTCCGCGACCACCGCCTGAACCCGGCCCGCTGCATCATGGTCGAAGACAGCGCAGTCAACCTGCGCACCGCAAAGCGCCTCGGCATGACCACCGTGTGGATCAGCCGCAGCCTGCGCAAGCCGCCATTCGTCGATCACCGCCTGCCGTCGGTGCTTGGTCTCGCGCGGCGCGCGATGCGCGGCACCACTTCAGGGTAAAATGCCGGATTCGGCGCCCCGCGCGCCACGCTGATGAGCAGCCACTGCCATGACTACCGCCCAGACTGAAAACCTGAACATCGCGGCCTTCGACCGCATGCCTTCGCCCGAAGAGATCGTCGCCCGCGTTCCGCTGACCGACGCCGCCGCCAACGTCGTCCTCGACGGCCGCCGCACCCTGCAGGCCATCCTCGACCGCAAGGATCCGCGCATCTTCGTCGTCGTCGGCCCGTGCTCGATCCACGACCCCGTCGCCGGCCTCGACTACGCCAAGCGCCTCAAGAAGCTCGCCGACGAAGTCTCCGACACCCTGGTGCTCGTGATGCGCGTCTACTTCGAAAAGCCGCGCACCTCCACCGGCTGGAAGGGCTACATCAACGATCCGTACATGGACGACTCCTTCCGCATCGACGAAGGCATGGAGAAGGCCCGCCACTTCCTGCTGCAGGTGAACGAAGCCGGCCTGCCCGCCGCCACCGAAGCCCTCGACCCGATCGCCCCGCAGTACTACGGCGACCTGATCGCCTGGACCGCCATCGGCGCCCGTACGTCGGAATCGCAAACCCACCGCGAGATGGCCTCCGGCCTGTCCACCCCGGTCGGCTTCAAGAACGGCACCGACGGCTCCCTCGACGCCGCAGTGAACGGCATCCTGTCCTCGGCCGCGCCCCACAGCTTCCTCGGCATCAACGCCCAGGGCCAGTCGTCGGTCATCCGCACCCGCGGCAACGCCTACGGCCACGTGGTGCTGCGCGGCGGCGGCGGCCGCCCCAACTACGACACCGTGTCCGTTTCCCTCGCCGAGAAAGCCCTCGCCAAGGCCAAGCTGCCGGCCAACATCGTCATCGACTGCTCCCACGCCAACTCCTGGAAGAACCCGGAGTACCAGCCGCTGGTGATGCGCGACGTGGCCCACCAGATCCGCGAAGGCAATCGCTCCATCGTCGGCCTGATGATCGAGAGCAACATCGAAGCCGGCAACCAGCCGATCCCGGCCGATCTCTCGCAACTGCGCTACGGCTGCTCGGTCACCGACGCCTGCGTCGACTGGGCGACCACCGAAGAGATGATCCGCAACACCCGCGACATCCTGCGCGAGGTCCTGCCCCAGCGGAGCCAGGCTTGATGAATCTGGTTGTCCAGGGACGCAAGCTCGAAACACGTGCTCTGAAGGATCTGACCACCCTCACCGGCTCGGAGGGGGTGGGTCGGCTTGGCCCGAATGCGGTTCGCCTCCTCAATGCAAACCCGCACCCGGACCTCGCCACGTACTGCGAAACCCATGAGCTCGACTTCGCGTTCGTGCCCGAAGGGCGGCGGCTGGCTGATTTCCGGCTGTTCGTCACCGACATGGACTCGACGCTCATCACCATCGAGTGCATCGACGAGATCGCCGACATGCAGGGCCTGAAGGCCGAGGTGGCCGAGATCACCGAAGCCGCCATGCGGGGCGAACTGGATTTCCGCGAATCCCTGACCCGTCGTGTCGCGCTGCTCGAAGGGCTGCCGGAAGATGCGCTGCGACGTGTTTTTCAGGAACGCCTGAAGCTCAACCCGGGGGCCGAGGCCATGATCGCCGGCCTTAAAAAGGCAGGTATCGTTACCGTACTGGTATCGGGCGGCTTCACGTATTTCACCGAGCGCCTGCAGAAGCAGCTTGGATTCGACTACGCCGTGGCAAACGAACTGGAAATCCGCGCCGGCAAGCTTACCGGCAAGGTGAAGGGCGACATCATCGACGGCGAGGCCAAGCGCCACACCCTCGAACTCGTCCGCAAACACCACGGCTTCGCACCCGAAACCGTGATCGCCGCCGGCGATGGCGCCAACGATCTGCCGATGCTGCTCGCAGCGGGAGTCGGCATCGCGTATCACGCAAAACCCGTGGTCCGGGAAAAGGCATCCTACGCGCTCAACCACAGCGGGCTGGACGGCATCCTGAACCTCTTTGCGTGACCTGATTGTTGGTGCGACTGGCGCGGGTGCTTCGCCACGGAAAGCCGAAGGGCCCTTTTGTGAAGATGTACTGACCGGTTCAGCCCATCTTCCGCGCGGCCTCCCGGACGTTACTGCCCGCGACCAGTGCGGAGCGAATACTACCGACACTGCCATCGGCATACTGTGGCGCAATGCACATTGCGCAATGCAACATTGATATCGGTCGAAATTCTTTACACTAATCGTGTCATTCGGTAGACTGATTTGATGCCTATCAAAAAGACCATCGTCGGCTTTTTTGTAGCGGCCGCGCTTTCCGGCGCAGCCAACGCTGCGGAACCCATCGCACCGGCTCAGGAAGAAGCGCCCGCACCCACCGTGCTGGAGCGCTACTCCGATTCGATGCGCTCACTCGTCACGCGCAGCCTCAATTTCCTTGGCGTTCCCTACCGAATGGGCGGCACCAGCCCCCTCACCGGTTTCGACTGCAGCGGTTTCGTCGGCAAGGTCTTCTCCGACGCCCTCGGCTTCGGTCTACCCCGCACCGCCGCCGAGATGTCCCAGACCGGCGAACAAGTCAAGATCAACGATCTGAAACCCGGCGATCTCGTCTTCTTCAACACCATGCGCCGCGCGTTTTCCCACGTGGGCATCTATCTCGGCAACTACCAGTTCGTGCATGCTCCGTCGGCGGGCGGAGTGGTTCGCGTCGAGGACATGCGCGTCTCCTACTGGGCTGCCCGCTACGACGGCGCACGCCGCGTACTGCCCAGCGCTTCGGCCCGGCCCACCCAGGCCAACTGATCTGACGCCGGCCTTGCCGGCCATCCGGTTCGCTGCGACATGATTCCCTGGCTCGGCGACCAACCTGACTTCCCCCCCACATCCCGCGCTCTACGCAACCCCAACGGCCTGCTTGCGGCCGGCGGAGCCCTGACGCCCGACTGGCTGCTTGCCGCCTATCGTCGCGGCATCTTCCCGTGGTTCAACGACGGCGAGCCCATCCTGTGGTGGAGCCCCGACCCACGGATGGTGGTCTTCCCCAGTCAGATCCGCATCACCCGCTCGCTGCGCAAGACGCTCCGCAACACGCACTACGAAGTTCGCCTCGACAGCGACTTCCCCGCGGTCATCCGCGCCTGCGCCTCAACCCGCGAAACCACCGGAACCTGGATCACCCGCTCGATCCAGGACGCCTACATCCGGATGCACGAACTCGGCTACGCGCACTCGGTCGAAACCTGGGTCGATGGCGAGCTTGTGGGCGGCCTTTATGGCATGGCGGTCGGACGCGCCTTTTACGGCGAGTCGATGTTCAGCCTCCGCACCGACGCCTCCAAGATCGCCTTCGTGCACCTGGCGCGCTTCCTTGAGCAACGGGAATTTCGCATGCTAGATTGTCAAATGACCACCCGCCACCTGGCCTCGCTGGGTGGGCGCGAGATTCCACGCGAAGATTTCGTGAAGCTGCTCGACACCCTCACCCGCGACGGCCCGCCGCCCGCCCGCTGGCCGATTGACGGTGCCCAAGCCCCCTGGACCTGACGTGCGATGCTCAAGGACTACCCCTATTCCCTGCTGCAGTTCTACGCCACGGCCCCTTACGCCTGCTCCTACCTGCCCGACCGGCAGGCGCGCTCCCAGGTTGCCACCCCCAGCCACCTGATCGACACCCCGCTGTACAGCGAGCTCGTGCGCAGCGGATTTCGCCGCAGCGGCATCTTCACCTACCGCCCGTACTGCGACGCCTGCCGCTCCTGCGTGCCGGTGCGCATCCCGGTGGCCGAATACCAGCCCAACCGCAGCCAGCGCCGTGCGTGGTCGGCCCACGCCCACCTGCTTCCCCGCGAGCTGCCGCTGGAATTCACCGAAGAGCACTACGCCCTCTACCAGCGCTACCAGGCCAGTCGTCACGCCGGCGGCGGCATGGACCAGGACAACCGCGAGCAATACACCCACTTCCTGCTGCAAAGCCATGTGGACAGCCGCCTCATCGAGTTCCGCGAGGAAGGCATCCTGCGCATGGTGAGCGTCATCGACTGCCTCACCGACGGCCTCTCCAGCGTCTACACTTTCTACGACCCGGACATCACCACCGGCAGCCTCGGCACCTTCGGGGTCCTGTGGCAGATCGAAGTGTGCCGCGAACTCGGGTTGCCTTACCTCTACCTCGGCTACTGGATCCGTGACAGCCGCAAGATGGCCTACAAGGCGCGTTTTCGTCCGCTCCAGGGGCGCATCGGCGGCCAATGGCGCACCCTCACCGACGCCGACTTCACTCGTCTCGACTGACCCAACACCGCCATGAACTCCATCACTCTGGCCCTCTGGGCCGCCGCGCTCGCCTGCTCGCCGATCAGCGCCAGCGCGTCGCCCAACCTGGACGACTTCTCCAGCGCCCCGCACCGGGACTGGCTGACGATCTCCGGCGTTTCCCACCACTTCCAGCCCGACCGCCGCGACTGGCGCGAGGTGAATCCGGGCGTCGGCATGGAACGCGAGTTCACCGGCACGCCGTGGGTCGCCTCCGCCGGCTACTTCCGCAACAGCTATGACCGCAACACCTTCTACCTCGGCGGGCGCTGGATGCCCCTCGAAGCCGGCCCCTTCCGCTTTGGCGCCTTCGGCGTGCTCGCCACCGGCTATCCGTCGCCGATCCTCGTGCTACCCGCCATGTCGGCCCAGATCGGCCGGGTGGGCGCCAATCTGATCGCCCTGCCCAATCTCCCCGGCTATAGCGGTTACGTCGGGCTACAGCTGCGTATCGCCGTGGATTGATTGAAGAAACAAGACTTTTCCGCACTGCGGTAGAATGGCGGATGCTCTACGAAATCGCCCGCCCGGTGCTGTTTTCCCTCGACCCGGAAACCGCCCACGAAACCACCCTCGCCGGCCTCAATCTCGCCGGTCGCCTGCTGCCTGCCGCCCGCCCGCTTCCGGCCAATCCGGTCGAAGTCATGGGGCTGCAGTTCCCCAACCGCATCGGCCTTGCTGCCGGCCTCGACAAGAACGGCGAAGCCATCGACGGCCTCGCCCGCATGGGCTTCGGCTTCATCGAAATCGGCACGATCACGCCCCGCGCCCAGCCCGGCAACCCCAAGCCGCGGATGTTCCGGCTGCCCGAGGTCAAGGGCGTCATCAACCGCATGGGTTTCAACAACCACGGCATCGACGCGCTGATCGGCAACGTCCAGCAGATGAAATACCGCGGCATCCTCGGCATCAACATCGGCAAGAACGCCGACACCCCCATCGAGCGCGCCGCCGACGACTACCTGATCGGCCTCGACAAGGCCTACCCGCTGGCGAGCTACATCACCGTCAACATCTCGTCGCCCAACACCAAGAACCTGCGCCAGCTGCAGGGCGAATCCGAACTCGACGCCCTCCTCGGCCAGCTCAAGGCCCGTCAGGCCCAGCTCGCCGACAAGCACGGGCGCTACGTGCCGATCACCCTCAAGATCGCCCCCGATCTCGACGACGCCCAGATCACCAACATCGCCGACGCGCTGCGCCGTCACCGGATCGACGCGGTGATCGCCACCAACACCACCCTGGCCCGCGACAAGGTCCAGGGCATCAAGTATGGCGACCAGCAGGGCGGGCTCTCCGGCGCGCCGCTGTTCGAGGCCTCCACCGCGGTCGTCGCCGCACTGGCTAAGGCACTCCAGAATGAGCTGCCGATCATCGCGGCCGGTGGCGTGCTCAACGGCCGCCAGGCCCGGGCCAAGCTCGAAGCCGGTGCCAAGCTGGTCCAGCTCTACAGCGGCCTCGTCTATCGTGGCCCGGCGTTGGTCCGCGAATCCGTCGCCGAAACCCGCGATTTCGCCTGATGCGTCACGCGCCGGCCAAAACCCTACTCATGGCGGGCTTGAGTCCCCGCCGGCCGGCGCGGGATAATTCCGCCTTCGCCCTGCCCTTCGGATTCTTCCGCTCCCGGCAACCATGACAAGCTATCTCTTCGTGATCCTCGGCGCCGTTCTGGTGAACAACGTCGTGCTGGTCCGCATCCTTGGTCTGTGCCCCTTCATGGGCGTCTCGAAAAAACTCGAGACTGCCGTCGGCATGGGCGCGGCCACGACGTTCGTGCTCACCCTCGGCTGCGGCACCAGCTACCTCGTCGACCATTACGTGCTGATGCCGGCGGGTGTCGAATACCTGCGCACCCTGGCCTTCATCGTCATCATCGCCGCCATCGTGCAGGTGACCGAACTGGTCATCCAGAAGAGCAGCCCCACGCTGCACCAGGTGCTGGGCATCTACCTGCCCCTCATCACCACCAACTGCGCCGTGCTGGGCGTTCCGCTGCTCAACGTCGCGCTGCACCACGACCTGCTTGAATCCCTGCTGTTCGGTTTTGGCAGCTCGGTCGGTTTCTCCCTCGCCCTCGTTCTGTTTGCCGGCATCCGCGAGCGCCTCGACGGCGCCGACGTCCCCACCCCGTTCAAGGGCACCGCCATCGCCATGGTCACCGCCGGCCTGATGAGCCTTGCCTTCATGGG
This sequence comes from Zoogloea sp., assembly GCA_023150095.1. Classification (GTDB taxonomy): domain Bacteria; phylum Pseudomonadota; class Gammaproteobacteria; order Burkholderiales; family Rhodocyclaceae; genus Zoogloea. Next base: position 2,927 of record JAKLLO010000050.1, on the reverse strand, counting down.
CTTCGCCGGCCTCGACAAGTATCACTGACATCATGCTCACCGCGCTGCTCGTCATGACCGGCATCGCCCTCGTCCTCGGGGCGCTGCTCGGCTTTGCGTCAATCCAGTTCAAGGTCGAGGGCGACCCGCTGGTCGACAAGATCGACGCCATCCTCCCGCAAACCCAATGCGGCCAGTGCGGCTTTCCCGGCTGCCGGCCCTACGCCACGGCCATTGCCGGTGGCGAGGCGGAGATCAACCAGTGCCCCCCGGGCGGCGAGGAAGGCATCCGCAAGCTGGCTGATCTCCTCGGCCGCGAGTTCAAGCCGCTCTCCGAAGAGCACGGCACCGAAAAGCCCAAGTCGGTGGCCGTCATCGACGAGCAGACCTGCATCGGCTGCACCCTGTGCATCCAGGCCTGCCCGGTTGACGCCATCGTCGGCGCGGCCAAGCAGCTGCACACCATCATCGCCTCCGAATGCACCGGCTGCGAGCTGTGCCTCGCCCCCTGCCCCGTCGATTGCATCGTGATGGAGCCCATCGCCGAAACCGTCGACACCTGGAAGTGGCGTTATCCGGTCTTCGAGATCAAGGCGGCCGCCTGACATGAACCATTCCGCACGCGCCTGCCCCGGCGAGGCCTGACATGCTGCGCAAACTCTTCAAGTTCCACGGCGGCGTGAAGCCGCAGACCAACAAGACCGAATCCACCACCGCCCCCATCGGGCAGGTGCCGCTGCCGGATCGTCTGGTCATCCCGCTACACCAGGCGGTGGGCGGCCATCCGCGGCCCCTCGTGGCGCCCGGGGACAAGGTCTTCAAGGGCCAGCGCATCGGCGGCGCAGACGGCAACCTGTCGTCCGCGGTACATGCCTCCACCTCCGGCATCGTCCGCGACGTCGCGCCGGCGCTGATGCCTCACACCTCAGGCCTCGAAGCCTTGTCGGTGATCATCGAACCCGACGGGGACGACGCCTGGGGCCAGCTCGACACCATCAATTTCCGCAGCGCCGCGCCCGACGAAGTGCGCGACTACCTGCGCGACGCCGGCGTCGTCGGCCTGGGCGGCGCGGTGTTTCCCAGCTACGCCAAGCTCAAGCCGGGCAAGGAAGGCCGCCTCAAGACGCTGGTCATCAACGGCGCCGAGTGCGAGCCCTTCATCACCTGCGACGACCTGCTGATGCGCGAGCGCGCCCCCGAGATGCTCAAGGGCATCATCGCCATGCGCCACATGCTGCAGGCCGAAGAAGTGCTGATCGGCATCGAGGACAACAAGCCCGAAGCCGTCGCCGCCGTGCAGGCTGCCATCGCCGCCAGCGGTGAGACCGGCATCGAGGCCGTCGCCATTCCCACCCGCTATCCCGCGGGCGGCGCCAAGCAGCTCATCCGCGTGCTCACCGGCATCGAAGTCCCCCACGGCAGGCGCTCCACCGATTTTGGCGTGCAGTGCTTCAACGTGGGCACCGCCTTCAGCATCTACGAAGCTCTCGAGTTCGGCCGGCCGCTGATCTCCCGCGTCGTCACCGTCGCCGGCAACGTGGCCAATCCGCGCAACTACGACGTGCTGATCGGCACGCCGATGGATCACGTGGTCCGCCTCGCCGGCCCGCGCGCCGACACCGACCGCTACATCATGGGCGGCCCGATGATGGGCGTGCGCCTGCCGCGCTTCGACGTGCCCGTGGTCAAGGCCACCAACTGCATCCTGGTGGGCAGCCCGGCGCTGTTCCCGGCCCCGGCGCCCGAGATGCCGTGCATCCGCTGTGGCGAGTGCGCCAAGGCCTGCCCGGCCGATCTGGCCCCCTTCGAAATGTACTGGTTCTCCCGCGCCAAGAACTTCGGCAAGGCGCAGGAATACCACCTCTTCGACTGCATCGAGTGCGGCTGCTGCAGCTTCGTCTGCCCGTCCCACATCCCGCTGGTGGATTACTTCCGCTTCTCCAAGAGCGAGATCTGGGCCCGCGAGCGCGAGAAGGAAGCCGCCGACGCGGCCCGCGACCGCTTCGAGTTCAAGAATTACCGGCAGGAACGCGAGAAGCAGGAGAAAGCCGAGAAGCTCGCCGCCAAGGCCGCCGCCACCCGCGAGAAGGTTGCCGCCGAAGGCGCCGCCCCGGCGGCCGACGCAGCCGCCGCACCGGCCAAGCCCAAGCCCTCCGTCGACCCGGCCAAGCTCGCGCTGATCGAGGCCGCGATGGAAAAGGCCCGTCAGCAGAAGGCCCAGGCCGCCCCCAAGAACACCGAGGTTGCCACCCCCGAGATCCAGGCCGAGATGGCCGCCATCGACGCTCGCCGCGAGGCCGCCGGGGCCGACAAGCCCGCCGACGCGCCGCCCGCTACCGGCGCCTGAGCCCCTTTCGCGCACACTCTGATGATCAATTCCCCCTTCGTCCGCAAATCCGCCAGCGTCCAGCTGGTGATGCTGAAGGTGCTGCTGGCCCTCGTGCCGGGCATCGCCGCCTACGTCTGGTTTTTTGGTGCCGGCATCCTGGTTCAGCTCGCCATCGCCTCCGCCGCAGCCCTGGCCGGCGAGGCCGCCATGCTCGCCATCCGCGGCAAGCCCAAGGCGCTGTTCCTCACCGACCTGTCAGCCATCGTCACCGCCTGGCTGATCGCCCTCACATTTCCGCCCATCGTGCCCTGGTGGCTCACCGTCACCGGCACCCTGCTGGCGGTGGTGGTCATCAAGCAGCTCTACGGCGGCCTCGGCCAGAACCCCTTCAACCCGGCGATGGGCGCCTTCTGCCTGATGATCGTCGCCTACCCGGCGCTGATGTCCCAATGGCCCGCCGCCGGCCAGCTCGACTTCGCCACCCAGCTCCAGCTCATCTTCGGCGGCCTGCGTGAAGTCGACGCCATCACCGGCGCCACCCCCCTCGACGCCCTGCGCACCGCGCTGCGCAGCGCCGCCAACCCGGACTCCGAGCTCCACGGCCTGCGCGCTGCCCAGC
>JAKLLO010000049.1 GCA_023150095.1 Zoogloea sp. | reverse complement strand
CCCCTACAACGGCACGGAATCCCCTGTAGGGGCGACTTCAGTCGCCCACCCCCCGTTCAGCCCGTCGCCTCCATCGTCCGGCGGCGGGCCAGGTAGGTGGGGCCGAGCTGGGTGGCGAGGGATTCGGCGCGCTTCCAGATCTCGGGGTGCGGGCGGAAGCTGTCGCGCAGCTGCTTCCACAGGGGCGAGGCCTTGTGGAGGAGTTCGTGGAGCAGGGTGTCGAGCAGATCGAGCGCGTCGTCGTCCGACAGGCGGGCGAGGTAGCGCGGGTTGAGGCGCAGGGTGTCGGAGTGCCAGCGGTACTGGCCGAGCACCCGGCCCGCGGGTGACAGGCGGCGGGTGCACAGGCGGCGGGGGATGCCCAGGTCAGGCAGGTGCTCGCGCACCAGTTCGAGGGCCAGGTCGATGTCGCGTTGGGTCATGACGGCGTGGCTCCGGCCCGATCAGACGCCCCAGGTGACCGGCACCTTGTCTTTCAGGGAGCGTTCGAGCAGCTCGAGGAGCGGCACCGCGCGCTGGAAGAAGCTCACCACGCCGCCGGGCGTCTTGGGCTCGTCGTCCTTGTCGGCGTCGTCGGGCTGTTCGGCTTTTTTGGCCTTGTCGGCGTCGACGGCGGCCTTGAGGGTGGCGATGGCGGCGGGGAGTTGTTCGACGGTGAAGATGCCCTTCGGGTCGGCCGGGTCTTTTTCGAGCACGGTGAGCATTTCCTTGCCGTTCTTCTCGAACATGATCACGTCGCCACTGGCGGGGGATTTGAAGATGATCAGCATGACGGGCCTTCCTTGCAGTGGAATGGTGCCATTGTAGCGCCTGGGAAAACCCGAACGGTCATCGGCCGATGGCCGGTGCTATCGTGCGGCTCCGAATCTCCGCAAATCCCCGATCGTGGATAAAGGCAGAACCCTCGCCGGCATCGGCTTTGGCCTCGGTGCGTACGGCATCTGGGGTTTCTTTCCGCTGTTCTTCCGCCAGCTGGGCCACGTGAGCCCGGCCGACGTGCTGTGCAACCGCGCCCTGTGGGCGTGCCTGTTCGTGAGCCTGATCATCACCGCCAACCGGGGCTGGAGCCGGCTCGGCGCGGCGGCCCGGCATCCCGGCGCGGTGCCGCGGCTGGCGCTGGCCGCGCTGCTGGTGGGCTCCAACTGGCTGGGCTTTCTGTGGGCGGTGGATCAGCGCCTGGTGATCGCCGCGAGCCTGGGGTATTTCCTCACCCCGCTGGTCAATGTGATGCTGGGCATGCTGGTGCTCAAGGAGCGCCTCAACCCCAAGGAGTGGCTGGCCGTGGGCCTGGCGGTGGCGGCGGTGGGCAACGAGTTTGCCGCGCTGGGCAGCCTGCCGTGGGTGTCGCTGTTTTTGGGCGGCACCTTCGGGCTGTACGGGCTGGTGCGCAAGCAGGTGCCGGTGGATGCGATCTCCGGCCTGTGGCTCGAAACCCTGTCGATGCTGCCGCTGGTGGGGCTGTACGCCCTGTGGCAGGGCAGTCAGGGGCATGGCGTGTTCGCCGGCCACGACGGTACCACGCTGTTCCTGCTGGCGATGTCCGGGGTGATGACGGCGCTGCCGCTGATGCTGTTTGCCGCGGCCACCCAGCGCCTCAACCTCGCCACGGTGGGCATGCTGATGTACATCAACCCGACGATGCAGCTGGTCACCGCGGTGTGGCTGTTCGGCGAGGATCTGCCCCCGGCCCGGCTCGCCACCTTCGCGCTGATCTGGATCGGGCTGGTGTTCTATAGCTGGAGCGGCTGGCAGAAATACCGGGCGGCGGGTCAGGCGGCTTCGGACGCGGGGGGCGGGAGCAGCCGGTAATCCGGGTCGCCCCAGGCCTGGTAGGCGGCCCAGGTGGTGAGGTCGGGCGCCGCTTTGTAGCTTGCCACCCGCGCACCGGCCACCGCCTCCTCGAAGGGGCGACCCGTCGCAAGGATGGTGAAGAAAGTTTCGGAAAACTGGGCGGCGCTCATGTCGTCCACCGCCCAGCCCGGGGCGACCACCACCTTCACCCCGGCCTTCAGGAGCTCCAGCACCATGTCCTGGGGCGGGCCGTCGCTGGCGTTGGCCACCCGGCGGCCGGCATGGCAGCCGTTGAGGAAGACCACTTCGGGCATCACCCGCATCTGGCGTAGCTCCAGCGCAGTGAGGAAGACCCCGTCGCTCAGCACGAATCCGCTCACCCGTCGCCCACCTATTGGGTGTTCGTGCACCGAATTGCCGCTGATCAGCAGGACGCGGTAATCCAGCGCAAAGAGCCGGCTCATCACGGCGGAAGCGCTCTCCTCGGCGCTCAGCCCCACCTCGAAGCCCGCCGCGGCGAGGGAGTGGGCCACGCCGTCGAGTTCCTGCGCCACGCCCCCCAGCAGGGGCAGGCCTTCCTCGTGGTCGGGGAGCGAGCGGGCAGTCTGCGGATTGCCGATCAGCAGCGCCTGGAAACCGGCGGACTGGCGCAGTCCGGGCTCGCGCAGGCCATCCAGGCGACGCAGCACGTTGCGCGGGCCGAGGTGGGCGAAGGGGTCGTCAGGGCGGTGGAAGATCAGCTCCCACGGCAGCGCGGCGGTGTCGGGGCCGAGGGTGAGGTGGTAGCGGGCGGGGGCGCCCAGGGCGATGAGCTCCCGGGGCAGCAGCAGCTGGCGGAGCGCCTGCGCTGCGTCGGTGCGCAGGTGGATGCCGGCGAGGAGTTCGTCTGCCAGCTTGTCCACCAGCGTCCGCTGAAAGTGCACGGTGGCCTCGATGCGCTCGCCGTCGATCAGCAGGATGAACTGCAGCGCGCCCTCGCCCCGCTGGCGGATGGTGAGTTCCCAGGTGGCGGTGGGGGCTACCGCCGCTTGTTCCGACTCGTCCACCTCCTCTGCTTCAGCCCCTTCGGCGGGCGCGGCACTCAGCGAGATGGCTGCGGCGATGCGCCGGGCGGTGTCGGTGATGGCGGCCTGCCGTTCAGTCTCAGACACGCCGGCCAGCCACTGGACGTAACCGCTGTCATCGGTGTTCGCCGCCCAGCTTTCGAGAAGCGTGGCGGGTTCTTTGATCGGATCGACGAGTACTGGGAACAGGCGCTTGCCCAGCTGCCTCGCCCGCTCGATCTCGGCCAGCGGATTCTGCCGGCCCGCGGTGAGCGTGCCCGCCACGGCCACCAGCACGTCGGCCTCGTCGAGCATCGCGGTGAGCCTCTCCTGCCAGTTGTCGCCGGCCTTGAGGTCCATGTCCCAGGCCACGTCCATGCCCTCGGCCTGCAGGGCCCGGGCGAGGGGGGCGGCGTACTGGCGGTATTCATGGACGTAGGAGATGAACACCCGGGGCCGCGATTGGGGCGGGACGGGGTCTTCGGCGAGGGTTTCCGGTTGGGGCGCGGGCGGGCGACGGACGGGCGGGCGGAGCTTGGGGAGGGCGGCGTAGACGGGGCTGTCCACGGCGGGGGTGGCCATGGCTTCCTTGAGCCAGCGGGTGATTTCGGCCTGCAGGCGGTCGGCCTCTCGCTTGTCGATGCTGGCGCCGCCATGCTTGTAGCGCAGGATGCGCAGCGAGGCGAGTTCCGGCGGAATGCGGTAGCCCTCCTCGGCAAGGAGCAGGGTACGGCCCGGGCGCAGGCCGTGGCGCAGGCCGAGCTGGATCAGCACGTCGGGCAGGCCGAGGGAGAGGTCGACGATGGCGAGGGGCGCGCGCAGGAGGAGGTCGAGGGCTTCGCTGGGTAGTTCGGCGGGGGCGATGTCCTGTCGCGTGCATTCGAATCCGACGGCCGTCACCGCGCTGGCGATCACGGCAAAGGATTGATCCAGATCGAGGCTGCGGCCGGTGACGGGATCGGTCTTGAGGCCAAAGCCCTGGATCACCGGGCAGACCGAGGCGAGATCGCCCGGTGCCGGGGCGTACGCTGGCGTCGGATCGGACACCTCCGTGCCGGCTGCGAGTGAAGGTGGCGCCTCCATTCTTGTCGGGGACATCGACAGCGCCCACAGGATCGGGTTTGGGCCGATCTTGAGCAGCGTCGTCTCGCTTGACGTGAGCTGCATGCCCAGGGCGGCTTTGACCCAGCTTTCGGGATGCGCCGAGGCTGAATACAGGATCACCCTGCCGAACAATGGCGACGGCTGCCACGAGGACGCCTGAGCTTCTGCGATGAGCGACACCTTGTGCGCCCCCAGCGCGAAGCAGACGCCCATCAGATAACGCATTGCGACATCCCCGGTGCTCAGGTCGCAGATCACCACCTCGGCGCTCAGGATGTTGCGGAGCAGGGCTGGCCATTGCTCGTTGGCGCTGAAGACGAGGGCGAGGAGGTCTGCGCGGATGCAGTCAAGGCCAGCCTCGGCGGCCGTCTCGCGGATCACCCGATAGGCGGCATCCAGGTCCACGACGTGGCCGTTGTCGGGGTCGGTCCAGGTGCCGACGGGCTGGATCACCAGACACGTCCGCCGTGGTTTGCCGCTGGACTCCTGACCGCCCGCCGTTGCCCCGGCGGCCCGGTAATCCGCCAGCACCGCGCCCGGCGCCTTCAGCACGATGTCGCCCACCCGGATCTCGTCGCTGCCAAGCGCACCCAGCAGGCGCTCGGCTTCGGCGTCGTTGCCGCTGGCCAGGGCGTCGAGGCCGCGGGCGTAGGCGAGGAGTTCGGGCTGGCCGGCGAGGGGGAGTTCGATGGCGGAGGCGAGGCCGCCCAGGCGCAGGGCCACGGTGCTGCCGTCGGCGTGGGTCTGGCGCAGGGCGTCGGCGAAGGCGTGGGCGGCGCTGGCGGGTTCGAGGAAGGCCAGGGCGACCCAGCGCTGGATGTCGAGGAACTCGGCCAGCTGCGGGTCGGCGGCGCGGCTGGCCTGGTGCTCGCGGGCCTCCACGTAGCGCCACAGCAGCTCGGCGATGCGCCGGATGCGCGGGCGCGGGTCGTGGCGGTAGAGGGAGCGCAGCATCACCAGGCAGTGCCAGCGCACCTGGGCGTCGATGCGGTAGTAGCCGCCGCCCAGGGCGGTGGCGAGGGGCGAGAACAGCACGTCGGCCTCGAGGCTGGGGTCGGGCCCGTGGGCGGCGAGGAAGTTCACCCGGATCAGGTTGAGGAGATCCGGCCGCAGGGTTTCGGGCACCGAGGCGTGCATCAGCAGGAGCAGCGGGTCGCGGCCGTAGTCGGCGGCGTACTGCTCCAGCGCCGCGTAGGCTTCATTGACGTCGAGCGGGCGCTGGCCGAGGGCGGCGGGATAGGGCATGGCGGTCTATTTGTTGCCGCGCAGGATGTCGATGGCGCGCAGCAGGTGCGGGGCATCCACCGGCAGCATGGGCACCGGGCCGTCGGCGATGAGGCCGGCGGTGGTGCCGGCCCAGCGCTGGCGGGGCATGGGGTTGAGCCACACGGCGGTGGGGAAGAGGCGCCGGGCTTCGTCGAGGAAATCAGCGGTCTGGATGGCGCGGCGGCGGTTGAGGGCGCCGCGGGCGCTGCCGGCGTCGCTCACCACCAGCAGCGCGGCGCCGGCGTGGCGGCGCAGCACGTCGTCACGGGCTTCGGGCTCGGTGAGGCTGGGGGTGGTGTAAAGCTGCCGGCGCGGCTGGTTGCTGAAGTAGCGCAGCTCGGCCCGGGCCAGCCGGCCCAGGGGCAGGGATTCGGCGAGGGTGGCGAGGAAGGGGCGCCACGGGTCCATGCTCGGGCTGGCGTCGGCGAGGATCAGCAGCCGGGCGCTGTTGCTGCGCCGGGGGCGGCACACCGGGCGGCACAGCAGGCCACGGCGGCAGCGTTCGCGCAGGGTGGCGGCCAGGTCCATCTCGGTGCGCGGGCCGTGGCGGGTGCTGCGCCGGTAGCGCCGCCACAGCACGGCCATGTCCCGCGGGCTGATGAGGGGCTGGGGGGTGAGGACGTAGTCTTCGTCGATGGCCGGGGCGCTGGCGAGGCGCGGGATGGGCAAGCCGCTGCCTTCCCGGGCGGCGGCGAAGGAGACCCGGGCGCGCTCGGCCTGGGTGGCGGTGGCTTCGGCGGAGAGGCCGGTTGCGGGGGCGGGCGTGGCGGTGGCGCCGGGCTGGGCCGGGGGCCGGGTGACCTTGGTAGGGGCCGTTCCGTTGGGAGTAAGGGCAGGGGTGTCGAGGCGCTCGAGCTGGTCGTCGATGGTGGCGGCAAGGGCGTCGTCGGGTGCGGGCAGCACGTCGAACCAGCGGTTGATGACGCGGCGCTCCTCGTCGCTGCGGCCCCACAGGGCGATGGCCAGATCGCGCAGGGCGGCGCGGCCATCCAGGCCGAAGCCCAGGCGCAGGGCCTCGATGCCGTCCAGGTAGTCGCGCACGCCCACCGGCACGCCGTTGGCCTTGAGCTCGCGGAACAGCCCCAGCAGCAGGGGCGGCAGGGTGTGGGTCACCGCCCGGCCTCGTCGTCGGTGCGGGCGCGGTAGCGTTCGATGTCCTGGCGGATCTTGAACAGCACGGCCTGATCCACCGCGTCGAGGGCGTCCACCGACACGGCTTCGGCCTTGCGCTGCTGCCAGTGGAGCACGCGCACCCAGTCCACCAGCTCGGAGGTGGCGGGGAGCTTCTGCATGCCCAGCTCGCGGCCGCGCTCGCGGATGCGGCACAGGCGCTCGACGGCGCCGGTGATGAGTTCGTCGCTGATGGTCTCGGCCCGGGCGTCGAGGTTCTTGCGGACGATCTCGGCGAGCATCGCGGGATCGCTGGCGGGGAAATCCAGCTGCACGTACAGGCAGCGGCGCAGGAAGGGCTCGGGGAGCTGCTTCTCGCGGTTGCTGGTGATGAGCACGATGGGGCGCACGCCGCGCTCCGGGCCGGCCACGTGGCGGCCGAAGCCGCGGGCCTTGCGGCAGGCCTCGTCCTCGGTGCGGGGCAGGTCTTCGATGTCGAACTCGAAGCGGTCGAGCACGTCGAGGAGGTCGTTGGGGAAATCGATGTCGGCCTTGTCCACCTCGTCGATCAGCACCACCTGGGGCTGGCCTTCGCGGATGGCGTGGCCGAGGGGCTCCAGTTCGATGTAGGGGAAGACCTGGCGGGCGTCGGTGTTGGCCGGGTCCTGGGCGTCCTGCAGGCGGCGCAGGGCGTCGAAGCGGTAGAGCAGATCCTTGGCCTGGCTGGTGCTCTTGACGGTCATCACCGTGAGCCCGACGCCCAGTTCTTCGGCGATGGCGCTGGCGAGGCGGGTCTTGCCGCAGCCGGCTTCGCCTTCGACCAGCAGCGGCCGGCCCAGGCGGATGGCCAGGTTGACGATGGTGGCGGTGTGGGGCGCGGCCACGTAGTGGGCGGAGCCGGTGCCGGTGAAGGCGGCGTAGGGGGTGGTGTCGGGCACGGTGATGGTCCTCAGCGGGCGCGGCTCCAGAAGCCGTGCAGGTTCAGGCGGTTGTATACGTTGGGCGGGTTGCCGTCGGGGGTGGTGGCGTAGGTGGCGATGGCGTCGCGGGTGGCTTCGTCGAGGGTGATCCCGGCGCTCTTGCGCAGCGTCTTCAGCCAGCCGCGCACTTCGCGGGCGGCGATGGGGCCGAGGGGTGGCAGGGCGAGGATCTGGCGGTAGTCCACGTCGTCGCGGGCGATGTCATCGGCGCAAAAACCGGCGGGCGGCGGGTCGGCCAGCGGCGCGTGGTCGGCGATGAAGCAGTACAGGCGCCCTTTCCAGCCGGTGGACGGGCGGCTCGCCAGCGCGTCGCGCAGGGGCTGCCAGAAGCGCTGCTGGAACAGGGCGAGGCGGTTGGCCTCGCGCCCCGCGGTGCGCAGGATCAGCACCACCGAGCGGCCCGCCAGCCGGGTGGCGAGCAGGCCGGCGAGGGCATCGATGGTCGGTTCGCCCAGCAGCGGCTCGCCCAACTGGCTGCAGGCCCAGCAGATGAGGGATTCGGCGCTGTCGGGCTCGTCGGCCTGGCCGCAGCGGATGTCGGCGTCTTCCCATTCGTCGTCCTGGTTGCGGAGGAACTCGACGAATTCCAGCTGGCCGTGGTTTTCGGGGCCGTGGATGAGGAAGGCGGCGGCCCGCTCGCTGCGGCGGTCGTGGAGGGCGTCCAGGGCTTGCGCCAGGGCGTCCACCTGCGCGTCGCGGCCGATGCGGCCCAGTTCGCTGGCGGGGATGGTGCCGGGCGCCTCGAAGCGGCTGCGGCTGGCCTGCTTGAGCACGGCCTGGTCCCAGTTCTTGATGCAGCAGAGGGCCTTGCCCCTGAGCTGGAGCGGGTCGGTGTAGAAGACCTGGATGCGGCCGTTGGCAGCCCACTGGTCCACGCTGGCGAGAAAGGCAATCTGAGCCGCCCGGTCGGCCTCGGCATCGGCGGGGGGCTGCTTGTCGTGGAAGACGGCGGCCTGTTCGCGCAGGTGCAGGTCGGCCTCGCTGCCGGGTATCGGACGCAGTACGAAGATCGGCGCCTCGCCCACGCCCCAGCGGTCCACCGCCCAGCGGAACTCCAGCTCGGTGATCGAGCGGCGCTGCAGAGGCGGCGTCCAGCCGTAGCGGTAACCGAAGAGCCCCATGTAGGCGTCGCAGGTTTCCACCTTGGCCTTGCACACCGGCTCGACGAAGTTGCCGCCCTCGGCCCAGTTCTCCTGGAGGAAGACCTTGGCCTGCTCGATGTTGTCGTGGATGAAGTCGCGCACGGCCTCCCGATAAACCCGGCAGTCCTGAGCGGTGGCGCTCAGGAAGATCTGCCGGATTTCGGGGATGTCGGCTTCGTGGGGCATGGCGCGTCGGGCGGTGGTGGTTTGTCTTCGCCCTCAAGAATATGTCAGCCCGCGCGCCAGTGCCACGGGGCTTATCATCCGCCCATCCCGACTCCCGGACAGCGGCCCCATGCGCATCGGCATCGACCTCGGCGGTACCAAGATCGAAATCATCGCCCTCGGCGACGGCGGCGAGGTGCTCGCCCGGCGGCGGGTGGCCACGCCCCAGGGCGACTACCCGGCGACGCTGGCGGCGGTGGTCGGGCTGGTGACGGCCGTCGAGAACGAGCTGGGCCAGCGCGGCAGCGTGGGCGTGGGCATGCCGGGGGCGCTGTCGCGGCGCACCGGGCTGGTCAAGAACGCCAACTCCACCTGCCTGATCGGCAAGCCCCTGCAGGGTGATCTGGAGAGCCTGCTCGGCCGGCCGGTGCGCCTCGCCAACGACGCCAACTGCTTTGCGCTCTCCGAGGCCGCCGATGGTGCCGCGGCGGGGGGCGACGTGGTGTTCGGGGTCATCATCGGCACCGGCGTGGGCGGCGGCATCGTGGTGGGCGGACGGGTGCTCGAAGGCCCCAACGCCATCGCCGGCGAATGGGGCCACAACCCGCTGCCCCTGCCGACGGGGGCCGATCTGCCGTTGCCGGCCTGCTACTGCGGTCGCGCGGGCTGTGTGGAGACCTACCTTTCCGGCCCCGGTCTGGCGGCGGATCATCTGCGCATGGCGGGGGCGGCGCTGTCGCCCGCCGAGATCGTCGCCGGTGCGGCGGCGGCCGACACGGCCTGTGCAGCCACCCTGGCGCGCTACGCCGACCGGCTGGCTCGGGCGCTGGCGGGGGTGATCAACCTGCTCGATCCGGACGTGATCGTGCTGGGCGGCGGGCTTTCGAACATTGACGCGCTTTATGACGAAGTGCCCCGGCGCTGGTTGCCGCACGTGTTTTCGGATGGGGTGTCGACCCGGCTGGTGCGTGCTGCCCACGGCGATTCGTCCGGCGTGCGGGGCGCGGCCTGGCTCTGGCCGGCTTGACAGGCGGGCGATCGGGCGCACAATGGGGGACGTTTGATTTTGTGGCCAAATATTTCAGCGAGATGAATGCACCGATAAGCGCTGTTTATGTCGGAACTTTGCGCCCCTTGCCACCCGAGGGGCAGCAGACCGGCATGTTCAAGTCTCCGGTGGGCGGCCCGGTGGCCGTCGGCCTGAATGGCCTCGCCGGCGACATGCAGGGTGACCGCCGCGTGCATGGCGGCCCCGAGAAGGCGGTGCATTACTACCCGGCCGAGCATTACGCCCTGCTGGCGGCGCGGGTGCCGGCCATCGCCGCGCGCCTCCTGCCCGGCGTGCTCGGCGAGAACCTGTCGGGCGTGGGCCTCACCGAGGCGACGGTGTGCATCGGCGACATCTACGCGGCTGGCACCTGCCGCCTGCAGGTGAGCCAGCCGCGCCAGCCCTGCTGGAAGATCAGCCACCGTCTTGAACACGACCCCATGTCGCGGCTGATCGCCGACCTGGGCTGCACCGGCTGGTATTTCCGCGTGCTGCAGGAAGGCACGCTCTGCGCCGGCGACACGCTCGAACTGGTCGAGCGCCCGGCCCCCGGAATGACCCTCGCCCGCCTGTGGACAGCCCACACCGCCCATCGCCCTGACGCCGCCGAGCTCACCCGTCTGTCCGAGGCGGCGGGGCTCAATGCCGACTGGGCCCGCCGCCTGCGCGAACGCGCGGCATGGCTGCTTGACTCTCCCGGCCGCTAGGCTACAAAAAGAATTCGGTCCGCCCGCCCTCTCCACGAGAACCCGATCATGCTGCCAACGCCCCTCCTGCCGATTTCCCCCGCCTCCAGTTCGCTACCGGTCATCGAGCTGATGGGGCGCGTGTGGCTGGCCCAGGTCGATCTGGCCCAGCGCATGCAGTTCCTGGCTTCACGCCTGTCCATCGGCTTGCTCGAGAGCCATGCACGCCGACACATCCAGCGGGTGGACGAAACCTTCTATGCGGCCGATCTGGCCGAGGTCGAGGAGCGCACCGCGCTGCTGATGGAAGCGGGCAGCGAAGGCATGGTGACGATCATGCGCACCTACATCGAGGAACTCACGCAGGCCCAGATCTGCTGTGTTGCGGCGAGCTTCCGCCGGGTGATGTCCGACGAGGCGGCGGCGCAGTTGCTGTCCTTCACCCCGCCGGGACACGTGCCTTCGGCCCGTCGGGTGCGACGCCCGCTGCGCGTCAGCGCAGGGGGATGACGAGCGGCGGCAGTCCGATGGTGATGGCGGGCGCCGCCGGGTAGGCATAGACGGGCGCGGGGCGGTACACGACCGGCCGTTCGATGACCATCGGCGGTGGGGCCATGTAAACGGGGGCCGGTGCGTAGGCGCCCCGATATTCCGGGTAGTAGCGGTGGTGGTGGTGATGGTGGCGGCGTTCGTCCCAGCCCCTTCCCCAGCCGCGGTCGCCGTGGGCGCTGGCGGGCAGGGCCATGCCGAGGGCCAGGCTGCCGAGCAGGGCGGCGGCAATCATCTGACGGGTGTTTCGCATTCGGCTTCTCCTCGGTTTCAAGGCGTGTTGCCTGGACGAACCAAGGATAGCCGTCACCGAGCGCGACCCCGGCTGGGATTTGTAAGTGAATCTGCGGCCTGGCAACGGATTTCCCCGTCGCCACCGGGTACGGAGCGGGCGAAAGCTTACATTTTGTCGCCGTCGCGGCGCTGTTCGAGCTGGCGCATCGCCACCAGCCGCTGGCGCCATCCTTCGATGGCCGCGGCCAGGGCGATCTGGCTGATCGGCTTGGCCAGGTAGTCGTCCATGCCCGAGGCGAGGGCGGCGTCGCGTTCCTCGCTCATCGCGTCGGCGCTCACCCCGATGACGTAGGTGCTGTTGCCACCGTCCCGCAGCGCCTGGGTGGCGGCGAGGCCGTCCATCCGCGGCATGCGGGCATCCATGAAGATCAGGTCGAAGCTGCGCTCGGCGCAGCGGGCGAGGGCGTCCTCGCCGTTGGCGGCGAAGGTGATGTCCTGGGCCCCGAAGTGTTCGAGCATCCGGGCGATCACGGTGCAGTTGATGGGGTTGTCCTCGGCCACCAGGATGCGCGTGCCCTGGCGCAGGATCGGCCGTGGCGCGCTGCCGGTGCTGGCGTTCTGTTCGTCGGCGCCCGCTTCGAGCCGGACGGTGAACCAGAACCGCGAGCCTCTGCCTTCTTCGCTGTCCACGCCGATCTCACCTTCCATCAGGTCGCACAGCATGCGGCAGATGGACAGGCCCAGGCCCGTGCCGCCGTAGCGGCGCGTGGTGGACATGTCGGCCTGCTCGAACGGGGTGAAGATCTTGCGGCACTTGTCCGGCGCGATGCCGATGCCGGTGTCGGTGACGCTGACCTGCAACTGGATCTGCCCGCCGTCGCGCTCGCCCACCGCCACCATCACGTCGATGCGGCCGCTGGCGGTGAACTTGAAGGCGTTGCTGACCAGATTGACGAGGATCTGCCGAACCCGGATCGGGTCGCCCACCAGCACGTGGGGCACGTCGCTGGCCACCGCGGTGGCGTAGGACAGGCCCTGTTCGACGGCCTTCGGGCGGAACAGCTTGTCCACGTCGCTGACCACCTGGCGCAGGTCGAAGCTGATCTTTTCGAGGTTGAGCTTGCGGGCCTCGATCTTCGAGTAGTCGAGGATGTCGTTGATGATCGACAGCAGGGCCTCGCTGCTCGACAGGATGGTGGTGATGTAGTCGCGCTGCTCGTCGGTCTGCGGGGTCATGCGCAGGAGCTGGGCCATGCCGATGATGCCGTTCATCGGGGTGCGGATCTCGTGGGACATCATGGCCAGGAAGTCGCTCTTGGCCTTGCTGGCGGAGGTGGCGGCGTCGCGGGCGGCGATCAGGGCCTGCTCGGCCTTGTGGCGCTCGGTGACGTCGGTGATGCAGAACACCCGGCCGATCACCTCGTCGTCGTGGCGGGCGGGGCGGGAGCTGACCTCGAAGATGCGCCCGTCGCGCAGCGGCAGGGTGTCGAAGGTTTCGCTGAGGTCCTGGCTGTGGGTGGTGAGCAGCGCGCGCAGGGCCGTCGGGTCTTCGACCGCGTGGATCAGGTGTTCGAGGATGGCTTCGTCGTCGTGGCGGGCGAGGAGCTCTTCGGGCAGCCCCCACAGGCCGGCGAGGCGGCGGTTCATGTTGACGATGCGGCCGCCGCCGTCGAGCACCAGGATGCCGTCGGCGGTGGCTTCGAGGGTGGCCCGCAGGCGCGAGGTCATCTCGGCGAGCTCGTCCTCGGTGCGGCGCTGGGCGCCCACGTCGGTGGCGCACACCAGGATGCCTTCGGGCAGGCGGCGGACGGTCTTGCGGGCTTCGAGGAGGTTGCCGTCGGCGCGCCGGTAAAGGCCTTCCATGGTCTGCTCTTCGGTGATGCCGCCGGTGCGCACCTCTTCCCAGAAGAACACGTCGGAGAGGGCGCATTCGATCTCGGTGATGGGCAGGCCGACCAGCGCCTCCACGGGCTGGCCGAGCAGGCGGGCGGTGGCCGGGCTGGCGGCGAGGATGGTGAGGCTGGCCGGATCGACCAGCAGCAGGATCTCCCCTGCGGCGCCGAGCAGGATGTCCTGGTAGCGGCTGTTCATGGGTTGCGTCCCTGCCGGGAGTCGGCGTCGAAGTAGTAGGTCACGCGCTTGCGGGGGCTGAGGTATTCGTACACGTCGGGCGGCAGGTGGATCGGGCGCAGGGCCTTGGCGATGTTGATGTCGGGCTCCTGCTCGAGATCGAGCATGATCGCTTCGTCGCGGGGGACGTTGGGGTCGAAGACGGTCACCCACGGGCGCAGGGGCTTGACCGGATTGACCGACGCGACGAGGGCCAGCGCGTCGTTGGACAGCCGCACCACCGAGCCCGGCGGATAGACGCCGAGGCTGCGGATCATCACCTGCAGGGCCTGCCCGTCGAACTTGCTGCGGCGCTGGGCGAACATCAGCGAGAGGGCCTCGTGGGGCGTCAGGGCCTTGGCGAGATCGCCAGGGTTGCACAGGTTGTCGTAGTAATTGACCAGCGCCACCAGCCGGGCCAGGGGGTCGATCTGGTCGCCCTTGAGGCGGCGCGGATAGCCGCTGCCGTCGGCCAGCTCGTGGTGCTGGGCGATGATGCGCAGCACGGGTTCGGACAGGCCGAGCTGCTTGCCCAGGCGCACGCCGTAGTCGCAGTGCAGTTCGCGCAGGTTGCGCTCGGGGGTGGTGAGCTCGTGCCTGGCCCGGGCCACCCGCTCGGGGATGTCGGCGAGGCCCACGTCGTGGAGCAGCGCGCCGACGCCCAGCAGCTGGCTCTGGCTGCGGGAGAAGCCGAGATCCTTGGCCAGCATCATCGACAGGATCGACACGTTGAGGCCGTGGAAGTAGGCCTCCTCGCCGGCGGCGTGCTCGCCCATCACATGCAGGGCGGCTTCGGGCTGGTCGAGGAAGGCGACGACCATCTGATTGACCAGCTCGTCCACCTCGTCGAGGCATTCCTTGGGACGGGCGAAGAGGTTCTTGTTGATGTTGCGCATCACCCCGGCGGCCTTCACGAAGGCTTTTTCAACCTCGATGACCTGGCGCTTGCGCTGGGCGAGGCGGGCGATCCGCTCGCGTTTGGCGGCAAGGGCTTGGCAGGTGGCCGGGTCTTCCTCGACATGCGCCGGGGGCTGCGCGACGGCGATTGCGGCCGGTGCCGTGCCGCGGGGCTGTACGTCGGAACGGTCGGGGTCGTAGCGGAAACGGGTGACGCCCAGTTCGCGCAGGGTCTTCAGCTGGTCCGCCGAGCGGATCTTGAAGCTGTTGAAGCTGAACGGGTGGCTGAACCAGGGCAGGTCGAGGTGGACGAACAGGCCGATACACAGCTGCTCGGGCGTAACGACGGGGTCCTGGGATTGCTCGGGCGGCATGGTTCGGGCGATGGGGGGTAATGCCCAATTTTCGGCGGTGGCGCCGGGAAGTTTAGGGCTCCGGCGAAAGCACTGCACGGTTTGTGGCATCGTTCACGCCCCGTCTCAGAAAGTGCGCCCATGCACCTCGACACCACCGGCTGGATCGTCACGGCGATCGCCATCCTGCTCACGGGCATTTCCAAATCGGGCCTGGGCGGCGCCCTGGGCGGGCTGGCGGTGCCCTTCATGTCCATGTGGATGTCGCCGCGGGACGCGGTGGCGGTGATGCTGCCGGTGCTGATCGCGATGGACCTGTTCGGCATCCGGGCCTGGCGGGGCAAGGCCGACTGGGCCGAGCTGCGCCTGCTGCTGCCGGCGTCGCTCGCGGGCATCGCGGTGGGCACGCTGGCCTTCGGGGTGATGTCGGACCGGATGGTGAAGGGCGCGGTGGGGCTGATTGCGGTGGTGTTTGCCGCCGACCGGCTGCTGCGCCGGCCGATGTCCGACGCCCCCACGGCGCCGTTGCCGCGCCTGGCCCGGCTGTGCGGCGTGGGGGCGGGCTTCACCAGCACCCTGGCCCACGCGGGCGGGCCGCCGCTGATGATTTACCTGCTGACCCGCGGCCTGCCGCGGCAGGCCTTTGCGGCGACGTCGGTGTTCTTCTTTGCGGCGCTCAATCTGGCCAAGCTGCCGTTTTATCTGGGGCTGGATCTGTTCACCCGCGACACGCTGGTGATGTCGGCGATGCTGCTGGTGCTGGTGCCGGTGGGGGTGTGGACGGGGATGCGCCTGCTCCAGCACATCCCCGAGCGGCCTTTCTACCTGCTGGCGACGGCGGCGTTGGGGCTCTCCGGGGTCAAGCTGCTGTGGGACGCCGTGGCCGGATAGCTGCGGAGGTCGGCGGCGGGGCGTTCGAGCCAGCGCAGCAGGGTGATGAAGAGCTGGTCGGGGTCGGCCGGCTTGGGGATGAAGTCGTCCATGCCGGCATCAAAGCAGGCCTTGCGGTCTTCGTCGAAGGTGTTGGCGGTCATCGCGACGATCGGCGCCCGGGCGCTGGGGCCGGGGCGGGCGCGGATGGTGCGCGTGGCGGTGAGGCCGTCCATGACCGGCATCTGCACGTCCATCAGGATCAGGTCGTAGGCGGTGTCGGCGGTCATCCGCACGGCTTCGGCGCCGTCGGGGGCGAGATCGACCTGCAGGCCGAGCTCGGTGCGGAGCAGCTCGAGGCTGACCTCCTGGTTCACCCAGTCGTCTTCGACCAGCAGCAGGCGGCGGTGGCCGTGTTCGGTGCGCAGCCGCCGTTCGGCTTCCTCGGGGCTCGGGTCGGCCGTCGCGTGGCTGTCGCCTGCGCCGGGCAGCACGCCAACCCGCAGGGTGATCCAGAAGGTGCTGCCGTGGCCCGGTTCGCTCGTCACGCCGACGTCGCCGCCCATCAGCCGGGTGAGGCGGCGGCAGATGGCGAGCCCCAGGCCGGTGCCGCCGAAGCGCCGGGTGACCGAGCCGTCGGCCTGCTCGAAGGGGCGGAAGATGCGTTCCTGGTCGGCGGGGGGGATGCCGATCCCGCTGTCCTGCACCTCGATGTGGAGCAGGGCGCCGCTGGCTTGCCGGTCGGTGAGGCGGGCGCGGATGACGATGGCCCCGGCGCTGGTGAATTTGACCGCATTGCCGACGATGTGGGCCAGCACCTGCTGCACCCGCAGCGGGTCGCCGATCAGCGGGCGGGTGGCGAGATCGGGGTCGATGTCGAGCTGCAGGCCAAGCCCCTTGCCCTCGAAGCTGGCGCCGAGCGGGTCGACCACCCGGCCGATGACCTCGCCGATGGCGAAGCGGGTCTGCTCGACGGCGATCCGTTCGGCGTCGATGCGCGCCAGTTCGAGCACGTCGCCCAGCTGCTGGAGCAGGTGGGTGGCGGCGCTGGAGATCTTGTCGAGACGGTCGTGCTGGGCGGGGTCGGTGTTGTTGCGGCGGAGCAGGTGGGTGAGGCCGATGATCGCGTGCATCGGCGTGCGCAGCTCGTGGCTCATGTTGGCGAGGAAGCTGCTCTTGGCCCGGTTGGCGGTTTCGGCGGCCTCCTTAGCCACGGAGAGGTCGGCGGTGCGGGCGGCGACGAGTTCTTCGAGGTGGTTGCGGTGGCGGGTGAGCTCGGCCTCGGCGGCCTTGCGCTCGGTGATGTCGCGCACGCTGATGTAGAGGTAGTCGGTGCCGTCGGCGCTTGCGAGGCTGGCGGTGACCGCCGCGGCGATTTCGCTGCCGTCCTTGCGGCGCTGGATGGATTCGAAGACTTCCGATCCGTTGGCCCACACCCGCGTCCACAGGGCGCTCCAGCTGGCTTCGGTGATGTCCGGCGCGATCTCGGGCACGCGCAGGGTGAGCAGCGTATCGGCCGGATAGCCGAGCAGCCGGCAGGCGGCGGGATTGACCCGCACGATGCGCGCGTCCGGGAGCACCCAGAAGGCGGCATCCGGGGATTTGTTGATGGAGATGGTGGCCAGGGCGAGTTCCCGGTTCTTGGCGGCGAGGTCGGCGGTCTGGTGGTCCACCTGGCGCTGGATGATCCAGTTGCGGCCGGTGAGGCTCATGAAGAGCGCCTGCAGCAGGGTGGTGAACAGCAGGCCGGCGACGCCGATCGCCCAGGTGTTCAGGGAGCGCCGGGATTCGAGGTAGCGTTCGTCGGCGCTCACCTTGAGCAGCCACTCCCGGTCGCCGAAGCCGAGCTTGTGCTCCCAGTGTTGTACCGGGTTGTGGCTGGCTGTGGGGGATTCGCCGTTGTCGAGGTGGCGCACGCTGCCCAGGGCGTAGGGATCGACGAGCGACACGCTGAGGCCGGCGGGCAGGCTGTCGCGCAGGGCCCGCTCGACCAGCTGCCCGACCTGGATGACGCCCACCGCAAAGCCCCGGAGCTGGCTGCTGCCGGCTTGCAGCACTGGTGCCAGGGCGAGCACCGCCACCTGGTTCTCCTGGACCAGCATGATGGGCGCGGTGACGTAGATGCCGCTGCGCTGGCCGAGGGCCCGGTTGACTGCGTCCCAGCGGAGGGTCTCGGAGGCGATGTCGAAACCGATCGCGCGGCGGTTGCTTGCCTGTGGGGCGATGAAGGTGACGGGCACATGGTCGTCGCGTTTGCCGGCGGTCTGCAGCTCGCCGTCGGTGTTCCGTTCGGTGATCCGGAAGTCGGGGCGGCCGAGCTGGTGGCTCATGGCGGCCTCGAAGGCGGCCCGGTCGGCGCTGCGCACGTAGGTGTTGAAGCTGAGGGCGTAGATGTCCGGGTTGTTCTGGAGGGTGGCTTGGGTGAAGGCGCTGAAACGGCTGTCGGTGAGGTCCGGGGTGACCTCGATGAAGCTGCGCAGGGATTGCAGGACTTCCCGGTGGCTGAGCAGGCGGTCACTGATGCGCTCGTGGATGCGCATGCCGTCGCTCTGCAGATGGTGCCGGATCTCGCTGCGCTCCCAGCTCGAGGCGGCGTGGAAGGCTGCGGTGGCCATCGCCAGGGTGACCACCACGGGCATGACCATGCGCCGGCGCCGGGCCTGCCAGAGGGGATCGTCGGTGAGCAGGAAGCACAGGGTGAGCGGGGTGAAGGTGAGCACCCCGAAGGTGTCGCCGGCAAACCAGTTCCACCACGCGAAGGGCAGGGCGGGGCGGGTGAGCACGCCGGTCAGGAACAGGCTGAGGATGCCGATCGAGGCCGACACCACGCAGGCCGCGGGGCCGCCCAGCAGCAGGAAGCGGAAGACCGCGGTGGTGTTGTCCAGGGTGCGCCACTCGTCGCCCTGCCAGCGCTGGATCAGGGCCCGGCCGAGCCAGGCCTGGGCGGTGGCGCCGCTGGCGATGGCCATCGCGGCGATGGTGTCGGCGATGTTCAGGGCGCCATTGACGTAGGCCAGCAGCAGGTGCAGCGCGACCGAACCGATCCACACGCCGGGCAGCACCTGGGCCCCCAGGTAGAGCACGGCCGCCAGCGCCAGGCCGGCCGCGGGGAATACCGGACTGGCGTAACCCCCCGCCACGGCGAGCCCGGTCGCCAGCCAGCCGAGGGCGATGTAGGCCAGGCCGACCAGCAGATTGTTCGTCAGCACGGAGGTGGAGGGGGAGGACGGGTGCATGGGCCGAGTATGACGGTTTCGGACTGTCGACGGCGCGCCAGTGTCGAACCTTTATACGTGAATGGCAAAAACTCGCTGTGCATTACTTCCCATGGCGGCGAATGTTTGCCCGCCGGGCGAAGATGCCCGCCCCGCGGCCCTCAGCGGGTCAGCCGGCCACCCCGTTTGCGGGTGCCGACGCCGGCCATTGCGGCCAGCCCGCTGCTGCCGTGGGCATGGCAGATGGCACAGGCCAGGGCGTCGGCGGCATCGGCCGACGGGCTCGCGTCGAGCGACAGCAGACGTTCGACCATGTGGCACACCTGCTCCTTGGCGGCCTTGCCGTGGCCGACCACCGCCTGCTTGACCTGCAGCGCGGTGTATTCGGCCACTGGCAGGTCGTGGGACACCGCGCCGCAGATCGCCGCACCGCGGGCCTGGCCGAGCAGCAGGGTGGATTGCGGATTGACGTTCACGAAGACGATCTCGATCGCCACCTGGTCGGGCTGGTAGGTGGTGATGACCTGCCGCACCCCGTCGAGGATCACCTTGAGGCGCTCGGGCAGGCTGCCCTCGCCGCTCTTGATGACGCCGCTGGCCACGTAGCGCAGCTGGCTGCCCAGGGTGTCGATGACGCCGAAACCGGTGTGGCGCAGGCCCGGGTCGATGCCCAGGATGCGCGTGGCGACGGTGGCGGAGGCGGCCGGCGGCTTCACTTGCGGGCCAGCCACACGCCGAACACCGTGATGCCCATGCCCACCAGCGCGAGGCCGGTGAGGGTCTCGCCGAAGGCTGCCCAGGCGATGAGGGCGGTGGTGGGCGGGGTGAGATAGAACAGGCTCGCCACATTGACGGCGCTGCCGCTGCGGATCAGCAGGTTGAGCAGGCTGATGGCGCCCACCGACAACACCAGCACCAGCCACAGCAGCGCAAAGATGAACTGGCCGGACCAGTCGATGACCATGGTTTCGTGCTGCGCGGCGAACAGGCTGCTCACCAGCAGGCAGGGCACGAACTGGATCACCGCGCCGGTACGCAGGTCGAAGCTGGGGCAGAAACGCTTCTGGTACAGCGTGCCGGCGGTGATGCCGGCCAGCGCCAGCAGCGCCGGGACGAGCATCGCCTGCAGGCCGGCGCCGCCGGCCACCGCCACCACCTTGCTGGATACGACGAGCCCGACGCCGCCAAAACCCAGCACCAGCCCGGCCCATTGGCGCGGCAGCACCCGCTCGCCCAGCAGCAAGCCGGCGCCGAGGGCGGTGAGCAGGGGTTGCAGCCCGACCACCAGCGAGGCGATCCCCGCCGGCAGGCCGTGGTGAATCGACGAGAACACGCCGCCCAGATAGAGCGCATGCACCAGCAGCCCGGTGATGCCGATGTGCAGCCACTGGCGTTTGTCGGCCGGCCACGGGGCGCGGGTGGCGAGGGCGACCAGGCCCATCAGGCCGATCACCAGCCCGTAGCGCACGCACAGGAAGGTGATGGGCTCGGCGTAGGGCAGGCCGAACTTGGCGCCGATGAAGCCGGTGCTCCACAGCAGGACGAACAGGAGGGGGTAGAAGCGGGTCACGACAGGGGCGGAGGGAGGCATCGGGGCGGGCGCGGGGCCCGCGGGGACGGATCAGCGGGCGGGGTGCTTGGCCCGGTACATGCGGGTGGAGGCGGAGACGATGATCTGCACGTCGGCGGGCGGGATGTCCGGCAGGCGGTCGCGCACCACGCGGTAGGCCAGGTGCTCGAGGGTCTGGCCGTTCCAGGCGTTGGCGGGGTCGAAGAAGGGCTCGATGATTTCGTAGGCCTTGTCGACCAGCTCGCGCAGGCTGAGGTTCTTGCGACGTTCGGGGGTGGTGCTCATGACAGGGCTCCGGGGCGGTCAGGCGGGGATGATAACCCAGCGCTCAGGCGGGGTCGGGTTTGCGGGCGGGGGCGGTGTACCAGCTGGCCTGGGGCACCACCTTCTCGCTCGCCGGGTCGTCGATGTAATGGGGCGACATGATCTGCACGCCGTATTCGTTGAACACATCCTGAATGTTGGCGTGCAGCCGGGACAGCAGCTGCGCCCGCGGCTCGGCGCCGACCGGGGTGGCGTGCACCACCAGGCAGTATTCGGGATAGAAATCCGACAGGGCGGTCTGGAAGATCCGCGGAGCCGGGTCGGTGGAGATGCCGGGGGTGCGCCGGGCGGCTTCGGTGAGCATCGCCTCGACCTGCCGCCACGGGGTGTCGTAGCCGATGGTGACGGTGGTGTCGAGCATGAAGCCGCGCCCGCCCTGGGTGCGCGAGTAGTTGCGGGTGGCGCTGCCGACGATCAGCGCGTTGGGCAGGGTGATCTCGGCGCCGCGGCCGGTGCGCAGGCGGGTGTTGAACAGGCTGATGGCGACGACGGTGCCTTCGTGCTCGCCGATGCGCACGTATTCGCCGGAGCGCAGGGTGCGCGAGTACATCAGGATCAGCCCGCTGGCGCCCTGGCCGACGATGCTCGACGCGCCCAGCGACACCATCAGGCCGATCAGCACCGACATGCCCTTGAAGGCTTCGGTCTGGGCGCCGGGCAGGTAGGGGTAGGCCATCACCAGCGCGAAGATCCAGATCAGGATGTTGGTGATCTTGCGGGTCGGCTCGACGGTGTCCTTGTCGAGCCAGCCGAGGCCCGCGCTGTCGCCGGCCACGTGGTCGAACACCGGCTTGAGCAGGCCGACCACCGCCCGGGCGAGCAGGAACATCAGCAGCGCGATGAGCAGGTTGGGCACGGTTTCGAGCACGCCCAGCCCGAGCCGGGCCAGCACGCCCAGCAGGTAGTCGTCGAGCTGCTCGCCCCACGCGCGGGTGTAGGGAAAGATCGCCAGCACCCGGGCGATCCAGGCGTAGGCGAGCACGGCGGCCACCAGCCAGAAGATCGCGGCGCTCATCCAGGCGATGGCGGCGAGGATGCGGTCGCGGCGGATCAGCTCGGTGCCGCCCAGCTTGAGGCGCTCCGACTGGCGGTCGATGGCGCCGGCCAGCTTGCCGGCCACCCAGCCACGCAGCCGGCCCAGGGCGTAGAGCAGCGCGAAGAACACCAGCGTGGCGCCGGCGGATTTGGCGAGGCCTTCGGCGAGCAGCCGGCTGTCGCGGCTCTCGCGGGATTCGGCGATCACCGTGCCCAGCGTGGCGACGCTCTTCTGCGTGAGCGCGTCGAGGGTCTCGCCGGCCAGCTTGTCGGTGTCGGCGTCGGTGACGATGAAGGCCAGCTGCCCGTCGATCAGGACGATGTTGCCTACCGGGTTGGACTGCACCACCACCTCGTTGCCAGTGGCCCGTTCGAGGATCGTGGTGATCGTCGCCTGGCCCCGTTCGGCGCGCTGGCGGGGTGTGGCGCCGAGAAGCTTGCCGCGGAAGCGCACGATCGTGCGGTTCATCAGGATCAGGTCGGCTTCCTCGACCGGCGTGGCGTCCACGGCCGGCACCGGGGCTGGCGTTGGGGTGGGCGGGGTGTGCGCCGGTGCGGCCTGGCGGGCCGCGTGGGCGCCAGCGGCCAGCATCAGCGTCGCGCAGATCGACAGGACAAGGCGGAGCAGGCCGCGGGAGAGCGGGTGGGGACGCAGAACGGCGGAAAGCATGACGGAGGCCTCGCGCTTCGGTCGGGTGAGCAGGCTACCCGGGATGGGTCAGGGCTGCCCGCCATCATAGCCGCGCGGGCGGCGTCTGGCGCGGCGGGGCCGGGGCCGGGCGCGGAAATCCCGCTTGTGCTCCGCAGCGATTTGCGCGAAAACGTCGCTGGCCGTTCCCCGCTGCGGGGAAGCCCACCCCGAGACGGAGCCCCCGATGCGCTACTGGCTGATGAAATCCGAACCCGACGACGTCTCCATCGACGACCTGGAACAGCGCCCCGGCCAGACGGTGCCCTGGTATGGCGTGCGCAACTACCAGGCGCGCAACTTCATGCGCGACGGCATGCAGCCGGGCGACGGGGTGCTGTTCTACCACTCCGGCTGCGCCGAGCCGGGCATCGCCGGCATCGCGAGGGTGGCGAGCACCGCCTACCCCGACGCCACCCAGTTCGACCCGGCCAGCAAGTACTTCGACCCCAAGTCCACGCCCGAGAACCCCCGCTGGCTGCACGTGGACGTGGCTTTCGTGAAGAAGACGCGGCTCGTGGGTTTGCCCGAATTGCGCAGCCACCCGGAACTCGAGAACATGCGCGTCCTCGCCCGCGGCAACCGGTTGTCGATCACGCCGGTCGAGCCGGCCGAGTGGCGCTTCATCGTCGGGCAACTGCTCGGCGCAACGGATCTTCAGGACTGGAAATGAACATCGGAATCGAATGGCTGGCCGCCTACCTCGCGCTGGGCGCCTTCGTCGGCTTTTTTGCGGGCCTGCTCGGCGTGGGCGGTGGCGCGATCATGGTGCCGATGCTCACCACGCTGTTCGCCGCCCAGGGCTTCCCGAAGGAGCACATGGTGCATCTGGCGCTGGGCACCTCAATGGCCGGCATCGTGGTCACCTCGATTTCCAGCCTGCGCGCCCATCACGCCCACGGCGCGGTGCGCTGGGACATCGTGAAGGGCATCGCCCCGGGCGTGCTGGCGGGCACCTTCGCCGGCACTTTCGTCGCGTCCCAGGCGCCCACCAAGCCGCTGGCGATCTTCTTCGCCTGCTTCACCGCCTACGTGGCAGTGCAGATGATCCTCAACGTGAAGCCCAAGCCGACCCGCGAGCTGCCGGGCACCGCCGGGCTGATCGGGGTGGGCGGCGTGATCGGCGCGATCTCGTCGCTGGTGGCGATCGGCGGCGGCTCCCTGTCGGTGCCCTTCATGACCTGGTGCAACGTCAAGGTGCATAACGCCATCGGCACCTCGGCCGCCATCGGTCTGCCCATCGCCCTGGCCGGCGCGCTGGGTTACCTGATCAACGGCTGGTCGGTGCAGGGCCTGCCCGAGTGGTCGGTGGGTTTCGTCTACCTGCCGGCGCTGGTGCTGCTGAGCCTGCTCTCCAGCCTCACCGCGCCCGTCGGCGCCCGGCTGGCGCACAAGCTGCCGGTGGCGACGCTCAAGAAGATCTTCGCCGGCGTACTCGTGCTGCTGTCGGCGAAGATGCTGCACACGGTGCTGGGCGGCTGAACTCAGCCGAAGAAGCGGCGCAGGCTGCGGCTTAGCCAGCCGCCCTCCTGCTTTTCTTCTGCAAGCGCTTTCATCTTGGGACGGACGGCGCCGACGTAGGCGTGATCGTCGTGCCGGATGTGGCTGAACAGCCAGCGATGGAGCAGGGCGTGGAGCTCATGGGAAATGTCGTCTCCCCGTTTCAGGCGCTCGTGAAAGCCGGACACCCGGCGCACGAAGAGTTCGTGCACCTTCTTGTGTCCGCGGACGAACTCGTACCCCGCATCCTCCATCAGGCACTCCTCGAACGCGAAGTGGGAGAGGGTGTATTCGATGAGGTCGTCCACCACGTTGGTGATGGCTGCACGGTCGGCATGTTGCCGGGCGTCATGGAGACGGTTGATGAAGTCCATGATCTGCTTGTGCTGGTTGTCGATTTCGCTGATGCCGGTGTCCAGGTCGTAGGACCACGTCAGATATGCCATAGGTGCCTCATGTCGTTTGCCACCTGAGAAGTGCAAAGGCCGCCAGCAACCCCGAATTCGGGGGCGCGGCGGCCCGGGTCAGGTCGCGTGGGGGAGGGATGTGACCAGCACCTCTTCGGGTGCGAACGGCATATGTTAAATGATTGTGTCCGGTTTGTCCTTGTTTGCACCGAAATGGGGCATCAGCGCCCCTTGAACACCGGCGAACGCTTGCCCAGGAAGGCGTCCAGGCCCTCTTTGTAGTCGTCGGTGGCCAGAAAATCGAAGGCGGCGCGTTTTTCGTCGGCCGTGAGGGGCGTGCCCTTCATCAGGCGATGCACCCACTGCTTGTGCCAGCGGGCCACCAGCGGCGCGCCCTTCACGATGCGGCCGGCGGTGGCGAGGGCTTCCCTTTCCACCTCCTCGTCGTCCACCACCCGGGTCAGCAGGCCCTTGGCGAGGGCTTCGCGGGCGCTCAGGATGCGCCCTTCGAGCAGGATCTCCAGCAACACCGCGGGGCCGACGAGCTCCAGCAACCCGGCCATCTCGCCCGGATACATCGAAAAGCCCAGCTTGTTGATCGGCGCGCCGAAGCGGCTCGATTCGCCGGCGATGCGGATGTCGCAGCAGCCAGCGATCTCAAGCCCGCCGCCGACGCAGGCGCCCTGGATCATCGCCACGGTGGTTACCGGGCAGGCGCGGATGGCGTCGAGGGCGGCGGCGACGAGTTCCTCGTGGTAGTGCAGGGCGTCATCGACGGTGGCACGCACGACGAGGAACTCCTCGATGTCGCCACCGGCCGCGAAGGCCTTGTCGCCGGCGCCGCGCAGCACCACGCAGCGCAGATCGGGGTCGGCGTTGAGCGCGCTCATGCTGCGCTGCAGGCCGCGCCACATGCCGGCATCGACGGCGTTGAGCTTGTCCGGGTTGGAGAGGGTCAGGGTGGCGACGCCAGCGTTCTGGCTGAAGAGGATTTCACCGGGCATGGCAGGGCGCCTTCGTGTGGGTTTTGTCCATAAAATCTATTAATGACTTCGCGAAAAAATTTCCATACGGCGTGGTATGGAGTCTTCTGTATGTTATATCATCCGGTTGGGCGTTGTATTGGCGCGGCTTCGCCCTGCGAGAAGCATCCATAAAAAATATTCGCTCTGATCGCCGTTTGGGTCCAACAGGCAGATCGCGCCGCATTCAATGACTTTCCATAGGGAGGGAAATCATGTCGAGCACCTCGTCTCAGAGTGCGGTCTACGCACGCATCAGACGCAACCCGCGCTTTGCCGAACTGGTGTCCAAGCGCCAGGGCTTTGCCACCATCCTGTCCGTGATCGTCCTGACGATCTTCTACGGCTTCTTCATGGTCGTGGCCTTCCAGCCGCAAGTGATCGGTCAGCGCCTGTCCGAAGGTTCCTACCTTACCGTCGGGATCGCGTTCGAGCTGTTCATGTTCATCTTCTTCTGGGTGCTGACCGCGGTCTACGTGAAGCGCGCCAATGGCGAATTCGACGAAATCACCGCCGAAGTCATCCGTGATGCATCCAAGGAGGTGAAGTAATGCTGGCCCGTCTGAATCTTGCGCTGCTGGCGCTCCTCGCGCCGGCCCTGTCGTTTGCCGGTGACGCGATCTCCGCCACCGAAAAGCAGCCGCTCAACCTGCACGCCATCGGGATGTTCGTGCTGTTCGTCTCGATGACTCTCGGCATCACCTACTGGGCGGCTGGCCGCACCAAGTCGGCGTCCGACTTCTACACTGCCGGCGGTGGCATCACCGGCTTCCAGAACGGCCTCGCGATCGCCGGCGACTACATGTCCGCCGCCACGCTGCTGGGCCTCACCGCGCTGGTCTATACCAAGGGCGTCGATGGCTACATTTACATGATCGCCTTCTTCGCAGGCTGGCCCATCATCCTGTTCCTGATGGCCGAGCGCCTGCGTAACCTCGGCAAGTTCACCTTCGCCGACATCACCTCGTACCGCCTCAACCAGAGCAAGGTGCGTACGATGGCGGCCGTGTCCTCGCTCACCGTGGTGTGCTTCTACCTGGTGGCGCAGATGGTGGGTGCCGGTCAGCTCATCAAGCTGCTGTTCGGCCTCGACTACAACATCGCCCTGTTCGTCGTCGGCGCGCTGATGATGGTGTACGTGACCTTCGGCGGCATGGTTGCCACCACCTGGGTGCAGATCATCAAGGCCTGCATGCTCCTCGCCGGCGGCACGCTGGTGATGGTGCTGGCCATGTCCCAGTTCGGCTTCAGCTTCGAGAAGATGATGAGCCAGGCGATCTCGCTGCATACCCTGGGCGAGAAGCTGCTGTTCCCGGGCTCGCTGCTGCCGGATCCGGTCACCGCCCTGTCGCTGGGTCTTGGCCTGATGTTCGGTACTGCCGGCCTGCCGCACATCCTGATGCGTTTCTTCACCGTGACCAACGCCAAGGAAGCCCGCAAGTCGGTGCTCTACGCGTCCGGTTTCGTGGCCTACTTCTTCAACGTCATCCTGCTGATGGGCTTCGCGGCCATCATCATCGTCGGCCAGAACCCCGAGTTCTTCGAAGGCGGCAAGATCGGCGGCAAGATCGTCGGCGGCGGCAACATGATCGCCATGCACCTGGCCAAGGCCGTGGGCGGCAACCTGCTGCTGGGCTTCCTGTCGGCCGTGGCCTTCGCGACCATCCTGGCGGTGGTGTCCGGTCTGGCGCTGGCTGGCGCGGCTGCCATCTCCCACGACATCTACGCCCGCGTGATCCGCAAGGGCAAGGCGACCGAGACCGAAGAACTGCGCGTGTCCCGTTTTGCCTCCGTGGGCCTGGGCCTCGTGGCCATCGTCCTCGGCATCGCCTTCGAGAAGATGAACGTGGCGTTCATGGTGGCGCTGGCCTTCGGCATCGCCGCTTCCGCCAACTTCCCGGTGCTGATCCTCTCCATGTACTGGAAGGGTCTGACCACGCGCGGCGCGATTGCCGGTGGTTACGCCGGCCTCGTGGCTGCGGTGCTGCTGGTGGTGTTCTCCAAGTCCGTGTGGGTCACCGTGCTGGGCAACGCCCAGGCGCTCTTCCCGTACGACCAGCCGGCCCTGTTCTCCATGCCCCTGGCCTTCCTGATCACGTTCATCGTGTCCAAGCTCGACAACAGCGCCGAAGCCCAGGCCGAGCGTGCGGCGTTCGAAGACCAGTACGTGCGTGCCCAGACTGGTTTTGGTGCTGCTGAAGCCAGCAGCCACTGATCCCGATGCGCTCTTCGGGGCGCATGGTCAAACAAAAACCCCCGCCGGGTGACCGGACGGGGGTTTTGTCTTTCTGGCGCCGCCGCTGATGTCAGGCGGTGCTTTCCTTGCGGGAGGCGATCTTGGCCAGGGCCCGGCGGCCGCTCAGGATGTGGTCGCGCATTGCCCGCTCGATTCCGCTGGCGTCGCGCCGGCCGAGGGCCTCGAGGATGATCCGGTGCTCGGCCAGGGATTGCTCCAGCCGGCCCTCGCTGAACAGCGAGTGGTGGCGGGACAGCTTGATGACTTTGCGCAGGTCGGTGATCGTCTGGGTGAGCCAGCGGTTGTCGGCGATCAGCTGGACTTCCTGGTGGAAGGTCTGGTTGGCCTCGAAGAAGCCGTCGATGTCCTTGTCGGCGGCGGCGCGCTCCAGGTCGTCGTGGATGCTGCGCAGACGGGCGAGGTCTTCCTCGGTGGCCTTGTGGGTGGTGTCGGCGGCGCACTGGCCTTCGAGCAGCG
Source organism: Zoogloea sp. (assembly GCA_023150095.1). Taxonomy (GTDB): domain Bacteria; phylum Pseudomonadota; class Gammaproteobacteria; order Burkholderiales; family Rhodocyclaceae; genus Zoogloea. Next base: position 1,286 of record JAKLLO010000049.1, on the reverse strand, counting down.
ACAGCACGGTGAAGATCTCGTCCAGATCGCGCTCGGAAATTTCCGTCACGTAGCAGCCGCGCCGCGGCTTGAGCGTCACCAGGCCTTCGGCGGCGAGCACCTTCAGCGCCTCGCGCAGCGGCGTGCGGGAGATGCCGTAGTCGGCCGCGAGGGCCTGTTCATCGACCCAGGTGCCCGGGGGGAGTTCGTGGGCAAAGATGCGCTGGCGCAGGCGTTCGGCGACTTCCTGATAGAGGGCGAGGGGGGCGATGCGGCCGGCGTTCATGGAGGATGTGGACTTGTGGGTGGAAGAGGTGGATTCGGGTATTGCATCCATAATTATGGATAAAGTATTATCCCGTGGATAGCAAGTCAAGTTCCTGCGCTGGAAGTAAACCTTGTTGCAGCCCGGCGGCCTCGGCCTCCGGTGCTCGAAAAACAGAGGGAGGGAGAAAACTGCCCGCGCAGGGCACGGCAGCCGGCCGTGGTCAGGGACCACGGCCGGTACTGGCGTCCCGGTTTGCAGACGAGTCCGGCACATCGATCGGGCCGGCATCACCGGGCGACACGTCTTCAGGACAGAAAAGAGGCTGCTTCCGCGGCCCGCACTAGCGAGGGTAGAACCATGGCGAACAACAACGAACCGACCTTCCCCCAACCCGATCTGGCCGCCTGGAACAAGGCCGCCGCCAAGTCGGCGCCTGAAGGCGATGTCGCCAAGCTGAACTGGGTGACGCCGGAGGGCATCACGGTCAAGCCGCTGTACACCGCGGCCGATCTCGAAGGCCTCAAGTACGCCAACACGCTGCCGGGCTTCGAGCCCTTCCTGCGGGGCCCCCAGGCCACCATGTACGCCGCCCGTCCGTGGACCATCCGCCAGTACGCCGGCTTCTCCACCGCCGAAGAATCCAACGCCTTCTACCGCAAGGCGCTCGCCGCCGGCGGCCAGGGCGTGTCCGTGGCCTTCGATCTGGCCACCCACCGCGGCTACGACTCCGACAATCCCCGCGTGGTGGGTGACGTCGGCAAGGCCGGTGTGGCGATCGACTCCGTCGAGGACATGAAGATCCTCTTCAACGAGATCCCCCTCGACAAGGTGTCGGTGTCCATGACCATGAACGGCGCCGTGCTGCCGATCCTGGCCGGCTACATCGTTGCTGCCGAAGAGCAGGGCGTTGCGCAGGACAAGCTGTCCGGGACCATCCAGAACGACATCCTCAAGGAGTTCATGGTCCGCAACACCTACATCTACCCGCCGACGCCGTCGATGAAGATCATCGCTGATATCTTCAATTACACGTCGACCC
>JAKLLO010000288.1 GCA_023150095.1 Zoogloea sp. | reverse complement strand
CACCCCTTCCCATCCCGAACAGGACCGTGAAACGAGACCGCGCCGATGATAGTGCACACCCGTGCGTGAAAGTAGGTCATCGTCAGACTACCCCATCAAACCCCCTGTCGCTCACGCGACAGGGGGTTTCGCTTTTAAAAGCCAGTACGCTACAAGAACGAACAGTTTGACTTGACCTGGTAACCCCCTGAGTGGAAGACGAAATCAAACGTTGGACGGCCAAGTGCAAGAGCGTGTTGGTGATGGAGATCCTGCAGGGGAGACAACGGTGGCAGAGGCCAGTCGCGCATACGATCTGCCCCCCTCCGAAATCTAGACCTGGATCGACGGGCCGAAGCGGGGCGTGGAGAATGCACTGCGTGCCAACCCGCTGGACATTCGGGAGCAGTACGAGAAGCAGATCAAGCAGCGGCAGGAAGCCTACGGGGAAGCGATGCTGGAGCTGCGTGCCCGAAAACATTGCAATCCCTGCTGGGCGAGGACGAGAAGTGATCGAGACGATCCACCGGGGATTCAAGGAAGAGGGTGTCGTCGTCTCGATCAGTCAGCTGTGCCGCTGGTTTGAAGTGCCCCGTCGCACCTTCTACTACCAGCCGGTGAAGGCCTCGCCGAATATGCAGCTGCGTTTTGCCGAAACGATCAAAGCGATGATCGAGGACAACCCGTCCTTCGGTTGCCGGACGGTGGCGCACCTGCTTGGGTTCAACAAGAACACGGTGTAGCGGGTGTTTCAACTGCGCGGCTGGCAGGTGAAGACGCGTCCGGTCACGGACGAGGCGCGGCGTTCCAGAGCATCTCAGCCCAACGAGCGCTGGGCGACGGACCTGTGCCGTGTCTGGACCGGCCGGAATGGCTGCGCCACGCTGACGCTGGTGATCGACTGTTTCAGCCGGGAATTGCTGGGCTGACAAAAGTCTCCCGGAGCGGAAAGTCGCGCACCGCCGAGAGAGCGCTGAAGCAGGCCCTGATCCTCGCTTCGGCACGCTGGGGCGCGTGAAGGAGCCTTTCCTGCTGTGCTCGGACAACGGCCTGGTCTTCTACCAGCCGCAGCTACACGGCGCTGGTCAAAAGCTATGGCCTGAAGCAGGAGTCCATCACGCCCTACGCGCCGCAGCAGAACAGGCTGCTCGAGCGGATGATCCGCACGCTCAAGGAGCGGTGCATCCACCGCCACCGCTTCGAAACCCTGCAACACGCCAGTCGCGTGATCGGTGACTGGGTACAGTTCTACAACCACCAGCGGCCGCACCAGGCACTGGAGATGACGACGCCGGTTGAGGCATTCGCTTTAGCGGCGTAACCTGTGCAGGATTTGGTGGATCAATACATATGAATGAGCCAGGGAGCGATCTTGTTTCTATCGCCCCTGAATCTCAGTTCGATTCGTATCGATTTACTTCTTGCGGCCGAGGCCTCCGAGCAGAAACGCGATGGGGCGCTGCACTTTCTGTCCGGGGATTTCGTTAGCCTTGCTGGCCTCATCCGTGACCGGAGCGGCTGTTGTGCGTTGTTCGTAGGGCTTGCTGAAGTCGAAACCGTCAGACGCGATGTGGGACGGCTGCCGGCTGCGCGGGGCAGGGCGTTCGCGGGTGTCGCGCGACGATTCTCGTTCGCTCCGCTTTTTCCGGTCTGGCGCGGGCCGTTCGTCGCCGCGAGCAGCGCTTGCGGGGGCTGGCGAGCGCCTGCGCTTGCCAGCGTCGCCATCGAAGAAGTCGGGCTCGGGGTCGTAGCCTGCAACGATCTCCTGCCGAATCTCGAGCTTGATCAGTTTCTGGATGTCCGCCAGGCGATGACGTTCTTCAGAGCTGACCAGGGACACGGCCTTGCCCTTCTTGCCTGCACGGCCGGTTCGGCCGATACGGTGAACATAGTCTTCGGCGGTGTGGGGCAGTTCGAAGTTGATCACCGAGGGTAGATCTTCGATGTCGAGACCGCGTGCCGCGACGTCGGTGGCGACGAGAACGCGGACTTTGCCGCTCTTGAAGTTCTCGAGGGTCTCGGTACGTGCTTGCTGGCTTTTATCCCCGTGAATCGCATCGGCGGAAATGCCGTGCCGTTCGAGGAAGTGGGCCAGGCGGCTGCATGCGAACTTCGTGTCCACGAACACGAGAACCTGATTGGTCTCATCTTCGTGGCGGACGATGTGAGCGAGCAGGTTGCGCTTGAGACCGCTGGAGACCGGATGGACGATGTGGGTGATCGTCTCGCTGACCATGTTGCGGCGCGCGACTTCGACCAGCTGCGGGTTCTTGAGCATCTGGTCGGCGAGTTTCTTGATCTCGTCGGAGAAGGTTGCCGAGAACAGCAGGCTCTGTCGGTTGGCCGGGAGCAGGGCCAGAATGCGCCGGATGTCGGGGATGAAGCCCATGTCGAGCATGCGGTCCGCTTCATCGAGGACGAGCATTTCCACCTGGCCCAGGGCGATCGTCTTTTGCTGCACGTGGTCGAGCAGCCGACCCGGTGTGGCGACGACGATTTCGACGCCGCGGCGGAGTTCCTGGATCTGCGGGTTCATGTCGACGCCGCCATAGATGCAGACGCTGCGCAGCGGCAGATGTTTGGAGTACATCTTCACCGACTCGAAAACCTGCATCGCGAGCTCGCGGGTCGGGGCGAGGATCAGTGCGCGGACCGGGTGGCGTGCCGGGCTCGCCGACGTGCTTGCGTGGCGGGCGAGGCGGTTCAGCAGCGGCAGCGTGAAGCCGGCGGTCTTGCCCGTGCCGGTCTGTGCGCCGCCCATGATGTCCTGGCCGGCCAGCACGACCGGGATGGCCTGGCGCTGGATGGGCGTGGGTTCGGTGTAGCCGGCGTCCGTGACAGCCTGCAGGATTTCAGGGATGAGTCCGAGTTCGGAAAACGACATGGG
>JAKLLO010000287.1 GCA_023150095.1 Zoogloea sp. | reverse complement strand
CCGGAAGCCGTGCGCGCCTTTGGTGACGCCGTCACCCAGGCCGGCAAGGCCAGCCCTGAAGGCGAGGGCAACTGGGCCAAGTCCTCGTTCGAAGACCTCGTCCAGTACAACGACGGCTTCAAGACCAACCTCATCGGCACCCCACGCCAGGTGGCCGAGCGCATCGTTGCGCTGAAGGCGGTGGGCGTCGATCTGGTGCTGACCGGCTTCCTGCACTTCCAGGAAGAGGTCGAGTACTTTGGCAAACACGTGCTGCCGCTGGTCCGCGAAATCGAGGCGGAGCAGCAGCAGGAACGCGTCGCCGCGTGACAGGCCGAGGATAGATCCCCATGAGCGACATCCAAGACAACCCGCTGTCCACCGGCACCGACTACGAGGCCCTGGCCGCCCGTTTCCGGCCGATCTTCCAGCGCATTGCCGAAGGCACCATCGAGCGTGAGCGCAAGCGCCAGCTGCCCTACGAGCAGATCGACTGGCTCAAGCGCGCCGGCTTCGGCGCCGTCCGTGTGCCGCGCGAGTTCGGCGGTGGTGGCGCCTCGCTGCCGCAACTGGTCCGCCTGCTGATCGAGCTGGCCGAAGCCGACTCCAACCTGCCGCAGGCCCTGCGCGGCCACTTCGCTTTCGTCGAAGACCGCCTCAACGCGCCGCCCACGCCCCAGCGCACCCTGTGGTTCAAGCGCTTCGTGGAAGGCGAACTGGTCGGCAACGCCTGGACGGAAATCGGTGACGTGAAGATTGGCGACGTCATCACTGTGGTCTCTCCCGACGGCGGCAAGTGGCGCCTGAACGGCCAGAAGTACTACAGCACTGGCAGCATCTTCGCCGACTGGATCGACGTCTTCGCGCGCCGCAGCGATACCGGTGGCGACGTCATTGCCGCGGTCAGCGCCCGTCAGGACGGCGTCAAGCAGAGCGACGACTGGGACGGCTTCGGGCAGCGCACCACCGGCAGCGGCACCTCGCGCTTCGAGAACGCCGTGGTCGAGGCTGAACATGTCATCGACTTCGCCACCCGCTTCAAGTACCAGACGGCGCTGTACCAGCTGGTGCTGCTGGCGGTACAGGCGGGCATTGGCCGCGCCGTGCTGCGCGACGCCGCCCAGGCCGTGCGCGACCGGCGCCGGGTCTTCAGCACCGGCAACGCACCGCGCGTCGCCCAGGACGCACAGGTTCAGCAGGTGGTCGGAGAGATCGCCGCCCTGGCCTACGCCGCCGAAGCCACCGCAATCCGCGCCGCCGAACCAGCCCAACGTGCCTACGAGGCCCGCTTCAGCGGCAACGACGCTCTCGACAAGGCGGCCAATATCGACGCCGAACTCGAGTCCGCCAAGGCCCAGATCGTCGTCTCCGAACTGGTCATCCGCGCCGCCGGCGACCTCTTCAATGCCCTCGGCGCCTCGGCCGCCAGTGAAGCCCGCGCCCTCGACCGTCATTGGCGCAACGCGCGCACCGTGGCTACCCACAACCCGCTCATCTATAAAGCCCGCATTGTCGGTGACTGGGAGATCAACGGCACTGAACCCCCTTACGTCTGGCAGATCGGCGGCGGTCGCTGAACCGCCCCGAGCGTCCCTACAGAACCCGAGGAATCCCCATGAGCAATCAAGCTGTTGCAACCCTGGAACGTCCACGCGTCAATTCACCCGCGCCCTTCGCCCCGCGCCCGCACCCCGTTCATTCGGCCCACATCATCCGCGACGATGCCGAAGCCATCGCGGTGGCCCGCAAGCTGGCCGCCAAGTTCGTCGTTGAGGCCGCGTTGCGCGATCGCGAAGGCTACCTGCCCATCGACGAGATCGACGCCTATTCCCAATCCGGCCTGTGGGGCATCAACGTGCCCAAGGAGTACGGCGGGGCCGGCGTGTCCTACGCGACCGTGGCCGAGGTGATCCGCATCATTGCCGCTGCCGATTCGAGCATCGCCCAGATCACCCAGAATCATCTCGTGCTGGTCGCCCACATCGGACTGGACGCCAACGAAGATCAAAAACACGAACTGTTCGGCCTGGTGCTCCAGGGCTACCGCTTTGGCAACGCCTTCTCGGAACTCAGTAGCCGCAACGTGGCAGCTTTCGAGACCAAGTTCGTCGACAAGGGCGACCATGTGGTCGTGCAGGGCCAGAAGTTCTACACCACGGGTGCCCTGCTCGCCCACATTGTGCCGATCGTCGCGGTGGATGAGGCCGGCAAGGGCTATCTCGCCTTCGCCGACCGGGACGCACCGGGTCTGACCGTCATCAACGACTGGTCCAGCTTCGGCCAGCGCACCACCGCCTCAGGCTCGGTCAAGATCGACCAGGTCAGCCTGCCGAAGAACCGCCTGGTGCCTGTCGATGCCTTCGACCGCCCAACCGCCGCCGGCCCGATCTCGCAGATCATCCAGTCGGCCATCGACGCCGGGATCGCCCACGGCGCGCTCGACGACACCATCTCCTTCATCCGAGAGAAGAGCCGTCCGTGGATCGACAGTGGCAAGGACAGCGCAGCCGAAGATCCGCTGACGATCTCTGCCATCGGCCAGCTCACCATCCGCCTGCACGCCGCCGACGCGCTGCTCGAACGGGCTGGCCGCAAGATTGATGCAGCCCTGGCGGACCCGAACGACCAGACGGTGGACGATGCAACCGTCGCCACTGCCGAATCGAAGGTGCTCACCACCGAGATCGCCCTCGAAGTCACCAACCGCCTCTTCGAACTGGCCGGCACCCGCGCCACCCTGTCGGCCCACAATCTCGACCGCCATTGGCGCAATGCCCGTGTGCATACCCTCCATGACCCGGTGCGCTGGAAGTACTTCCACATCGGTAACTTCCACCTCAATAAGGTAAGCCCGCCGCGTCATCCCTGGAACTGAGTCACAGTCATCG
>JAKLLO010000286.1 GCA_023150095.1 Zoogloea sp. | reverse complement strand
TGGCCCGGGGTGTCGAGCAGGTTGATGACGCAGTCGCGGTAGGGAAACTGCATCACCGACGAGGTCACCGAGATGCCGCGCTGCTTCTCGAGCTCCATCCAGTCGGAGGTTGCGTGGCGGGCGGCCTTGCGGGCGCGGATCTCGCCGGCCACCTGGATCGCGCCGCCGAACCACAGCAGCTTCTCGGTCAGCGTGGTCTTGCCCGCGTCGGGGTGGGAGATGATCGCAAAGGTGCGACGGCGGGCGATTTGCTGGACGGCGGCGGTCATGGGCAGGGCGGAAAGCGGGAAAGGCCGCGATTATACAAGGCCTTGCTGCATCGCCGCAGCCCGCCCGGCGTGGCGCCGCTCCCACCTGGGAGACCGGTGTGCAGCGGCAGGGCGGCTGACGGCGGCCCCGCCGCGCTCCCGCCCCAAGGGCGGGGTGAGCTCAGGTGGCCGCCGCTGGCCGGGTGGTCTGCAGCAGCCCCAGGGCCTGCAGGCGCTCCACGCTCCAGCCCGGGCCGATCAGGAGCAGGCGGGTGCTCAGCTCGTCGTGCAGGGCAGGGGGCGGCTGTGCGCCCAGGTAATGCATCCGCCGCGCGCGCAACGCCACATAGCCGAGCTGGAAACGGCGCCCGAGGGCGAGCCACAGGGCGTGGGCGCCGGCGGACTGGCGCGCGCCGCTGAGCAGGCAGAAGCCTTGCTCGAGGCCCCATTCGTACACCGCCGTGGCGATGCCGCGCCGCTGGTAGTCCGGCGCGTACCTGGAATGCGGCGCCCGCACGTGGGGGTCGGTGCGGCGGTCCACTTCGACCAGGCGGTTGAACACGGTGTAGCCGGCAAGGCGGCCACGGGCGGTGTCCTCGACATACACGTAGTGCTCGCCGTCGGCCTTGCGGTGGTGCCACACCAGCCCGGGCCTGGGGCCAGGCAGCGCGGTGCAGGCGGCGAGGGGGTCGGCGGGGGTGTGGAGGCGCCGGTAGAGGGTGTCGAGTTCGCTTTCGACGCTCTCGTCGGGGCGCTGCACGTCGATGCGCAGCGCCATCCACGGGGGAAGACAGGCGAACAGGTCGCCCAGGCGGGGCAGGACAGGAAGGGCCAGGGTGTGCATGCTCGGGCCCCTCAAGCCACGGCGGGGCCGGCCCACCAGCCGCTCATCAGGCCTTCGGGCTTTTTTGGGGCGCTGACGCGGGCGCTGCTTTCCCAGGCTTCCACCTGCACGTCGAGCCCGGCGAACACGCCATAGCCCTTGCCGGCCTGGATGCCCTCGCCGGCCCACAGGCTTTCGCCGGCCCGAATGGCCCCGTCGGCCTGGATGAGCCCGCCGGCCTTGATGCCCCATCCGGCCTCGAGGTGCATGGCGCCGTGGATCGAGCCACCGGCGGCGATGCCCTGGGCGACCCGCAGCTGGCCCTGGGCGATGAGATCGCCGCCCACCTGCAGCCCCTTGGCGCAGCGCAGGTCGCCCTCGCTGTGGAGATCGATGCCGACGAAGGCATTGCCCTCCAGGCGCAGCCGCCCGGCGCAGTGGAGGCCCCAGCCGGTGCGCAGCTCGCCGCCGCAGTGCAGGTCGCCGGCCGATTCCACGCCCCAGCCGGCCCGCAGGTCTCCCTTGACGGTGACGGGGCCGCCGGCCCGCAGTTGGCCTTCGACCCGCAGGTTTCCGCCGACGATCAGCTCGCCGCCGCTCTTCAGGCCGCCCTCCACGCGCAGGTCGCCCCCGACGTGCAGCTTGCCTTCGACGTCCACGTTGCCCCGCACGTGCAGGGTGCCGGCGAACACGAGCGCGTCCGCCTCGATCTCATCGACGACCCGCACTTCGCCGGTTGGCCCGAACTGTTCGAGCAGCCAGCAGGCATCGCCGACCCGGCCGGCGGCCACCATCGTGTCGAGCAACTCCTGGTAGTTGCCGCCCTCGTCGAACTGGCGGACGAACCAGCGGAATCCATTGGTGCACGGGCGCTTGGCCCGGACGAAACTTCTTGTGAGAACCATCACATCACCCCTCGGCAAACGGGCTGCCGCGCATGGCGCGGCACTTGGCAGCCGGGGCGGGGCGCTCCGCAGGGAGGGTTTTCGCTGCCCGGTAAAGGCCCGGGGCATGGCCGCTGTTACGGCGCTGAGGTGCGAAAAGGAGGGCGTATGGCTTCCCCGCTCTGGCTGCACGTTGAACAAGGCACGCAAGACGTGCCCTGGGCAAGGTGCCGTGCGGGGTGGCCTGGGATCAGTCCCGGTTCCAGCCCCGCACGGCCTGGGAAAGCACGGCCGGGGACCCTGTAACCTTGAAGGCCTGCGTCAGCCCGACGCCGAGCTGGGGGGACGGGGCGTGCCGCCTGCCGGGCACCCGACGGCCCGCGTCTTGAAGCGCGCAGGCGTAAGCGTCGAAGTGCATGGAAGGCATCATGGGCGGCCCAGATGGAGAAGAGTCCAGATTATAGGCCAGGTGCGCGCCGGGCGGGCGCCGGCGCCGTGAACGGCGGAGGGCGGCCCGCAGCCGCCCTCCGTGATGCGCGGGCCCGGTCAGCCGCGGCGCATGGCGTCGAAGAATTCGCCGTTGCTCTTCGTCGCCTTGATCTTGTCGAGCAGGAACTCCATCGCATCGATGTCGTCCATGCCGTAGAGCAGCTTGCGCAGCACCCACACCTTCTGCAGCACGTCGGACTTGAGCAGCAGCTCCTCGCGGCGGGTGCCGGAGCGGTTGACGTTGATGGCTGGGTAGACGCGCTTTTCGGCCATCCGGCGATCCAGGTGGATCTCCATGTTGCCGGTGCCCTTGAACTCCTCGTAGATCACGTCGTCCATGCGGCTGCCGGTGTCGATGAGGGCGGTGGCGATGATGGTGAGCGAGCCGCCTTCCTCGATGTTGCGGGCGGCGCCGAAGAAGCGC
>JAKLLO010000285.1 GCA_023150095.1 Zoogloea sp. | reverse complement strand
GCCGTTGCCCGCCTGGGGCTGAAGGCCCTTTTTGCGCTCTGGCTTCTGGTCGGGATGCTTGGGCGGGTGGTCAGCGACGACCGTTCCTGGCCGGTGGACTGGCGACTGGGGGCGGCGAATTGAATATTTCAGGACCGACTAAATACCCCTGGGGTAAAAACCGGGCGCTTTCCGGGATCTTCCGGGGCGAACCGCAAGAAAGGCCGCCGCCGCGCGGCGCGAAGAAGTCGGCAGGCACGCCTTTTTCGGCAATCCAGCCCGCTTCGAACCGCCATTTCCCCTATCCTTCCACCCAGGGCAATCGCACCTAAACGCCATAGAGCCATCCCAAATGGCGTTCCCGGTCATGCGCTTACGAAGCCCCTGTTCACAGCCCCTGATTTTGTGTAGCTTCCTCGTCTTTTGGGGCTCCCATGAAGACGAGGGAAGTGGTGCCGCTCACACAGGTATTTGTTTCGATTTCCGACCCGCGCAGCGCCCGGCAGGTCAGGCACGATCTGTCCGAGTTGCTCACGGTCGCGGTGTGCGCGGTACTGTGCAGCGCGGACGAGTTCTCCGACATCGAGGCGTGGGCCAAGGAACGTATCGACTGGCTGCGAGGCTTTCTGGTGCTTGAGCATGGCATCCCCTCCCATGACACGTTTGGACGCGTCTTTGCTGCGCTCAATCCACGCGAGTTCGAAGCCGCCTTTCGGCGCTGGGTCGGGCAGTTGATCCCCGCCTTGGGTGAGGATGCGGTCGTTGCCATCGACGGGAAGACCAGCCGGCGCAGCACGACCAAAGCGGCGGCGAGTCCCTTGCATCTGGTCAGCGCCTTCGCCACCGACGTCGGCCTCGTGCTCGGTCAGATCGCGACGGCCGAAAAGTCCAATGAGATCACGGCGATTCCCGAACTGCTGGCGACGCTGGCGCTCGAGGGCTGTGTCGTCACCCTTGACGCGATGGGCACCCAGACCGGTATTGCGAAGGCGATTCGTAAAGGCGGCGCCGACTACGTGTTGTGCGTGAAAGACAACCATCCCAAGCTCGTCGAATCCCTCTTGCTCGCCCAGGCCGGCGTGGGGGGCGCACTGAGGGCAAGTTCCGCAACGGAGAGCCGCGAGGACGGCCACGGTCGAACGGAAGTGCGACGTTGCTGGGCGTTCGACGCGGTCGATCGCCTCCACAAGGCCGACCAGTGGCCTGATCTGAAGAGCTTCGCGATCATCGAGCGCGAGCGGCGCGTCGGCGCAAAGATCAGCTGTGAGCGGCGCTACTACATCAGCTCCTTGCCTGCGGACGCCGTACGGATTGCGCATGCGGTGCGCCGCCACGGGGAAATCGAAAACCGCCTTCATTGGTGCCTCGACGTCCAGTTCGGCGAGGACCAGGCCACCGTGCGCACGGGACACGCCGCCAACAACCTCGCCATCGTTCGGCACATCGTGATGAACCTGCTTCGCCTGAACACTTCGCGCAAGGGCAGCATCAAGACCAAAAGGATGCTGGCCGCCACCTCCGACACGTTCCGTGCGGAATTGCTCGGTTTCATGACGTGAAGGTGCGATTGCCCTATCCTTCCACCCCGTCCACCTTCACCCGCGGCCACGTTCCATGCGTCTCCTCCACACCTCCGACTGGCACCTCGGCCAGAGCTTCCACCAGTTCGACCGGCGGGCCGAGCATCAGGCCTTTCTCGACTGGCTGCTGGGCGTGCTGGAGGCCGAGGCGGTGGATGCGCTGCTGATCGCTGGCGACGTGTTCGACACCAGCAACCCGTCGGCCCAGGCCCAGGCCCAGCTGTACCGTTTTCTGGCCGAGGCGCGGCGGCGGCTGCCGCAGCTCGGCATCGTGATGACCGCCGGCAACCACGATTCGCCCGGCCGGCTGGAGGCGCCGGCGCCGCTGCTGTCGGCGCTCGATGCTCACGTGCTCGGCCAGGTGGGGCGGCAGGGCGACGTGGACGCCGCCCTCGGGCGGCTGCTGGTGCCGCTTCGGGACGCCGCCGGGCGCGAAGCCGCCTGGTGCATCGCGATGCCCTTCCTGCGGCCCGACGACCTGCCCCGCGTCGAGGGCGCCGACGACCCCTACGCGGCCGGCGTCGCCGCGCTCTACCGCCGCGCCTTCGCGCTGGCCGATGCGCGGCGCCAGCCCGGGCAGGCCATCGTGGCGCTCGGCCACCTGCACCTGGCCGGCGGCGAGGTGTCGGAGGATTCCGAGCGGCGCATCGTGATCGGCGGCGCCGAGGCCCTGCCGGCCGGCATCTTCGACCCGCGGATCGCCTACGTGGGGCTGGGCCACCTGCACCGGGCGCAAAGGATCGGCGGCGACCCGACCCGCCGCTACTGCGGCAGCCCGCTGCCGATGTCCTTCTCCGAGGTCGGCTACCGCCACCAGGTCGTGCTGGTGGAGCTGGCCGGCGAGGGCGTCGCCGAAACCCGCGAGATCCCGGTGCCGCGCAGCGTCGACCTGCTCCAGGTGCCGGCCCGCCCCGCGCCGGTGGACGCCGCCCTGGCCGCCCTCGCCGCGCTGGAGCTGCCGCCATTGCCCGAAGAGCGCTGGCCCTACCTGCACGTGCGGGTGCAGCTTTCCGGGCCCGAGCCCGGCCTGCGTGCCCGCATCGAGGAGGCCATCGCCGGCAAGCCGGTGCGCCTCGCCCGCATCGAGACCAGCACCCTGCGCGGCGCGCTGCCCGCCGCCGCGCCGGCCCTGTCGGTGGACGAACTCAACGCCCTCAAGCCCGAGGCTTTCTTCCTGCGGCTCTACCAGCACCGCTTCGGCAGCGACGCGCCGCCCGAGCTGATGGCCGCCTTCGGCGAGCTGCTCGACACCCCGGCCGCGGAGGGCGCGGCATGAAGATCCTCGCCATCCGCGGCAAGAACCTGGCCTCGCTGGCCGGCGA
>JAKLLO010000048.1 GCA_023150095.1 Zoogloea sp. | reverse complement strand
GTCCACAGGCGCGGGCGGGTGCGGGACGTGTCGGGCTTGATCGGCGCGGGCGGCTCGGCGAACACCGCGGCGCCGGGCGGCAGGCGTTCAGCGTTGCGGCACATGGGGCTTCTCCGGGCTGCGTTCGAGGCGCAGGCTGGCCCGTTCGCAGAGATCGCGCAGGTCGCGGTCGGTGTCGGGAAAATCGGCGAGGCGGGCGAGCAGGTCGGCGGCACGGCGTGAGGCGTGCGGGCAGCCGGTTTCGTCGAAGCTCAGTACGGCGCTGAGGGCGCCGGCCCACAGGCTGGCCGACGGGGCGGATGCGAGGCGGGGTTCCATCGGATCACTCTCTTTTTAGTTGAGAATGATTCGCAATATAGGCGCGCTACGATAGAAAGTAAACGAGAATAATTCTCATGTATGCCTTGCGGGCAGACCCGGGAACGTGCGCGATCCGGCGTCAGTCCCGTTTGCGGACGCGGATGATCACATCGACCTCTTCCAGCTCGAGCCCCGGGGGCAGGCTGGGCATGCCGACGACCTGCAGCTCCTCGGCGGAGACGTCGGTGAGCTGACCGCTTTCGGCGTTGTAGAGGTGATAGTGGGGCGCGGTGTTGGAGTCATACACAACCCGCTCCGGGTCCACGATGAGCTCTCGTACCAAGTTCTTTTCCCTGAACAGTTTGAGGGTGTTGTAAACCGTCGCCCGGGAGGTGGCGGGAACGCTGGCGCGGATCCCGCTGAAAACCTGGTCGGCCGACAGATGGACCGGGCCCGACAGCAGCAGTCGGGTTATCTCTACGCGCTGCAGGGTGACCGGAATTCCGGCCCCGCGCAGCAGCTCGGTGGCTTGCTTCACGCTCATGGTTGGCATGGCAGTGATCTCCGTCGGGTCGATCGCGTTCTGTTCGAATTGTTTTCCCGGCAGATACCCGGGCTGTTCCGAATCTTAGGTGTCGCGATGCCTCACGTCCACGCGGCCGGGCCATCCGCATGCGGACGGCCCGGCGGGCTGACTTAGTCGAAGGGCACCGGACGCGGCGTGGCGTTGGTGGAAGGCGGCAGGATCGGCAGCTTGAAGTCGGGCTGACGACCGGTGAGCGTCTTCAGGAAGGCGACGATGGCGTCGGTCACGCGGCCGATGTCGATGGTCTCGGAGCCGAAGGCGCCCTTGAACTCGGCGACGTACTGGGGAATCGACTTCAGCACATCCACCGCCAGCTCGTGGGTGAAGGCCATTTCACCCGGGTTGGCGATCGGGCCGCCGGCCTGGGCCTTCAGATCCTTGGCGCGGCCGTCCCAGAACTGGGCGAGGGCGAGGCTGGAGTTGAGCACTGTCGGGGCGTTGATCGGGCCTTTCTGCCAGTTGTGGCCGATGGAGGTCTTGAGGTTGTCGGTGCCGCCCATCGACAGGTTGTGGCAGGAGTTGCAGGAGATGAAGCCCGAGCGCGACAGGCGCGGATCGAAGAAGAGCTTCTTGCCGAGTTCGACCTGTTTGGTGTTCTTGACGACGGCGGGCACGATCGGGCTGACCGGCTCGGCGGCCGGTTTGGCGGCCAGGGCGATGCTGCCGAAGGTGCTGCCCGCCACGAGGGTGGCGACGACGAGGTGGCTGGATTTCATGATCTGCTTTCTCCCGTACAAATAAAATGGACAAGATGGTTGACCTATCTGTGGCGGCCGATTTTTAGAATCGATCTAAACTTTGGCGCTATTAGATGCCTGCGGAATCAAGCGCATCTTGATCTGGATCATGGAACCGACGTGGCTGGCGGCCGGTGAACGCACCGCGGGGCGTGTCCGGTTTCCCGGAACACGCCCCGCGAGGCTGGCGCGACGACTGGCTTACTTGGCGCTGGCGGCCGGGGTTGCAGCCGGGGTGGCGGCAACGGCGGCGGCCGGAGCGGCTTCGGCCTTCTTCGCGGCGTGCTTGGCAGCCTTCTTGGCCTTGTGCTCGTGGGCCTTCTTCATCTCTTTCGGCGCTTCAGCCTTGGGCGGGGTGGCGGCGGGAGCGGCTTCGACCTTGGCAGCTTCGGCGGGCTTGGCGGCCTCGGCCTTGACGGCTTCGACCTTCTTCTCGGCGGCGGCAACGACGGCGGCCTTGGCGGCGGGCGCGGCCTGGGCCGGAGCGGCCGGGGTCTGGGCGAAGGAGACAGTGGCAAAGCCGGCGGTGATGGCAAGGGCGATGATCTTGTTCAGCATGAGATGTTCTCCTGAGGGATGACGCTTTGGTCCGGGCGGCGTGATTGCCGGCCCTTGCAGCGAGTAACGCCGGTCCCCACGGCGGGTTGTCAGGGCAAATGTAAGGTCATGTTGGGTTGTAACAGGGGGGCGATGTGCTACAAAAAGAAAACGCGGCTGCGTTTCATTCTCGATCCGGTGAATTGCACTGCGCCCACCAATAAACCTTTGTGATCCCCGGGAGAGTTGCCATGTCCTTGTTGCAGAACGCTGTTCGCTGTGGGTTGGCTGGTGCTCTGGCTCTGTCCGCACCGCTTGCCGGTGCCTCGCTGGTGAGTTACTCGACCGTCCTCAGCGGCGCGGCCGAGGCGCCGCCGAACGCCTCGGCGGGCTTCGGCGCTGCAACACTTCTGGTGGATACGAGCGCGCTCACGATGACGCTGGACGTGAGTTTCGGCGGTCTGACGGGCAACGTGACGGCCTCGCACATCCACTGCTGCACGGCGGTGGCGACTACCGGAACCGCCGGGGTGGCGACCCAGGTGCCGACCTTCGTCGGCTTTCCGTCGGGGGTGACGACGGGCACCTACCATCACGTGTTCGATCTGACCCTGGCGAGCACCTGGAACCCGACCTTCGTGACCAACAACGGCGGCACGGTGGCGCTGGCGGCGGATGCCTTCCTCAACGGGCTGGACGATGACAAGGCGTACCTCAACATCCACACCAACGTGTTTCCCGGGGGCGAGATCCGCGGCTTCCTGACCCGCGACGTGCCGGAGCCGGCGATGCTGGGCCTCCTGGGCCTGGCGTCGGGTTGCGGCCTGCTGGTGCGGCGGCGCCGGGCGGGGTGATCAGCGGCCCTGGCGGCGGGCGAGGATGAAGGCGGCGAGGCGCTGGTCGGTGTGCATGATGTGGCCGGCCAGCCACTTGTTGAGGAAGTCCAGCAGCTGCTGTGGGGCGATCAGGATGCCGCTCTTGAGGTCGGTGCGGATGCCGACGACCTGGGCGGAGAAGACCCGGTGTTCTTCGAGGTGGCGCTGGTGGGCGTCGTCGTCCGCCACGTAGCCGTATTCCAGCATCAGCGCTTCTTCGGTCTCGAAGTGATACAGCGCGTAGCTGAGCAGATCCTGGGTGATGGATTCGAGCAGTTCGAGGCTGGGGTCATGGCCCAGCTTGCTGGCGGCCTCGTTGAGGGTATGGACGAGGATGCGGTGCTGCTCGTCGATTTCGGGTACGCCGGTCAGCAGGCGGTCGCTCCAGGCGAGGGCGGTGAGCGTGTTCATGCGGGGTGCTCAGTGCCGCAGGCTGGTGCCGGCGGCCCAGGTGGTGGGCGGAATGTGCCACTGGGGATCGGGGCGGAAGGCTTCGAGCCACGGCAGCAGCCGCTCGGGCGCCAGCGGGCGGGAGATGCCGTAGCCCTGCATCACGTCGCAGCCGAGCTCGAGCAGGCGGCGGATCTGCTCCATGTCTTCAACGCCTTCGGCCACCACGTCGCGCCGGAAGGCGCCGGCGAGGCCGACCACGCCCTGCACGATGGCGAGATCGCCCGGATCGTCGAGCATGTCGCGCACGAAGGTCTGGTCGATCTTCAGCACGTTGGCGGCAAGCCGCTTGAGGTGCACCAGCGACGAGTAGCCGGTGCCGAAGTCGTCCAGCGCGAAGCGGATGCCCCGCTGCTGGAAGTGGGTGATGAGGCTGCCGACGGTGCCGATGTCTTCCAGCGCGGCGGTTTCGAGGATCTCGATTTCGAGCCGGTCGGCGCCATCCCGCTGGAGGAGGGATTCGAGCTGCTCGGCAAACTGCCGGCGCAGGAGCTGGCGGGCGGCGATGTTCACGCTGATGACGAGGTCGTGGCCGGCGTCGCGCAGGCGCTGCTGCTGCTGCAGTGCTTCTTCCATCACCCAGTCGCCCAGGTGGACGATCACGTCTTCGTGTTCGATCAGCGGGAGGAATTCGCCGGGCATGCGCAGGCCGAGGACGGGGTGGTTCCAGCGGATCAGGGCTTCGAGCCCGACCACGCGGCCGGCCCGGCAGTCGACCTTGGGCTGGTAGTGGAGGGTGAATTCGTGGCGTTCCAGGGCCTGTTCGATCTTGCGCACGAGGCTCTGGTTGGCGCGGGCGCGGGATTCGAGGGTCGGGTCGAAGATGCTGAAGCGGTTCTTGCCGGCCTGCTTGGCCTTGTACATGGCCTGGTCGGCGTGGCGCAGGAGCTGGTCCGGGTCCATCGTGTCGCCCGGGAAGAGGGTCACGCCGATGCTGGCGGTGACGTGCACTTCGGCGCCGGCGATGAGGTAGGGCGCGCCGAGGGTGTCGAGGACGCGCTTGATGACCTGCTCGCACTGGCCGGCGGTCTTCAGGTCGCCGATGAGGAGGGCGAATTCGTCGCCACCGAGGCGGGCGGCGGTGTCGTCGCCGCGCAGGGTGTCGTGGAGGCGGGCGGCCACCTCCCGCAGCAGCTGGTCGCCGGCGGGGTGGCCGAGGATGTCATTCACGGCCTTGAAGCCGTCCAGGTCTAGCAGGCAGACGGCGAGGTTCTGGCCGTGGCGACGGGTGTGGGCGAGGGCCTGATCGAGGCGGTCGGAGAACAGGGTGCGGTTGGGCAGGCCGGTGAGGGTGTCGAAATGTACCTGGCGCTTGAGGCATTGCTCCTGTTCGACGAGCTGGGTGATGTCGACGCTGGAGCTGACCGCGCCGGTGATGCAGCCTCGCGCGTCGACCAGCGGGTGGGCGTTGACCCGCAGCCAGCGCGCGCCGGAGGCTTCCGTGCCGATCTGCAGCAGGGCCGGTTCGGGGCTGGGGGCGCCGGCCAGAACCTGCCCGACGGGAAAGCGGTCGTCGTTGCCGGAGGGCATGCTGAGGCTGGCAAGCCAGCGCCAGTGGCGCCCGACGCAGGGCACGCCATCGTCGCCGAGCTGGGCGAGGGTCGCCGGGTTGGCATAGACCAGCACGCCGTCGGTATCCCAGACCTGGATGCCCTCCTCGATGGTGAGCAGGATGGAGCGAACGCGGTTGCTGTCGAGCCCGATGAGATCGCTTGGGTGGGATTCGGCCAATTGGTGATGCTCCGGCCCCGCTCCGTCGGCGGGGCGTATTTGTGATGGTGACGAATCCGGGATAACGGCAGGAGGCCGGCGGGTCTGAAGGAAGGGTCAGACTTCGGCCGGGTCCACGTCCAGGTGCCAGCGCAGGCCGCGCACGGGTCTGGCGGCCCACAGGTGGCGGCTCCAGGCCGTCAGGAAGGCCTGCAGGGCGGGGCGGCCGGGGGCTTCGACCAGCAGCTGGGCGCGCTCCCGTCGGGCCAGCCGGACCATGCGCATCGGCACCGCGTCGAACACCTGCACGCCGAAGGCCTGGGCGAAGGGCAGGGCGGCCTCGCGGGCTTGTCGCAACCAGTCCAGCGCGGTGGCCACCTCATCGGCGGTGGCGCACAGCAGGGCGTTGGCGGCAAACGGCGGGAAGCGTGCCTGCTTGCGCTCTTCCAGCTGCATCGCGGCGTAGCGGGCGAAGTCGTGCCTGGCGAGGCACTGGTAGAGGGGGTGATCGGGGTATTGGGTCTGGACCATCACCTGGCCGGGCAGCTCGCCCCGCCCGGCCCGGCCGCCCACCTGCATGAGCTGCTGGAAGAGGCGCTCCGGGGCGCGGAAATCCGCTGCGAAGAGGGATGAGTCGGCGTTGAGCACGCCGACGAAGGTGAGCTTGGGGAAGTCGTGGCCCTTGGCCATCATCTGGGTGCCGACCAGGATGTCGGCCTCGCCGTTGCCGATCTGGGCCAGCAGGGCGTCCCACTGGGCGCGGGTGCGGGCGGCGTCGCGATCGACCCGCAGCACGCGGGCGGTGGGGAAGCGTTCGGCGAGGGTTTCCTCGAGTCGCTGGGTGCCGCGGCCGAAGGGCTGGATGTCCTGGTTGCCGCAGTCGGGGCAGGAGACCGGGATGTGCGTCTCGCAGCTGCAGTGGTGGCAGCGCAGGCGCTTGTCGGCCAGGTGCAGCACCAGGTTGGCGCTGCAGTGGGGGCAGCGGCTCACCCAGCCGCAGGACGGGCACGACAGCACCGGCGCGTAGCCGCGGCGGTTGAGGAAGATGAGGCTCTGCTCGCCCCGCTGGAGGCGCGCCTCGATGGCCAGCAGGAGATGTTCGGAGACGCCGTTCTGGAGCGTCTCGCGGCGCACGTCCACCGGCCGCACGCTGGGCATGGTGGCGGCCACGGCCCGATTGGTGAGTTCGATGCGGCGGTAGCGGCCGGTGTCGGCGGCGTGCCAGCTCTCCAGCGACGGGGTGGCGGAGCCCAGCACGATGGGCACGCTGCGCTGGCGGGCGCGCCAGATGGCGAGATCGCGGGCCGAGTAGCGCACGCCTTCGTGCTGCTTGTAGCTGGCGTCGTGCTCTTCATCCACCACGATGAGCCCGAGCCGCGGCAGGGGAGTGAACACCGACAGGCGGGTGCCCAGCACGATCTCGGCGCGGCCTTCCATGGCCTGCACGAAGCCCTGGGAGCGGGCGCCCTCGGCCAGCGCCGAGTGCAGGCTGACCACCCGGGCGGCGGGGAATCGGCCCGCCACGCGGCCTTCGAGCTGGGGCGTGAGGGCGATTTCGGGCACCAGGATCAGGGCCTGCTCGCCCCGGGCGATGACCTGCTGGACGAGGCGCAGGTAAACCTCGGTCTTGCCGCTGCCGGTTACGCCGGCCAGCAGGAAGGGCTGGAACTGGCCGAAGCTGGCCGACATGGCATCGACGGCGGCCTGCTGTTCGTCGGTGAGGGTGGGGGCGCCGGCCATGGCGGCCGGGTCGGCGGCGACGCCGGGGGCGATCCAGCCGCGCTTTATGGCATCGGCCACCACCGGCGTGCCGCCGTCGCCTTCGCGCAGCACACTGCGGCGGCGCGGGCCGTGCTCGGCGATGTCGCGCAGCAGGGCCAGGGCGCGGCTCTCGCGCTTGGTATTGGCGAGGGCTTCGCGGCCGAGGTCGGTGAGGTCGAGGAGCGGGTCGGCCTCGGCGCCGGCGACGGCATCGGCCTTGCGCAGGCGCGGCGGCAGGGCCATCGCCACAACCTCGCCGAGCGGATGCTGATAGTAGCGGGCAGCAAACTCGACCAGCGCCAGCCAGTCGGCGGGCAGGGCGGGGGCTTCGCGCTGGATGGCGATCACCGGCTTGAGGCGCTCGACGGGCAGATCGGCGGCGTCGGGCAGATCGACGATCAGCCCGGTCTTCTCGCCACGCCCGAAAGGCACCCGCACGCACCGCCCCAGATCCCCGGCCGTGACGTTTTCTGCCGTGTAATCAAAGCATTGGGGTAGCGGAACGGGAAGCGCGACGCGGACGATGGCGGGGCTCATGGCCTGGGATCTGCGGGTTTTTTAAGGTTTTTAATTAAATCAGTGACTTACAAAGTTTTGATAAGGCTGAGGATCGGAAACATTTTTGAAACCCTTGGGGTCGCGGGGGTATTTTCCGTTGTCCACAAAATCTGTGGATAACTTTGTGGGAAATTTGGGTAAAGCCTCGCAAAACCCGCTGCCGGCAAGCCCTGGCCCTACTTTGCCTAAAACCGGGTCAAATAATTAATCGTTTTAAAACAAAGACTTAAAATTTAAGCCAGACGGGTAGGATGTTGCTGCAACGTTTCTGAAACAAAAGGTGGAGCTGTGCACAAGTCAAGCCCTGAATTGCAAATTTAGTGCTTGACGGGCTGCTTTTGAACGACCCCGGCGTGCCGCGGGCTGAAACAAAATGGCCGGCGTCTGCCGGCCATTCCGGTGGAACGTCACACTCGTGTCACGCGCCTTGTTGACGCAGCTTGCGGCTGTGTTCATGCACGGTGTTCACCAGCACCGTGACGTTCTCGGGCGGGGTGAACTGGGAGATGCCGTGGCCCAGGTTGAAGACGTGGCCGTTGTGGGGGCCGAAGGCGTCGAGCACCTTGCGGGTTTCGGCGGCGACGGCTTCCGGGGTGCCGAAGAGCACGGCCGGGTCGAGGTTGCCCTGCAGCGCAACCTTGTCGCCCACCAGGCGACGGGCCGCGCCGATATCCACCGTCCAGTCGAGGCCGACGGCATCCGCGCCGCTGTCGGCGATGTCGGCCAGCCACAGGCCGCCGCCCTTGGTGAACACGATGCACGGGATCTTCTCGCCGTCCTTCTCACGGGTGAGGCCGGCGATGATCTCGCGGATGTAGGCGAGGGAGAATTCCTTGTAGGCGTCGTGGGCCAGCACGCCACCCCACGAGTCGAAAATCATCACGGCCTGGGCGCCGGCTTCGATCTGGGCGTTGAGGTAGGCGGTGACGGCCTTCGCGGTGACGCCGAGGATGTGGTGCATGAGATCGGGGCGGCTGTAGAGCAGCGCCTTGACCTTGCGGTAGTCGTCGGAGCCGCCACCTTCGACCATGTAGCAGGAGAGCGTCCACGGGCTGCCGGAGAAGCCGATCAGCGGCACGGAGTTATCCAGCGCGCGGCGGATCTCGGCCACGGCGTCCATCACGTAGCCGAGCTCGAGGTTGGGATCGGGCACGGCGAGGTTGCGGATCTCCCATTCTTCCTTCAGCGGACGCTCGAACTTGGGGCCTTCGCCTTCAGCGAAGTACAGGCCCAGGCCCATGGCGTCGGGCACGGTGAGGATGTCGGAGAAGAGGATGGCGGCGTCGAGGTTGTAGCGGGCGAGCGGCTGCAGGGTGACTTCGCAGGCGAGGCCGGGGTTCTTGCACAGGTCGAGGAAGCTGCCGGCGCGCTTGCGGGTCTCGCGGTACTCGGGCAGGTAGCGCCCGGCCTGACGCATCAGCCACAGGGGGGTGTATTCGGTGGGCTGGCGCAGCAGGGCGCGCAGGAAGGTATCGTTCTTCGGACGGCTCACTTGAAATCCTCGACAGGCAGGGGCCGCGCTGGGCGGCAAAGGCGGGATTATCCGCTTTTTTGGGGAGTGGGTAATGGGGAGTAGGGCGTGGGGAGTGGGAAGTGGGCGTGGGGCTGAACCCACTTCCCACTCCCTGATACCCATTCCCTATTTGCGCCAGAACTGCGGGGTGAACACCACGGCGAGGGACAGCACCTCGAGGCGGCCCAGGAGCATGGTGAAGCTGCACACCCAGGTCTGGAAGTCGGTGAGCACGGCGTAGTTGGTGGCGGGGCCGACCTTGTTGAGGCCCGGGCCGGCGTTGTTGATGCTGGCGACGATGGCGCCCAGCGAGGTCATGAAATCCAGCCCCGACAGGATCAGCACGAAGACCAGCATCACGACGCTCATGAAGTACAGGAAGATGAAGCCGAGGACGGCGATCACCACGTTGTTGGGGATGATGCCGCCGCCCACCTTGACCGGATTGACGATGGCCGGGTGAATCAGGCGGGTGAGCTCGCGGTTGGCCTGCTTGGCGAGGATGAGCGTGCGGATCATCTTGATGCCGCCGCCGGTCGAGCCGGAGCTGCAGGTGATGCACGACAGGAACAGCATCCACAGGGGCGCGAAGACCGGCCACTTGTCGAAGTCCTGGCTGGCGAAGCCGCAGTCGGTGGCCATCGAGACGAGGTTGAAGCTGACGTGGCGGAGCGCGGTGGGGTAGTCCTCGTAGGTGCCTTCGAGCCACACGTAGAGGGCAACGCCGAAGCACGAGGTAACGACCAGCCCGACCACGCCGCGGGCTTCCACGTCCTGCCAGTACACCCGCAGGTCGCGCCCGCGCAGGGCGACGAAGTGGGTGGCGAAGTTCATCGCGGCGATCACCATGAAGACGATCAGGATGAACTCGACGGTAGGGTTGTCGAAGGCGCCGACGCTGGCGTCGCGGGTCGAGAAGCCGCCCAGGCCCATCGCCGCGAAGGCGTGGCAGATGGAGTCCAGCCACGACAGCCCGGCCCACCACAGCAGCAGGATGCAGGCGACGGTGATGAGGAAATACACCAGCCACAGGGCCTTGGCGGTGTCGGCGATGCGCGCGGTGAGCTTTGAGTCCTTCATCGGGCCGGGGGTTTCGGCCTTGTAGAGCTGCATGCCGCCCACACCCAGCAGCGGCAGCACCGCCACTGCCAGCACGATGATGCCCATCCCACCCAGCCAGTTGAGCTCGTGCCGCCACAGGTTGATGGCCGGCGGCGCGTGGTCGAGGTCGGTCATGATCGTCGCGCCGGTGGTGGTGAGGCCCGACATGGTTTCGAAGAAGGCGTCGGTGAAGCTCATGGTGTCGTACACCAGGAGCAGCGGGATGGTGGCGATCGCCGCCATCAGCGCCCACACGGTGGACACCAGCAGGAAGCCGTCGCGGGGCTTGAGCTCCCGGTAGTGGGCGCGGGTGACGGCGTAAAGGGTGAGGCCGCTGCCGAGGGAGATCACCATGGCGGCGACGAAATCGGCGGTGGTGCCGTCGTCGAAGTAGATCGCCGCCACGATGGGCATCAGGTAGGCGAAGCTGAAGATCGACAGCAGGCGACCGAGGACATTGGCGACCGGCAGCAGGGCGTCCATCAGAAGAACCCCCAGCCGACCTGGAACAGCTTCTCGACCTTGGTGACCAGCTTCTTGCTGGTGCAGAAGATGATGACGTGGTCTTCGGCGCGGATCGTCGTGTCGTGGTGGGCGATGATGACCTCGAAGATGGGCACTTCGTAGGGCACCAGCTCCTTGTATTCGGTGCGGCTCTGGCCGGTGTTGCGGACGATGGCGGCGATGGTGGCGCCGTCGGGCAGGTCGAGCTCGTCGACGCGCCGGCCGATCACCTTGCAATGCTTGGCGTCGCCGTGGGCGACGATCTCCAGCGCCTCGGCGGCGCCCCGGCGCAGGCTGTGGACGGCCGCCACGTCGCCCCGGCGGACCCGGGCGAGGAGCTGGCCGATGGAGGTCTGGGCCGGCGAGATGGCGATGTCGATGCGCCCGCCCTGCACCAGATCCACGTAGGACTTGCGGTTGATGAGGGCCAGGGTGCGTCGTGCGCCCATCTGCTTGGCCAGCGACGCCGACATGATGTTGTCCTCCTCGTCGTTGGTGAGGGCGAGGAACATGTCGGTCTCCTCGATGCTCTCGGCGTCGAGGAGGGCTTCGTCGGTGGCGTCGCCACGCAGCACGAGGGTGCGTTCGAGCCCGGTGGCGAGGACCTCGGCGCGGCGCCGGTCGTGCTCGATGAGTTTGACGTGAACCGTCTTCTCGATGGCCTTGGCGAGGCGCATGCCGATGTTGCCGCCGCCGGCGATGATGACCCGGCGGATCGGGGTGTCCATCCGGCGCAGCTCGGTCATCACCTTGCGGATGTGGGAGGTGGCGGCGAGGATGAAGACCTCGTCGCCACTTTCGATGATGGTGTCGCCATGAGGGGCGACGGGCTGTTCACGGCGGAAGATGGCGGCCACCCGGGCGTCGATGTTGGGCAGGCGCTGGGGAATGCTCTTGAGGGGCTTGCCCACCAGCAGGCCGCCTTCGAAGGCGCGCACGGCGATCATCGTCACCATGCCGTCGGCGAACTCCAGCACCTGCAGGGCTTCGGGGAACTCGATCAGCTTGCGGATGTAGTCGGTGACGATCTGCTCGGGGCAGATGGAGTGGTCCACCGCGAAGTTGCTGTCGTCGAGGAGTTCCGGGTGATGCTCGTAGTCGGCGGCGCGCAGGCGGGCGATGCGGGTCGGGACGTTGAAGAGGGTCTTGGCCACCCGGCAGGCGCACAGGTTGGTCTGGTCCGACTGGGTGACGGCGATCAGCAGGTCGGCGTCGCCGGCGCCGGCAGCGTCGAGGATGGAGGGTGACGCGGCGTTGCCCGTCACCACGCGCAGGTCGAGCCGCTCCTGCAGGGCGTTGAGGTGCTCGATGTTGCTGTCGACGACGGTGATGTCGTTGGCCTCGGAAACCAGGCTTTCGGCCACGGAGGTGCCGACCTGGCCGGCGCCCAGGATGATGATCTTCATCGTTGTCTCCTACCGGTCGGGATGACCGGGCTGTTGTTCTGGTGTGGCGGCCGGTCAGCTGCCGTGCTCGTCGTGACGCTTGCCGACGCTGATGCCCAGTTGCTTGAGCTTGCGGTACAGGTGGGTGCGTTCGAGGCCGGTCTTTTCGGCGAGGCGGGTCATGTTGCCGCCGTCGATCTGCAGGTGGTGCTCGAAGTACAGGCGCTCGAAGATCTCGCGGGCTTCGCGCAGCGGCAGGTCGAGGGGCAGGCCGAGGGCGGAGGAGGGCGTCTTGCCGAGCAGGTGGGCGACTTCGTCCATCCCGATTTCCTCTTCCAGGGTGCCCAGCGCCAGGGATTTGACCGCGGCTTTCAGCTCGCCGTAGCCGCCGGGCCAGGCGCGGTTGCGCAGGGCGTTGAGGGCGGCGGAAGACAGGCGGCGCGCCGGCACTTCGCCGGCTTCGACGTAGTGAAGCAGGATCTGGCTGGCGATCTCGGGGATTTCGTCGCGGATCTCGCCCAGCGACGGGGGCGCCAGCGAGACCTCGAACAGCCGGGCCAGCACGCGTTCGTCCCAGCCGTGTTCGACGAGCTCTTCGGGGCGGTGTTCGGTGGCCACCACCAGGCTCTGGCCGTGGCGCTCCAGGCGGTCCATGGCGAAGACGAGGTTCTTCTGCTGGGGGCGCGACAGGTAGATCAGCTCGGGCACGTAGAGCAGGCCGTTGCGGGCGCCTTCGAGGGTGGCGAGCTCCAGCGGCTGGGACGACAGGGAGAGATCGAGCCAGGGCGTGCCGACCCGTTGCAGCGAGCGGGCACACAACTCGGCGAGGCTGCCGGGGCCGACGCGCAGCAGGATCACCCGCGACTTGTCGGCCATCTGCTCGAGGCGCTTCTTCAGGTCGCGCAGGGGCACCGAGCGGGAGAAGGCGCCGAGGCCCAGCGGGCTGGGGGCGTTGGCCGGCTTGATGCGGGCGAGGCCGCGCTTCACCGCGGCGAGGAGCTTCTGCAGGGCGATGGGCTTTTCGAGGAACTCCATCGCGCCGATGCGGGTGGCTTCGACGGCGGTGTCGATGGTGCCGTGGCCGGACATCATCACCACGGGCATGGTGAGCTGGCCGTTGGCCGACCATTCCTTGAGCAGACTGACGCCGTCGGTGTCGGGCATCCAGATGTCGAGCAGGACGAGATCCGGCCGGGCGGCGTTGCGGGCGGCCCGGGCGGTGGCGGCGTTTTCGGCCAGCACGATGTCGTGCCCTTCGTCGCGGAGGATCTCGGACAGGAGTTCGCGGATGCCGACTTCGTCGTCAACGATGAGAATTTTAGCCATGGGCTGGTGACTCTGTTTGAGGGGCGCTGCGCAGGCGGATGCGGATTTCCGCTCCACCGGTTTCTCGATTGGCGAGACGAATCTCGCCGTCGTGTTCGTCGATGATTTTTTTGACGATGGCCAGGCCAAGGCCGGTGCCGCGGGCCTTGGTGGTGACGTAGGGTTCGAAGGCCCGGGACAGGAGCTCCGGCGGGAAGCCCTGGCCGTTGTCGCGCAGGATCAAGTCTACCCGCCGGGCATCGGATCGCGTCAACAGCCAGATTTCGGGGGCGTCGCTGTCGGAGAGGGCGTCCTCGGCGTTCTGCAGCAGGTTGTGGATGACCTGCCGCAGCTGGCTGGCGTCGCCCATCACGGGCGGGGTTTCAGCGGCGAGTTCGGCGTGGATCATCACCCGCGAGCCGTCGTAGAGGGCCAGCACGTCGCGCACCAGGGCGTTCAGATCCACCGGCGCCATCACCGGGGTGGGCAGGCGGGCGTAGTCGCGGAAGGCGTTGACCAGGTTTTTCATGGCCTCAACCTGATTGACGATGGTGGTGGTGGAGCGTTCGAGCATGCTCCGGCCTTCTTCGTCGAGGCGATCGGCCAGCTTGAACTGGAGGCGCTCGGCGGAGAGCTGGATCGGGGTGAGCGGGTTCTTGATCTCGTGGGCGAGCCGGCGGGCGACCTCGGCCCAGGCGGCGTTGCGCTGGGCGGCGATGAGCTGGGTGATGTCGTCGAAGACCACCACGAAGCCGCCGCCCGTGCTCCCGGGCAGGCGGGTG
This sequence comes from Zoogloea sp., assembly GCA_023150095.1. Taxonomy (GTDB): domain Bacteria; phylum Pseudomonadota; class Gammaproteobacteria; order Burkholderiales; family Rhodocyclaceae; genus Zoogloea. Next base: position 15,561 of record JAKLLO010000048.1, on the reverse strand, counting down.
CCGTGGAGCAGCAGCGTCTGGGTGCTGCCGTCGGGGTTGGAGAACTCGATCTGGCGGTTCCAGTCGTCCTCGGTGCCCTCGAAGCCGGCCACCAGCGCGTCGCGGAAGGCGGCGTGGGTGTTCCAGTCGTGGACGCGCAGGCGCTCGTAGTCCTGCAGCTCGTCGTTGAGGATGGTCATCGCGCCGTGGTTGGCGGCGCGCAGGTGACCGTCGGGCGAGAAGGCCAGCACGCCCGCCGAGAGGTTGGCGAGCACGCTCTCGAGATAGGCCCGGTTGCGCTCGACGGCGGCGCGGTTGGCTTCGGCCTGGGCGCGGGCGTCCTGCAGCTGGCGGGTCATCTGGTTGAAGGACTGGGTGAGCACGCCGAGTTCGTCGCGGGCGGGCAGGGCCTGGCGCGGCGAGAAGTCGCCGGCGGCGACGGCCTGGGTGCCCTCGGCGAGGATGAACAGCGGCGCGGCGAGGCGCCGGGTGAGCACAAAGGCGACGGCCACCGCGGCAAACAGGGCGAGCAGCAGGGTGAGCGTCAGGGTGAGGGTGTAGATGCGTTTGAGGCCGTTGCGGGCGACGGAGAGCTCCTGGTAATCCCGATGCACCGTCTCGACGCTGTCGGCGTGCATCGCGAAGGATTTGGGCACCTGCTGGGTGACCTGCAGGAGCTGGGGCTCGATCAGTCGGCGGGACGGGATGGGCACGATCACCCGCAGGATCAGCCCCTCGGCGCCGTGGCCCTCGGCAGCCCGGTAGCCCGAGGTCTGGCGGCCCTGGCGGAGCTGGGCGGTGGTGGGTTGTTCGGGGATCAAGGTGCCGAGCTCGGTCTCGGCGGTGGCGACGATCTTGCCGCTGGGGGTGAACACCGTGGCGGATTCGACGCTGGCCTGTTCGCGCAGGCGGTTGAGGAGCGGGGAGCGGACCTGGGGCGCCAGCTCGAGCTCGATGGCCATCTGGTCGGCCTTGGTGGCGAGCTGGTCGAGGAGGATGTCGAGGGTGGCCCGGCCCAGCTGCAGGCCGCTTTCGAGGGCGGCATCCACCCGTACGTTGAACCACGACTCGATGCTCTTGACCGCAAACTGCAGCGACACCGCGTACACCAGCGCGCCGGGCACCACCGCCATCGCGGCGAAGATCGCCATCAGGCGCAGCTTGAGCCGGGAGCCGAAACGGCGGGCCTTGTACTCCAGCCACAGGCTGCGCAGCTGGACGAAGACCAGCCCGGCGAGCACCAGCGCGATGATGCCGTTGAGGCCGATCAGCAGGGTGTAGTTGCGGGCGAAGAGGGGCGTGTTGGCGCTGGCCGTGGCGAGCAGGAACAGCAGGATGCCGGAGATCGCCGCGCAGACGATGAGGACGGTGGGTCTCATTTGCTGTCGCGGGTGGGGGGCATGAAGGTCCACCGATACCAGTCGGAGGCGAGGTTCCAGTCCTTGCGGCCGAGGGCGCTGACCTGCAGCGGTTTGGGCAGCTCACCCACGTCGAGCCGGAAACGCAGGGCGGCGTTGTAGCTGCGCCCGATCTTCAGGGCCCCCTTGTCGGCGATGCCCCAGTTGCGGATGCGCAGCATGGTGCGCATGGCTTCGTCGAGGCTGGTGAAGTTCTGGTGCAGCGCCCCGGTGGTGAGGCGGTACTGGCGGGTGAGCGACTGGTAGGACAGCCGGTAGGTGAGGGAGCGGGTGATGATCTCTTCGTCCAGCCAGTACCAGCGCGGGGCGGTGAGTTCGAACTCGGTGATGAAATACAGCGACACGCCCCGGCCGACCACGTCGGCCAGCAGCGGGGTGAGCTCGGCGGCGACGTCGGCGTTGAGGATGTACTGGTCGTCGCTGGGCTGCAGGACGATGTTGCGGATCTCGGCCTCGGCGGCAAGCGCCGGCCCGGCACCAATGCCCAGCGCGGCGGCGACGCTGGCCGTGAGCAGGCCCCTCAGCCAGCGCCGGCGGTGGCGGTCAGGCGGCTTTCTCGAGGAGCGCGTAGAAGAATCCGTCATGGTCGGTGCAGGGCAGGTACTGGCAGTCGAGCTGTCCGCCAATGGGCAGGCGGCGGCAATCGGGATGGCGGGCCGCGAAGGCGGCAACCTGATCCCGGTTTTCTTCGGCAAACACCGAGCACGTGGCATAGAGCATTTTGCCACCCGGCGCGAGGACTCGCCACAGGGCGTCGAGGATCTCGGCCTGCTGGGCGGCAAAGCCGGCGATGTCGCCGCCGCGGCGCAGCCACTTGATGTCGGGGTTGCGGCGCACCACGCCGGAGGCGGAACACGGCACGTCGGCAAGGATGCGGTCGAAGGGCCGGCCATCCCACCAGGCGTCGAGGTTGCGGCAGTCGGCGGCCTTGACGGTGGCCGTCAGGCCCAGGCGGGTGAGGTTCTCGCTGATGCGCCGGGTGCGGCTGGCGTCGGTGTCGAGGGCGGTGAGCTCCACGTCGGCGAGTTCGAGGATGTGGCAGGTCTTGCTGCCGGGGGCGGCGCAGGCGTCGAGCACGCGCTGGCCGTCATCCACATCCAGGTGCTGGGCGGCGAACTGGGCGCCCGCATCCTGCACGCTGAGGCAGCCTTCCGCAAAGCCCGGCAGCCGGCCGACGGGCACCGGCTTTTCAAGGATCAGGGCGCCGTTGGCCAGCACGCGCACCGGCAGGCCGGCTTCGGCGAAGCTGTCCAGCACCTCCTGGCGGGAGCTGCGCAGGGAGTTGATGCGCAGGGCCATCGGCGGGTGGGTGTTGCCGGCGACGAGGATCGAGCGCCAGTCCTTGGGGTATTGGGTTTTCAGGCGGCGGATCCACCAGGGCGGGTGGCGGTGCTCGGCGACCATGTCGGCGTCGGCCGCGGCGCGCAGCTCGCTGGCCTGGCGCAGGGCGTTGCGCAGCACGCCGTTGGCGACGCCCTTGAACTTGCCGTCGAGCAGGGTGGCGACGCCTTCGACGGCCTGGTCGACGGTGGTGTGGGCGCTGTCCGGACGGGTGTCGAGGCGGTGCAGGGCGATCCGCAGGAGCGACTGGACGGGCTCGGGCAGGGGTTTCTGCATGAGCTGGCCGAGGATGAAATCCTGCCGTCCGTAGTCGCGCAGGGTGCCGTAGGCGAGGTCGAGGATCGCTCCGCGGACGGCCGGCGGGGTGTCGGGTCGGCGGGCCCACAGGGTGGCCAGGGCGTCGGTGAGGGTGAGCCCGCCCACCACATCGGCGATGAGGCCGGCGGCGGTGACGAGGGCGTAGGCCAGGCTGTCCTCGGGCAGGCGGGACGGGGCCGCGACGAGACGGCGGCTGCGGGGTTGGTCGGTCATGGTGTCAGGTGAGGCAGTCGAGCACGTAATTGGGCAGGGCGCTGCAGGCAAGGTGCAGGGCGGGATTGTAGTAGCGCAGGCCGGTGATGCGCCGGGCCGCGAGGCGCTGGGTGAGGGTGGCCAGATCGGCTTCCGGGGTCGGGGCGTTGCTTGCCCGGGCAAGGAGCCAGGGGCCGCCGTAAAGGGGGACGTCGATCAGGGCCGGCGTCGGAGGGGCAAACACATCCTTGATCCGCTGGAAAACCGTGGTCACCTGCTGGCGCTGGTGGAAGGGTGATCCGAGCTGGACGTGGACGATACCTTGCCCGGTCAGGCTTGCGGCACAGATTCGCAGAAAATTGTCGCTGTGCAGGTGGGCGCAGGCGGGGTGGTCGGACTGGGTGAGGTCGAACAGGATCAGGTCGAAGCGCTCTCCGGCGGCGTGGCACGCGGTGAGGGTTGCCGCAGCGTCGCCAAACAGCAGGCGCACACGCGGGTCGGTGAAGGCGCCGGCGGGGAGCGATGGCAGGTGCGTGGCAATGGTATCGACCACTGCGCGGTCGAGTTCGGCGATGGTGACGTGGCTGATGGACGGGTGTTTGAGCAGCTCCCGAGTGCTGCCGCCGTCGCCACCGCCCAGCACGATGGCGCGCCGGGGCGCCGGGTGGCTGAGGGCCGCCAGATGGACGAGGCTCTCGTGGATGATGAATTCGTCGGCCTGGGAGGCCATGGCGTCGCCATCCAGCGTGTAGAGCTTGCCGAAGCGGGTGGTCGATTCTACCGAGATGTGCTGGAGCGGGCTGGTGTGCTCGAAGGCGGGCGCGGCACGAACGACGTGGAGCGCGGTGTCGTCAGACAGGGGGAGGGCGATTGTTGGTGAGTGTTTCACGTGAAACAGCCTCCTCTGCGGGGGTGGTCAGCCCAGAAATGTATCGGCGCTGAAGCGCAGGATCAGTATCACTACGACCACCAGAAACGCCTTCCGGATGAAGGCTGCGCCGTGGCGGAGGGCGAGGGTGGTGCCGACCCGGGAGCCGAGCAGGTTGCAGGCCGCCATCACCGCCGCGACTTTCCAGAATACCGCGCCTGTGCCCACAAAGAAGGCGATTGCGGCGAGGTTGGTGGCGACGTTGACGATCTTCGCCGATACCGAGGCGAGCAGGAAGTCCATCCCCAGCAAACGAATGAAAAGAAAGATCAGAAAGCTGCCTGTGCCGGGGCCGAAGAATCCGTCGTAAAAGCCGACGGCGCTGCCGATGGTGAGGGCGCGGACTGTCGGCCGGGCGTCGCTCGCCAGCACGCGGCCGTGAACGCCGAAGTCCTTGCGCATGAAGGTGTAGATCGCGACGGCGATCAGCAGCACGAGGATGAGCGGGCGGAGCGCTGCAGGCGGAAACAGCACCACCGCCCGGGCGCCGAACCAGGACCCGATGGCGGCGGCAACGGCCGCAGGCGCGGCGATCTGCCACGGGATCACGACCCGCCGGCCGTACTGCCGGGCGGCGCTGGCGGTGCCGACCACGCTGGCCAGTTTGTTGGTGCCGAACAGCGTGGCGGCGCCGGCCTGGGGAAAGGCTGAAAAGAGCAGGGGGATCTGGATCAGGCCGCCGCCGCCGACAACTGCATCCACCAACCCGGCGCAGAACGCGCCGACGCCGAGGAGCAGAAACGGGAGGTCGATCACGGTTGTTCCACGTGAAACAGGATCAGGGGAGCGGAAAACCGCGGGCGATGAGCGCAGCGTGGATGCCGGACAGGGCGTCGAGTCCGCCGCAGGCAAGGCTGACGCCGCCTCCGGGAATGTCGGGTTCGGTGGGGTTGATGCGGATCAGCGGCACGCCGAGGGTTTCGCTGAACCAGCGAACGGTGGGCACGTGGCTGCCGGCGCCGATCTCGATCACCACCGGACGGGCGGTGGTGTGGAGCCAGGTTTCCAGGCGCTGGCGCTGGCCGGTGGTGCGGCGACCGAGCCATCCCCAGTCGCCGAACATCAGCACGTTCGGGCGCATCAATCCGCGACAACTGGGGCAGCGGGGAAGGGGGGAGCGGAGCAGGCAGGCGGCGGTGTCCACGTCTGGCGAGAAGTCGTCGGCGGTGACGATGGCCTCGCCACAGCCGTTCATGCACTGAAGGTGGTGGATGGAGCCGTGGACTTCGCAGATGCGATCTTCGCCAAAGCCGGCCCGCTGGAACTGCCCATCCACGTTGGAGGTGAACACGAAGCTGCCACCGGGCAGGGCGGCGCTGATCTGCCGGAGGATCGCGAAACCCTCGTGGGGGCGGGTGCGCCGGTAGAGGTCGAGGCGATGGCCGTAGAAGCCCCAGGCCAGCGTCGGGGTGCGCGAGAAGGCGTCGGGGGATGCGATCTCCTCGAAGGCGATGCGCGCCTCGGCGAGGGCCGGGTAGGCGCGCCAGAAACCGGTGTTGCCGCGGAAGTCGGGCAGGCCGGAATCCACTCCCATGCCGGCGCCGGCGGTGATGATGAGGGCGTCCGCTCCGGCGATGAGGCGGGCGGCTTCGGAGAACAGGGGATCGGTCATGCCTGGGCGATGATGAAGATACGGCGGAATGGGAACAGCACGGTGCCCTCGGCGTCGGCCGGATAGGCCGCAGCCAGGCGTGGGCCAAGCTCGGCCAGAAAGACGGCCTGGGCGGCTGTGTCGAGTCGCGAGAGGTAAGGCACTAGGGTCGTGCCGCGGAGCCAGTCGAGCACCGGCTGCTTGCCCTGCATGGCCTGCCAGTAGATGGTTTCCCACAGGAAGAGTCGGCTGCAGCGGGGCGCGAGGAGGCGGTAGTAGTCGGCCATGGGGAGCACCGCACCCATGCGTGCGCCGCCCAGCCGATCGGCCCAGTCGGGTGCGGAGGCCAGCTCGCGGATCAGCCGATGGGACGGTGCGTCGAAGTTGCCGGGCATCTGCACGGCCAGCACACCGCCAGGCGCGAGCTGGTCGAGCAGCCGGGGGAAGAGCGATACGTGGTCGTCCACCCAGTGCAGGGCGGCGTTGGAGAACAGCAGATCGAGGGGCTCTTCCGGCGCCCAGCTCTCGACACCAGCCAGTTCGAAGCGGGCCTCGGGCAGCGCGGCGCGGGCGCGCTCGAGCATTTCGGGTGAGCTGTCCAGGCCTGTGATCTGACTTCCCGGCCAGCGGGTGGTGAGGAGGCGGGTCACGTTGCCTGCGCCGCATCCGAGGTCGACGACCTGGACGGGCTGGGCGAGGGGGATTCGGGCAAGCAGGTCGACCGCCGGACGCAGGCGTTCGTCGGAGAACTGCAGGTAGTGGTCGGGGTTCCAGGTCATCGCAGGTCCTCCATTCGAGAGGCCCTATTGTGAACCAAGCCGCGATGCCTGCGAAAAAAGAAGGCCCGGCATCAGCCGGGCCAAACAGGGAGTAAGGAATGCAGAAAGGGCGGCGGCTTACTTCTTGATCTGGTTGCCGATGACCCCGCCGACGGCCGCACCACCGACGGTGCCGACCGAACTGCCACCCGTCAGGACGGAGCCGGCGACGCCGCCGACCGCTGCGCCGATGGCGGTGTTGCGTTGCTGGGGTGTCATGTTGGCGCAGCCGGAAAAGGTGAGGGTGGCGGCAACGGCGGCGAGGCCTGCGGTGATTCTTTTCATGATGTGCTCCTTCACGCTAAGCCCACGCTTGGGTGGGTCTGTGATCTCAGTCTGGCGGTTGTCTGTTCGACCTGCTGTAGGGCAGGGCGGATGCCATCGTGGGAATCGGCTGACAACCGGGGGCGCTGCGCCCGCGTACAAGTGAAAGTCACTGTATCCGCCATCAGGCTCCCGGGCTGTAACGAGTCGTATGGCTTTGTAAGCAGCGGGGCATGTCGCGCCGGTCTGGCGGGCAACAAAAAGCCCGCGCTCGGGCGGGCTTTCGTAGAAAAGGCATCGTGGCCTGGCTTACTTGCCGATGCAGAACCGCGAGAAGATCACGCCCAGCAGATCATCCGGGGTGAACTCGCCGGTGATCTCGTTCGCCGCTTCCTGAGCGAGGCGGAGTTCTTCGGCCATCAGTTCGAGGGCGTGGCGGTTGTCCTGGGCGCGGCGGATGCAGGCGAGGGCTTCGCGCAGGGCGATGAGGTGGCGTTCGCGGGCGAGGATGATGTCTTCGCCGTGGCGATGCCAGCCCGCCACGCGAAGCAGCTCGGCGCGCAGCAGCTCGATGCCCTGGCCGGCCTTGGCGGAGAGATACAGGCTGACGACGCCGTCGGCGTCCACCCGCTGGGCTTCGCGGCCGGCGAGGTCCACCTTGTTGAAGACGGTGATGCGCTCGACGCCAGCGGGGAGGCGGGCGTCGATGGCGGCGTCGGCGTCGGTGAGGCCGGCGCGCACATCCACCAGCCGCACGATCACGTCGGCGCGTTCGATCTCCTGCCAGGTGCGGGCGATGCCGATCTTCTCGACTTCGTCGGTGGTGTCGCGCAGGCCAGCGGTGTCGGTGATGTGCAGCGGGATGCCTTCGATCTGGATGGTTTCGCGCAGGGCGTCGCGGGTGGTGCCGGCGATGTCGGTGACGATGGCGCGCTCTTCGCCGGCGAGGCGGTTGAGCAGGCTGGATTTGCCGACGTTGGGCTGGCCGACGAGCACCACGTGCAGGCCGCTGCGCAGCAGGCTGCCCTGGCGGGCGCGGTCGAGGAGGGCTTCGAGTTCGCTGGCGATGGCCTGGATGCGTTCGAAGGCGCGGGCCTCGGCGAGGAAGTCCACGTCTTCATCGGGGAAATCCAGCGTGGCTTCGACGAGCATCCGCAGGTCGATCAGGCGCTCGACGATGTCGTGGACTTCCTTCGAGAAGCTGCCGGTGAGGGAGCGTACGGCCGAGCGCGCGGCGGCGGCGGTGGAGGCTTCGATGAGGTCGGCGACGCTTTCTGCCTGAGCCAGATCGAGCTTGCCGTTGAGGAAGGCGCGGCGGGTGAACTCACCGGGTTCGGCCAGGCGGGCGCCGAGTTCGAGGCAGCGGGCCAGCAGCAGTTGCATGACCACCGGGCCGCCGTGGCCCTGAAGTTCGATGACGTCTTCGCCGGTGAAGGAATTGGGCGCCGGGAAGTAGAGGAGGAGGCCTTCGTCGATCAGCCCGTCATCCGCAGCGCGGAAGCGGGTGAAACTGGCCATGCGGGCCTCGGGCACCTTGCCGCCGAGGGTGGCGGCAAGGCTGGAGAGATTCGGCCCGGAAATCCGGACCACCCCGATGCCACCGCGCCCGGGGGCGGTGGCTATCGCGGCGATGACGTCACTCGGCGGTCTTGCCACCGGCTTCGATCATCCGGTTGATCTGCCATTGCTGGGCGATCGACAGGGAGTTGTTCACCACCCAGTAGAGCACCAGACCGGCCGGGAACCACAGGAACATGAAGGTGAACAGGATCGGCATCATCATCATCACCTTGGCCTGGATCGGATCGGGCGGAGCCGGGTTAAGCTTGGTCTGGATGAAGCTGGTGGCGCCCATGATGAGCGGCAGGATGTAGTAGGGATCCTTCACCGACAGATCCTGGATCCAGCCCAGCCACGGCGCGCCGCGCATCTCGACGACGCCCAGCAGCACCCAGTAGAGGGCGATGAACACCGGGATCTGGATCAGGATCGGCAGGCAGCCACCCAGCGGATTGACCTTCTCGCGCTTGTAGAGGTCCATCATCGCCTGCTGCAGCTTCATCTTGTCGTCGCCGTATTGCTCCTTCATGCGCTGCAGGCGCGGGCCGAGGGTCTTCATCTTGGCCATCGACTTGTAGCTGGCGGCGGACAGCGGGAAGAACGCAGCCTTCAGGGCGATGGTGACGAGGATGATGGCCCAGCCCCAGTTGCCGGTGAGTTTGTGGAACCACTCGAGCACCCAGAACAGCGGTGCGGCGATGATGGTCAGCCAGCCGTAGTCGACCACCAGATCAAAGCCCTTGGCGAACTTCTCGAGGCGGCTTTGCTCCTGCGGGCCGGCGTACAGCGGCACTTCCAGCTTGCCGGTCTGGCCCGGGGCGATGGCGGCCACCGGCAGGATCACGCCGGCGGAGTACAGATCGGAACTGACCTGGTTGGCGAAGAACTCGCGTTCGCCCGAAGCGGGCGCCCAGCCGGCGACGAAGTAGTGCTGAACCATCGCGGCCCAGCCGTCGGCGGCCTTGGTGACGAACTTGGCCTTCTTGGCGGCGATGTCGTCGAAGGTGACCTTCTGGTACTTCTCGGCTTCGGTGTAGAACGCCGGGCCGGTGAAGGTCTGGACGCCGAAACCGCCGGGCTGCTCGGCCGGCTTGCCGTCGCGGGTGAACTGGAAGTAGGCGTGGGGCGCGATGGGCGCGCCGCTGCCGTTGGTGATCTCGTAGCTCACCTCGGTCTGGTAGCTGCCGCGGTGGAAGGTGATCAGCTTGGCAACCTTGATGCCGTCGGCGGTGGCCGGAGCGTCGAGCCGCAGGGTGACGGCATCCTCACCGTCCTTCAGCTCGAGGTTCTGGGCGCCGAGGCTGAAGAGGGTCTTGTGGGTGGGCAGGCCGTTGCCGATCAGGCCGGTCTGGGCGGCGTAGTTGTGCTTCTCGCCGTTGTCGAAGAGCACGTAGTTGCGGCTGCGGTCTTCGGTGGCCTTGTGCTGGGTGAGCTCGAGCCGGACGATGTCGCCGCCCTGGGCCGAGATCTCGGCGACCAGGATGTCGGTGCGGACGATGGCCTTCGGTGCTGCAGCGGCGGCGGGCGTCGCGGCAGGCTGACCCGGCACCGCGGCGGCGGTGCCTGCGGTGGCCGATGGCGTCGGGGTCGGCACGCCGGCCGTCTGGCTGGCGGCGGGAGCTTCCACCTTGGGATGGTTGTGCTTCTGCCAGCCGTCCCAAAGCATGACCAGGGAGAAGGAGAAGACGAGAAGGAGGATCAGGCGACGGTTATCCATCGGAGTATGAGTCAGGAAGGGTTGGGCGGAGTCGGTGGCGGACGGCTCAGGGTACGGGATCGTAGCCGCCGCCACTGAATGGATGGCAGCGGCACACGCGTCGTGTCGCCAGCCAGCCACCCTTGAGCGCGCCGTGGCGTTCGACGGCCTCGAGGGCGTATTCGGAGCAGGACGGCACGAAGCGGCAATTGCGTCCGAGCATCGGGCTGACGGCGTAACGATAGCAGCGCAGCAGGGCGAGGAGGACGGCTTTCACGGCGCTGCCTTCATTTACGGGGCAGGCGCCCGAGGAGGCCGATCATCTCGTCACGCATCGCACGCCTCGTCACCTTGTCGAGCTTGGCCGACAATCGTAACACCAGATCGTAGGGCGGCAAGCTTGCACGGGCGTGACGGAACACGTCGCGCCCGATGCGCTTGACGAGATTGCGCTGGGCAGCCCGTTTGGCGAGCTTCTTCGCGACGACCAGCCCGAGACGGGCCGTACCGTCCGGGTTTGGACAGTAGTGCAGCGCGAAGTGGGAACCGCGAAGGACCCGCCGAAAAGCAAAAACGGATGAAAATTCATCCGTTTTGTGCAGTCGCAATGACGAGTCGAAGCCGAATCCTGCCGGGTTTGAATCTTCCGCTGCCGCATGATTGCAGGCGGTGGAAGCAGCCGCGGTGGCCAGGCTTGCCTCGGCGGCCTTAGACGGCGAGACGATGACGGCCCTTGGCGCGACGAGCGGCGATGACCTTGCGACCGCCACGGGTGGCCATGCGGACCAGGAAGCCGTGGGTGCGCTTGCGACGGACGACGGACGGTTGGTAGGTGCGTTTCATTTTGCGTGCCCGGAAAGTTGAGTCAAACGCGTAATTTCATACGTTAACCCTCTGTTTGTCAAGTAGGTTTTGCAGGGTCTTGTCTGGGGTGGGCTGCGGAGGGTGGTTTTGCGGGCTCGCAAGCTGTGGATAACTTTTCTGTGCACGGGTACAATACGCGTTTGGCCCGGCGACTTAGCGCGCTGCTGTGGCCGGCTCCGGAAACCACCCGGGGTTCCATCAAGAACGAGAAACGGCGCGCATCCTGCCGTCGAACCAGTCCACCCGTACATCGTGTCAGAAGCCTCATCACAGTCCCAGTGCGCCGCGTTCTGGACGCATTGCCTGAGCTGCCTGGAGCAGGAGTTGCCTGCCCAGCAGTTCAAGACCTGGATACTTCCCCTGCGCGTTGAAGAACTGCAAGGCGAGGACCTGGCCGGCGTGCGTCTGGTCGCCCCGTCCAACTTCCATCGCCAGTGGCTGCGCGACCGCTACCTGCGGCGCATCGAGGAGCTGGGCGAAGAATACTTCGGCGGTATCCCGACGATCGAGGTCGGCCTGGCCCCGGCCGGCGGCCCGCGTCGTGCGGCATCTCCCCCGCCGTCGATGGCTTCGGCGGCGCCTGCTGCTGCGCCCGCTGCAATGCCGGCCCCCGCCGCGCCGGCGCCCGTCGCCCGCCCGGTGATGCCCGAAGCGCCGGTGAGCATCGAGGCGGCCAATTACGACAAGTCCCGCCTCAACCCCGATTTCACCTTCGACACCCTCGTCACCGGCCGCGCGAATGATCTGGCCCGTGCCGCGGCGCTGCAGGTCGCGCAAAATCCGGGCGTCTCGTACAACCCGCTGTTCATCTATGGCGGCGTGGGCCTCGGCAAGACCCACTTGATCCATGCGCTGGGCAACTACGTCTTCAAGCACGACCCGCGCAAGGTGATCCGCTACGTGCACGCCGAGGATTACTACGCCGATGTGGTGCGCGCCTACCAGCAGAAATCCTTCGACGTCTTCAAGCGCTACTACCGCTCGCTGGACGTGCTGATCATCGACGACATCCAGTTCTTCAATAACAAGAACCGGACGCAGGAAGAGTTCTTCCACGCCTTCAACGCCCTCACCGAGGCCAAGAAGCAGATCATCATCACCAGCGACACCTACCCGAAGGACGTCCAGGGCCTCGAGGATCGCCTGATCTCGCGCTTCGACTGGGGCCTGACGGTGCAGATCGAGCCGCCCGAGCTCGAGATGCGGGTCGCCATTCTTAAAAAGAAGGCCGAGGTCGAGCGCATCCAGCTCGACGACGACGTGGCCTTCCTGATCGCCAAGAATCTGCGCTCCAACGTGCGCGAGCTCGAAGGCGCCCTTAAAAAGGTGCTCGCCTTCGCCCGCTTCCACGGCCGCGAAGTGACGCTCGAGGTGGCCAAGGAGGCCCTGAAGGATCTCCTCAACGCCCACAACCGCCAGCTCACCGCCGAGTTCATTCAAAAGACGGTCGCCGACTACTACAAGATCAAGGTCGCCGACATGCACTCGAAGAAGCGCACCCGCGTGATCGCCCGGCCGCGCCAGGTGGCGATGTTCCTTGCCAAGGATCTGACGCCCATGAGCCTGCCGGCCATCGGCGAAGCCTTCGGCGGCCGCGACCACACCACGGTGCTGCACGCCTGCCGAACCATCGCCGAGCTGCGCCTGTCCGATACCCAGCTCAACCACGACCTGCACGTGCTCACCCAGGTGCTGCGTGGCTGAAACCTGAATTCGCCATGATTGACATGCCGGCCCGCCTAAGCTCCCCGGCCCTGAACAACGATACGGAGACCTGACCACATGCTGCTTTTCACCGCGCCCCGCGATGCCCTCCTCGTCCCGCTGCAATCGGTGTCCGGCATCGTCGAAAAACGCCACACCCTGCCCATCCTCTCGAACGTCCTCATCGAGAAGAAGGGCGACGCGCTGACCCTGCTGGTCACCGACATCGAAATCCAGATCCGCAACAGCACCACCGCCGCCCTCGGGACCGAAGACGTGGCGATCACCGTCGGCGCCCGCAAGCTGCAGGACATCCTGCGCGCCCTGCCCGACACCGCCGACGTCAGCCTCATCCTCGACGACAAGCGCATCACCCTCAAGGCCGGCAAGAGCCGCTTCCAGCTCCAGACGCTGCCCGCCGCCGATTACCCGCGCCTGTCCCCGCCCGAAGGCGAGGGCATCAGCTTCACCACCACGCAAAAAGCCTTCAAGAAGCAGCTCGCGCTGGTGCAGTACGCCATGGCCCAGCAGGACATCCGCTACTACCTCAACGGCCTGCTGCTGGTGGTCGCCGGCAACCTGCTGCGGATGGTCGCCACCGATGGTCACCGCCTCGCCTACGCGGCGTCCCCGCTGGTGGGCGACTACGCCCGCACCGACGTGATCCTGCCCCGCAAGACGGTGGTCGAACTGGCCCGCCAGCTCGCCGATTCCGACGATCCCCTCGAAGTCACCCTGGTGGGCAACCAGATCGTCTTCCGCTTCGGCAACATCGAGCTCATCTCCAAGCTCATTGACGGCAAGTTCCCCGACTACGAGCGCGTCATCCCGCAAGGCCACCCCAAGCTCGTCAAGGCCAGCCGCCTGGCCCTGCTGCAGGCCCTGCAGCGCGCGGCGATCCTCACCAACGAGAAGTTCCGCGGCGTGCGCCTGATGCTCTCCGAAGGCAGCCTCAAGCTGGTGTCCACCAACGCCGAGCAGGAAGAAGCCCAGGAAGAACTCGAAGTCGATTACAGCGGCGATTCGCTGGACATCGGCTTCAACGTCACCTATCTCCTCGACGTGCTCACCAACGTCGCCGCCAACGAGATCGAGATCCGCTTCAACGACAGCAACGCGAGCGCCCTCTTCGGCCTCGCCGACAACGCCGATTTCAAGTACGTAGTCATGCCGATGCGCATCTGACGGCACATGAATAAACCTACTGCGCACGCCGATCTCGCGACTCCGGTGCTCGCCGTACTCCAGTACGGCTCTGCTCCTCATCGCGACCTCGACGTGCTCGCTACGGTTTCTTCACGCGCCTTCACCCTTTGTCATTGAAGCAATAAAGACAAAGCCGGCAGGCAACGCACCTCGCCGGAAACTATCAGCAGAACCGAGAACACCATGTCCGATACGCAACAACCCGCCGCCGCCGACAACTACGACGAATCCAGCATCCAGCAGCTCGAAGGGCTGGAGGCCGTACGCAAGCGGCCCGGGATGTACATCGGCGACACCTCCGACGGCACCGGCCTGCACCACATGGTCTTCGAAGTGGTGGATAACGCCATCGACGAAGCCCTCGCCGGCCACTGCGACGACATCGTGATCACCATCCACGCCGACAACTCCATCTCGGTGTCCGACAACGGCCGCGGCATCCCGGTCGGCGTCAAGATGGACGACAAGCACGAACCCAAGCGCTCCGCCGCCGAGATCGTGATGTGTGTGCTCCACGCCGGCGGCAAGTTCAACCAGAACAGCTACAAGGTCTCCGGCGGCCTGCACGGCGTGGGCGTCTCGTGCGTCAACGCGCTCTCCAAGTGGCTGCGCCTCACCGTGTCCCGCGACGGCCACAAGCACTTCATGGAGTTCAACCGCGGTCACGCGGTGGATCGCGTCATCGAAGTCGTCGACGGCATCGAGACCAGCCCCCTCAAGGTGCTCGGCGAAACCAGCAAGCGCGGCACCAAGGTGCACTACCTCGCCGACGAAGAAATCTTCGGCACCGTCGAGTACCACTACGAAATCCTCGCCAAGCGCCTGCGCGAGCTGTCCTTCCTCAACAACGGCGTCAAGATCCGCCTTGTAGACCAGCGCAACGGCAAGGAAGAGGATTTTGCTTTCGCGGGCGGCGTCTCCGGCTTTGTGGATTACATCAACCGCGCCAAGTCGGTGCTCCACCCCACCGTCTTCCACTCCAGCGGCGAATCCATCCAGAACGGCGTGCCCATCACCGTCGAAGTGGCCATGCAGTGGAACGACAGCTACGCCGAACAGGTGCTGTGCTTCACCAACAACATCCCCCAGGCGGATGGCGGCACCCACCTCACCGGCCTGCGCGCCGCGATGACCCGCGTCATCAACAAGTACATCGAAGAAAACGAGATCGCCAAGAAGGCCAAGGTGGATATCTCCGGCGACGACATGCGCGAAGGCCTGGCCTGCGTGCTCTCCGTCAAGATGCCCGACCCCAAGTTCGCCTCCCAGACCAAGATGAAGCTGGTCTCCGGCGAAGCCCGCCCGGCGGTTGAAGAAGTCGTCGCGCAAAAGCTCGCCGACTTCCTCCTCGAGCGCCCCATCGACGCCAAGACCATCTGCGGCAAGATCGTCGAAGCCTCCCGCGCCCGCGAAGCCGCCCGCCGTGCCCGCGAGATGACCCGCCGCAAGGGCGTGCTCGACGGTGTCGGCCTGCCCGGCAAGCTCGCCGACTGCCAGGAAAAAGACCCCGCCCTGTGCGAGATCTACATCGTCGAGGGTGACTCCGCAGGCGGCTCCGCCAAGCAGGGCCGCGACCGCAAGTTCCAGGCGATCCTCCCGCTGCGCGGCAAGGTGCTCAACGTCGAGCGCGCCCGCTTCGACAAGCTCATCAGCTCCGAGCAGATCACCACCCTCATCACCGC
>JAKLLO010000284.1 GCA_023150095.1 Zoogloea sp. | reverse complement strand
CGCCGGCAGCGCCTTCTGCGCCGGCGGCAACGTCAAGGATTTCCGCGACAAGCGCGGGCTGGCGGCCGGCAGCGGGATGGATATCCGCGACAACTACCGGCGCGGCATCCAGCGCATCCCGCTGGCCTTCCACCGCCTCGACGTGCCGACCATCGCCGCGGTCAACGGCCCGGCCATCGGTGCCGGCTGCGACCTGGCCTGCATGGCCGACATCCGCATCGCCTCCGAGAAGGCCAGCTTCGCCGAGAGCTTCGTGAAGCTCGGGCTGATCCCCGGCGACGGCGGCGCGTGGTTGCTGCAGCGGGTCGTCGGCTACGCCCGGGCCGCCGAGATGAGCTTCACCGGCGAGCTCGTCGGCGCCCAGGCCGCACTGGCGATGGGGCTGGTGTCGCGGGTCGTGCCCCACGAGACCCTGCTCGCCGAGGCCACCGCGCTGGCCGAGCGCATCGCCGCCAACCCGGGCCAGGCCCTGCGCATGACCAAGCGCCTGATGCGCGAAGCCCAGACCAGCCGGCTCGACAGCATCCTCGAGCTCTCCGCCGCCTACCAGGCCCTGACCCACGGCTCGGCCGAGCACGAGGGCGCGGTGGCGGCCTTCCTCGACGGCCGCAAGGGCTGAGCGCGATGGGCGCCGACCTCGACGAACTGCGTCGCCTCGTCACGGCCTTCCGCGACGCCCGGGACTGGGCCCAGTTCCATTCCCTGCGCAAGCTGATCGTGTCCCTCAACCTCGAGGCCGGCGAGCTCCTCGAGCTCACCCAGTGGAAGAGCGACGCCGACATCGACGCGCTGCCGGCCGATCTCCACGGCCGCGAGGCCCTGGAGGACGAGTGCGCCGACGTGCTGATGTACCTGCTGCTCATCGCCGACCGGGCCGGCATCGACCTGGAGGCAGCGACCCGCGCCAAGCTCGTCAAGAACGAGGCCAAGTACCCGGCCGAACGTTTCCGCGGTTCATCCCGCAAGTACGATGCCGCGGGCTGACATCGGCTTCCGGCCGCTCACGCAAAAAGGGCGGCCGGGCGGTCGAGGTGTTAGCATCGCGCCCCTGATCTTTCGTTCTAGCGCCGCTGCGCCAACGCCATGCTGAGTTATCGCCACGCCTTCCACGCCGGCAACCACGCCGACGTGCTCAAGCACTTCGTGCTCGTCCAGTTGCTCGAATACTTCAACCAGAAGGACAAACCCTACTGGTACATCGACACCCACGCCGGGGCGGGCTGCTATGCGCTGGACGAGGCCTTCGCCCGCAAGAACGCCGAGTACGAGGAGGGTGTCGCGCGCCTCCTCGGGCGCAAGGACGTGCCCTCCGAGGTGAAGAGCTACCTGAAGGTGGTGCGCGAGCTCAACAACAACAGCGGCAAGCTGCGCCTCTATCCGGGCTCGCCGTGCTGCGCTGCGCCGCTGCTGCGCGCCGACGACCGGATGCGCCTGTTCGAGCTCCACCCGGCCGACCGCCAGCTGCTGCAGAAGACCTTCGAGGAGCACGGCAGCAAGGCCATCGTGCTCGAGCAGGACGGCTTCACCGGCATCAACGCCTTCCTGCCGCCGCCGACCCGCCGCGCACTGGTGCTGATCGACCCGCCCTACGAGGTCAAGACCGACTACCGCACGGTGGTGAGCATGGTCAAGGAGAGCCTGCGCCGCTTCCCGACCGGCACCTACATGGTGTGGTACCCGCGGCTGCACAGCATGCAGTCCCGCGAGCTTCCCGAGAAGCTCAAGCGCCTGCCCGGCATCAGCTGGCTGCACGTGAGCATGGATGTGCACAAGCCCGCCGAGGACGGCTTCGGGATGCACGGCAGCGGGCTGTTCATCATCAACCCGCCGTGGACGCTGCCGGCGACGCTCAAGAAGGTGATGCCCTGGCTGGTCGAGGTGCTGGGCCAAGACGAGGGCGCGTCGTTCAAGCTGGAATCCGAGATCGCCTGACACGCCCCCGGGCTTTTGCCCGGGTGAACGCAAGAGGGGCCTGCATGACGCAGGCCCCTCTTTTTTACGCCCGGCAGGCGCTGCCGTGGCTTACAGCAGGTTCATCTTCTTGGCGGTTTCGGTGAGCTGGCCGCGGAAGTCCGGGTGGGCGATGCCGATCAGGGCCTGGGTGCGCTGCTTGGCGCTCTTGCCGCGCAGCTGCGCCACGCCGTACTCGGTGACCACGTAGTTGATGTCGTTCTTGCTGGTCGACACGTGGGTGCCCGGGGTGAGCGTCGGGACGATGCGCGAGATGGTGTTGTCCTTGGCGGTGGAGGGCAGCACGATGAAGGCCTTGCCACCTTTGGAGCGGTTGGCCGCCCGCACGAAGTCGGACTGGCCGCCGGTGCCGGAGTAGGGCAACGGGCCCAGGCTCTCGGAGCCGCACTGGCCCAGGAAGTCGATCTCGAGCGTGGCGTTGATGCACATCAGGTTGTCGTTCTGACCGGCGATGTAGGGGTCGTTGGTGAAGTCGACCGGATGCATCTCGACCATCGGGTTGCGGTGCAGGAACTTGTAGAGCTTCTTGGAACCCAGGGCGAAGGTGGCGACCATCTTGCCGGGCATGAAGTTCTTGCGGCGGTTGGTGACGGCGCCGGCCTCGAGCAGGGTTAGGATGCCGTCGCCGACCATCTCGGTGTGGATGCCGAGATCGTGCTTGTGGGTGAGCTGCATCACCACGGCATCGGGGATGCCGCCGTAGCCGATCTGCAGGGTGGAGCCGTCGTCGATCATGTCGGCGACGTACTTGCCGATGGCTTCCTGCACCGGCCCGATGGTCGGCAGGCCGACTTCGAGCACCGGCTCGTCGTTCTCGACCAGCGCGGTGACCTGGGAGATGTGGATGTGGCAGTTGCCGAAGGCGAACGGGACGTTGGGGTTCACCTCGACGATGACGGCGCGGGCCTTGCGGATCGCGGCCATCGT
>JAKLLO010000047.1 GCA_023150095.1 Zoogloea sp. | reverse complement strand
GGGTGTACTGAAGAACGCCGGATCCCTTGCCGTTATGATTCCGTGCGCCGGAACGTTTTGGGATTCGGGCGCTCCGATTCCTTGTGGCCGGGAGGCCGCGCGGGTTGGCGGGAACGCCGCGATTCTCCCTCGATGAACTGTATTCCGATGAACAGCATTCCTTCTCCAGCAAACCTGGCTCCGCTCTCGGCACAAGGCGAAGTGGCCGGGTCGTTCCTGCTTGGCCTCGTCGAGTCGTTCTGCCATCTGGATCTCCTGCCGGAAGAGTCGGGGCTGTCCGTCAGCGAGATCGACCCGGAGCGGTGGTATCCCCATGCGCTGCTGATCAACATCCTGCAGCGTCTCGAGCAGGCGGTGCCGTCGTCCCGGCACATCTTCTTCCGAGCCGGCGTGCATTTCCTGCGCATCTGGTACGAGCGCGGCCCCGGCAGGACGATGATCAACTCGACGCTGGACTGGCTTTACGCCAACAAGGATAGCGGCGGCTACAACTCGGTGGTGCGTGGTGGCTCGCCGAACGAGATCGGCTGGTGCCTGCTCCAGTCGATGGATGAGGAAGCCGGCGTCGCCGTTTACGAGAACGTGATGCCGCTGCATCCGGACTACGTCAAGGGGGTGTTCTACGGCGGCTGCATGATCTTCGACGACGTGGAGTTCGTGGATGTGGAGGCCACCTCCGAGCCCTACGCGCCCAATCCGGCCTTGCGCCGGACCATGCTCACCGTCCGCTTCCGCCTCAAGCCCAAGACTGGCTGCCAGGATCTGGAGGCCCGGCTCGATGCGCTGCGCCCCGGGGATGGCCTCCCATTGACGGCGGAGGAGGTGGAGAGCCTCGTCTGGCGTTACAAGGGGCTCAAGATCCGCAACCAGCTGGATACGGATTACCACAGCAACATCAACGCGATCCTGGCCAACACCATCCGCGAACGGCGGGAGGCCGAGCTGGCGCTTTCCGCCTACCGCGATCACCTGGAAGCCCTGGTCAAGGCCCGCACGGCGGAGCTGGCCTCGGCCAAGGAGGCAGCGGAGGCGGCCAACGTGGCCAAGAGTGCCTTTCTGGCCAACATGTCCCACGAGATGCGCACTCCGCTGCACCAGATCGGCGGGCTGGCGACGATGGTCAGGCGCGATCCCCTTACGCCCAGGCAGATGGATCGCCTGGACAGGCTGGATTTTGCCGTGCGCCACATGACCGGCCTCGTAGAGACGATTCTGGAACTCACCCGGCTGGAGGCCGGCAAGCTCGAACTCGAGGAAAAGCCGGTGGCCATCGACACGCTGCTGCGGGATGTGGTGGCGTCGCTGCACCTCAAGGCCGAGGCGAAGGGGTTGCGGATCGCCACCGAGGCTGCGGACCTGCCGGCTGGGCTCCTGGGCGATCCGAAGCCGCTCCAGACCGCGCTGCTGCACATCGCGAGCAATGCGGTGCGCTTCACGGAGGCCGGGGGTGTGACGATCCGGGTGACGCGGACGGAGGAGGATGCGTCGGGCGCAACGCTGCGTTTCGAGGTGGAAGACACCGGCATCGGCATCGCCCCGGAGGTGCTGCCGAGGCTGTTCAGCATCTTCGAGCAGGCCGACAACTCGGCAACCCGCAAGTACGGCGGAACCGGGGTCGGGCTGTTCGTCACCCGCAAGATCGCCCGGCTGATGGGGGGCGATGCGGGCTGCCGGAGCACGCCTGGAGAAGGCAGCACCTTCTGGTTCACCGCGAGGCTGAAGAAGCGGGCGACGTCCGCGTCCTGATGCGCGAGTGGCCGTCGGCCGTGCCCGCGGCGAGGACGCCGGAATCGTCCGGGCGGCCCCCCAAGACAACAAAGCCGGCCAGGGTTGCCCCCGCCGGCTTTGTGTTGCCTGCCCGATGCTGCCGGGCGGCGATCAGTTCACCTTCAGCTGACCGCCCCGGCCGAGGCCGCCTTTGACTTCCTGCGCCTTGTAGTTGCGCAGGGCGACGACCATCTTGTTGTAGGCGTCGGTGAAGGCGGCGACGGTGGCCTTGCCTTCCGGGGTCTGGGAGAAGCCACCCAGGCCGGCCGCCGCGCCGGGGCCGAAGCCGCCGAGGGCCGCGCCGAAGTTGGTGGCGGTGGCGTTGCCTTCGGAGATGGCGAGCTGCACGCCGGAGCGGATGTCGAACAGGGTCATGGTGACCACCGAGACCTTGCTTTCGAGGCCCGCGGCGAGCAGGGCCCCACCCGCACCCAGGCGGCCGCCCAGGGCGCCGGCCAGACGGCCGGTGGAGGAGTTGTCGATGATGATCGACGGTTCCATGTAGTAGTCGGCCGCAACACGCTGGCCCTTCTGCTGCTTGGAGCCGGCCC
Organism: Zoogloea sp.; assembly: GCA_023150095.1. GTDB lineage: Bacteria > Pseudomonadota > Gammaproteobacteria > Burkholderiales > Rhodocyclaceae > Zoogloea. The sequence goes on along the minus strand of JAKLLO010000047.1, from coordinate 27,813 downwards.
GGAATTCGCCGGAGTTGCGCTGCTTGTCGGTGATGGCCGACAGCTTGCTTTCGGTGCGGGCGTTGCCGACCGAGGTGATCACGAAGCAGTTGGATTGCTGCACCGCCAGGCGGATCAGCGGTTCGATGGTGGTGACCTTGGTGGCGGCGCCGAAGCTGGCGAACCACTCCTTGCCACGGCCGTCATCCACGGCCAGCGTGCCCAGCGGGGCGGGGCAGCGCTCGAGGGTGGCGTTGGCGCCGGCACTGGTGCCGCCACCGGCGGCGCCGCTGACGGCGGTCGCGTCGGAGGACCCGGTGCTGATGGAGCCGCCGGCCAGCGGGTTGTTGGCACAGCCGCCAAGGGCCAGGGATGCGGCGATCACGCCGGCGAGGGAGGTCAGTTTAGTGTTCAGCATCGGCACTCGTCCTTTGGAAGAAGTTGATCGGGTGTTTCCGGTGCGGCCAGCGGCCGCGCGCCCGGGGTGTTCAGTAGCGGTGGCCGTAGCTGCGGTAGTCGTACCAGCCGCCGTTGCGCCATTGCCACTCGTATTGATAGCGGTCCATCCAGTAGCTGTTCCAGATGGCTTTCTGGGAGTCGACCCAGCGGCGATAGGTCACTTCGTTCTGCCTGGCCTTGGTGGCCTGGGCCAGCAGGGTCTTGGCTTCCTTGTCGCCCCGGCCAGCGGCGATGGAGAGCCATTTTTCGGCTTCGGCGGGATCGGAGCCCATCTCCTCGAGGCCCATCAGGTAGAGGCGGCCGACGGCGGTCTGGGCCTTGAGGTAGCCCCGCTCGGCAGCGTCGCGCATCCATTTGAGGGCCTGGTAGCTGTCCTGGCGCACGCCGTCGCCGCGGAAGTAGCGCAGGCCCAGGTCGTAGGCTGCGCGGGGCTCCTTCTCGGCGAGGGCGATGAGCCGGGCGGCCTGCTGTTCGGCGGCGGAGTCGCCCGTGGCGTTGGGATTGAAGGTGACGGCGTCACGCGGGCGGTCCTCGCAGCCGCGATCGTCGCAGATGCGCACGGTGGGCGACTGGGCGAGTACGGCGGTGGACAGCCACAGCAGCAAGACAGGGAGCTTCTTCATCATGGCACTCCTGCAGATCCATCGGGAAACGCCATCCGCGGCAGCGGGGGCGAGGGTCGCTTGCGTGTCGACGTCTGAACCCGGCGTTTCGTTTCAGCATAGACGCCAATCTGCCGATCGGCCCGGATGACGGAAGGCAGGGTTCCGGTGCTGCGGGGCGGGCGGAGGCTTGCGTCAAGCTGACGGATTATCCCGCCTCGCATCGCGCCATTCAACCCGGAAGTGGGCGCCGCGTGGAAGGATTTGGCAGCCGTGCGCGAATGCCCCGGAGGATCGCCACGGTTATCCCGGGAGGGTGCGCGGGTGGTGGCTCAGCGCCGGGCGCCGAGGCCCTTGATCCAGTCGCGCTGGGCGGTCTGGCGGCGTTTGTCGCCGATGCGTTCGATGATGCGGTCGCGGACTTCGTCGAAGGGCGGGATGCCGTGGGGGAGGATCTCCTCGCACAGGATGATGTGCAGGCCGATGGGCGATTCGAGCACGGCGCTGATCTCGCCGGCCTCCAGCGCGAAGGCGGCGGGTTCAAGCTCCGGGAAGAGCTGGCCGCGTTTCACGGTGCCGAGCTTGCCGCCTTCCATGGCGGTGGGGCACTGGGAGTGGCGCAGGGCGACCTTGCCGAAGGCGTCGGTGTCCTTCACCGTGTGGCGCAGGGTTTCGAGGCGGGCGGTGGCGTCGGCCTTGTCCTTGCGGCTGTCGAAGGTGATGAGGATGTGGCGCAGGCGGCGGGCTTCGGGGCGGTCGAAGGCCTCCGGGTGCATGCGGTAGAAGATCTCGGCGTCCACCACGGTGACGGCTGGCGTGGCGGCGGCGATGCGTTCGAGCACGGCCTCGATGCGCAGGTCGCGGGAGACGGCTTCTTCGAGGCCGGCCTCGTCGAGCCCGCTGCGGGCGAGATCCTGGGCCATGGCGTCCGGGTCGCTGTAGCGCTGGCGGATCTCGCCCAGCCGGGCGGCGAGGGTGGCGGCGGGCACCACCACCTGGGCAGCTTCGTCGCTTTCGAGGATGCGCTGCTCGATGCCGTACTGGCGGCTGAGCACCTCGGTCACCCGGTTCATCTGGGCGTCGTCCAGCTCGCCCGGTGCGGTCTGGAAGAGTTCCCAGGCGAGCTTGAGCTGAAGGTAGGCGTCGTGCATGGCGTGGTCCTTATTCCTCGTCGTCCTCGCGGGTGTTGCGGCCGGCGCCTTCGAGGATGCTCTCGGGGATCTGCAGCACCCGGCCGGGCAGGTCGTCGAAGTGGATGTGGTAGGCCACGCCGCCCGGGGCGTCGCGGATCACCTTCATCACCTCGCCGATGGCGCCCACGGTGACGAGCACCTCGCCGCCCACCGCCAGCTGGCGGGTGGCCCGTACCTTGTCGCGGAACTCGAAGCGCGAGGGCGTCCAGGCTTCGTCGGCGCCGATGAGTTCTTCCTCGCGGCAGCCGACGATCTTGCCTTCGTCCAGGAAGTTCACCGAGTAGATGACCTGATCCTGCAGGAAGGTGCCCACGTCCACCACGTAGCCGATGCTGCCCCGGCGCACCAGCGGGGCGCCCGGGTCGAGGCCGGGGTAGGTGCCGTCGTTGCGCACGTTGCGCGTCAGGCGCACGGCTTCGCCGTATTCCCAGCGGGCGTTCATCATGGCGGTGTCTCCTGGCGTTGGCAGGGGCTCGTTACTGGACGAAGACCTTGTCGATGGACACGAAGGATTCCATGCCGCCGTCGGGCTTCGATACGGTCTGGAACACCGCGAAGACCTTCTCGGTGAGCGAGTTGGAAACCACGAAATCCTGGTAGGCGCGTTCCAGCCACAGGCGGTAGATGCCGCGCTGCTTGTCCTCTTCGGGCGGCATGTTGGGCACCTGGCGGGCCAGGTAGTCGTGGAAGCGCTGCAGGATGTGCAGGCGGTTCACGTGCACCACCGAAGCCTCGTAGGGCACTTCGAAGTAGTCGAGAAAGTCTTCGGCGGAAACCAGTTCTTCCATGGCTTCGGCGAGGGTCAGCGTGTCTTCCATGGCAGCCTCCTCAGGCTAGGGCAAGGTCATCGGTTGAGGGTGTTTCTTCGTCGGTGGCCGGCGATTCGTAGATGGCCACCACTTCCAGCAGGCGGGCGGTGCCCAGCTGGTCGCGGCTGTCGAGGGACGACAGTTTTTGCAGGCGCCGGCGCGAATCGTCGATCCGCCCCAGGCGCAGCAGCACCACGCTGGCGGCCTTCAGGGCGAGCAGATAGAAGCGCAGCAGCCCGAAGGACTTGGCGGCCGCGTGGGCCAGCCAGGCTTCGTCGAGCCTTTCCCAGTTGTCGGGCAGGTCGAGGTGATGGCCGGAGAGCTGCATCGCCCGCTCGGCCACCTGCAGGGCGTCGTCGAGCCGGTGCTGGTAGAAGTAGTAGCGGTACAGGCCGACGAGCACCGTGAGGTTCTCGGGTGCCAGCAGGTGGGCGCGCAGCAGGGCGGTTTCGGCCGACGGGTCGCCGTACTCGGCGGAGGCCTGGGAGAGCAGTTGCTCGGCCGCGGCGGGCATCGGCACGTCGAAATACAGTTCGCAGTCGGAGAAGTCGAGCAGGTCCATGATGGGTCAGTGGATTTCGGGGTTTTCGCAGCACAGGTCGCCGGCGGAGCAGACGGCGCACTGGCCGCTGTGGTCGGCGGGCGGGGCGTCGTGCCGGAGCAGGGCCAGTTCGCGTTCCAGCTGGTCGATGCGCTCGACGAGGCAGGAGATGGAGTTGGCGACCGGATCGGGCAGCACGTTGTGATCGAGGTTGATGCCATCGTCGCCCCGGCCACCGGCGGCGCGGGTATTGACGATGCGGCCGGGTACGCCGACCACGGTGCGGTCGGCCGGCACGTCGCGCACCACCACCGAGTTGGCGCCCACGAGCACGCGCTCGCCGATGGTGATGGGGCCGAGGATCTTGGCGCCAGCGCCCACCACCACGCCGCTCGAAAGCGTCGGGTGGCGCTTGCCGCGGTTCCACGAGGTGCCGCCGAGGGTGACGCCGTGGTAGAGGGTCACGTCGTCGCCCACCTCGGCGGTCTCGCCGATCACCACGCAGGCGCCGTGGTCGATGAAGAAGCGCCGGCCGATGGTGGCGCCGGGATGGATGTCCACGTTGGTGACGAGCCGCCCGACGAAGGACAGGAAGCGCGCCGGATAGCGCCAGCCGGCCTGCCACAGGCGATTGGAGATGCGGTGGGCGAGGATGGCGTGGACGCCCGGGTAGGTGGTCAGCACCTCGATGGTGGAGCGGGCCGCCGGATCACGCTGGAAGACGCAGGCGAGGTCTTCCTTCAGCAAGGTCCACAGGGCGGGCTGCGCGGCGAGGGCGGGTGGGGTCATGGTGATCGATTCAGACATGGCGGTGGCTCCGGGCCGAGGCGAGCAGGGCGTGCAGGTCGGCCACGTCGGGCGAATGCTTGTGGGCGGCGACGAAGAGCCGGATGTGACCGAGGAGGGCGCTGGCTTCGGCCTCGCCGAGGCTGATCCCCAGCCCGGCATACACCACCTGCACCGCGCGGGGGCCGGAGTGCTTGCCGAGCACGATGCGGTGGCTGCGGCCCACATCCACCGGGTCGAAGCCCTGGTAGTTGTCCGGGTGCTTGAGCAGGCCGTCGATGTGGATGCCGGCCTCGTGGGTGAAGGCGCCGGGGCCGACCACGCTCTTCTGCCAGGGCACGTCGCGGCCCGAGGCGTGGGCGACGCTGCTCGACAGGGCCAGGAAGCCCTTGAGGTCGATGTCGGTGCGGATGCCGTGGAGCTTCTCGAGGCCGACCACGACTTCTTCCAGCGGGGCGTTGCCGGCCCGCTCGCCAAGGCCATTGACGGTGGTGTTCGCGTGGGTGGCGCCGGCCTTGCACGCGGCCAGGGTGTTGGCGGTGGCGAGGCCCAGGTCGTCGTGGGCGTGCATCTCGATCTCGAGGCCGGTGCGCGCCCTCAGGTGGGCGATGCGCTCGAAGGTGCCGAAGGGTTCCAGCACGCCCAGGGTGTCGGCAAAGCGCAGGCGGCGGGCGCCGGCGCGCTCGGCGGTCTCGGCCAGCTGGGCGAGGAAGTCCGGGTCGGCGCGGGAGGCGTCCTCGCAGCCGATGCCCACGTCGAGGCCCAGGTCGAGGCCCATCGCCACGTAGCGGGGCAGCTCGTCCAGCAGCCACTGGCGCGGGCGGCGCAGCTTGTGGGCGAGGTGCTGGTCGGACGCCGGCACCGAGATGTCGATGAGGCCGGCGCCCAGGTCGCGGCAGGCGTCGATGTCGGCGGCGTGGATGCGGCTCCACACCATCAGCCGGGCGCCCAGGCCCAGCGCGGCGACGGCGCGGATGGATTCGCGCTCCTCGGCGCCCATGGCCGGAATGCCCACCTCCAGCTCGGGCACGCCGATGGCGTCCAGCTGGCGGGCGATGTGCAGCTTTTCGTCGAGGGAGAACGCCACGCCCGCCGACTGCTCGCCGTCGCGCAGGGTCGTATCGTTGATGGTGACAAAGGGCTGCTTCATGGCGGTGGGCCTCCTTGCCAGATATCTAGCAAGGCCGATGCCAGGCGCTAAGTGGCTGATTTTTATAGGTGCCGTTTTGGGGTGTGGGGCTCGTGTCGGGAAACCGACAAGGTGGTTGGCGGCTGTCAGCCCAGGGCGCCCGGCGGCGGGGCGTGGCGCCACACCTCGTCCTGCACGAAGCGGGCGAAGAGGTCGGCGTCGATGGTCCGCTGTTCGGCCATCCGGCCCATGATCGCCAGGGCTTCGTCGACGGTGTTGGCGCTGCGATAGGGGCGGTCGGCGGCGGTGAGGGCCTCGAAGATGTCGGCGATGGCGAGGATGCGGGCGGTGACGCTCATCTCGTCGGCCCGCAGGCGGCGCGGGTAGCCGCTGCCGTCGATGGTCTCGTGGTGGCCGCAGGCCATCTCGGGCACGGCGGCCAGATCTTGCGGGAAGGGCAGCCGGGACAACATGATGATCGTCTGGACGATGTGCTCCTTGATCTTGAAGCGTTCTTCCTCGGTGAGGGTGCCGCGGACGATCTTCAGGTTGTGCAGCTCGCCGTGGTTGTAGAGGCGCTCGGGCACGGCCATCCGGAAGCCCCATCGGTTGCCGGTGGCAAAGAGGTCGTCGTTGTGGCGGGGAATCACCTTGTCGGGCCCGTCCGCGAGGAGGGCTTCGGTTGCCGGCAGTGAGGCGGGGGTATCGGGCAGGCGGGCGAGTTCGGCGTTGGAGAGCCCCAGCCGATGGTCGAGGGTGCGCTGCCAGCTGCGGGTGGCGATCCGGTCGAGGCGCGCCAGGTCGGCCTCGCCCATGCCTTCGCTGCCGCGGTTGCAGTGGGCGATGAAGGCGAAGTCATCGTCGAGCCTGCGCCATTCGGCGTCGCGGGTGGCCTGCAGGCGCGCCCGGTCGCCGCCGCCCGCCAGGCCTTGCCAGAAGGCGATGTCGGCGTCGCGCTTGAGCACTTCAAAGCGGGTGCGGATTTCGTGGATGCGGTTGTAGAGGGTTTCGAGCTTGGTGGCCTTGTCGATGACGTATTCGGGCGTGGTGAGTTTGCCGCAGTCGTGGAGCCAGCAGGCGATCTCCAGCGCTTCCCAGCCGGCGTCGTCGAGCCGGTAGGCGGCCAGCGGGCCGTCGGTGGCAGCCTGGGCCGAACGGGCCAGCGCCTGGGCGATTACCGTGACGCGCCGGCAGTGGCCGCCGGTGTAGGGCGACTTGGCGTCGATGGCTTCGGCCACCATGCTGATCACGCCCCGCAGCAGCGCCTTGCGGCCCCGCAGCAGGCGCTGGTTCTCGAGGGCGACGGCGGCGCTGCCGGCCAGGGCGAGGAGAAAGCTGGCGACTTCGGCCCGGGCCAGCCCGCTGCCAGGGTGGCGCCGGTCCACCAGCATCAGGGTGCCGAGGGCATCGCCGTCGGGCGTGCGCAGGGGGATGCCGAGCACGTGGTCGTCGGGGCTGTCGGCGATGAGGCTGGCCGGGCCGTCGGCTTCGAGGATGCGTCGCGCCAGCCGGTCGGCGGCAAGGGCGGCCGGCATGGCGTCGCCGGCGGCGCGGCGCAGCGGGCCTTCGGCCTCGTCAATCACTTCGACCACGCTCAGATGGGCGCCGGCCACCTCCCGGGCGCAGGCCGCCACATCGTCGAGCACGCCGCCCACGTCTCGCGCGGCGCCCAGATCGCGGCCCATTTCGAGGAAGCGGGAGATGGCGGAGCGCATCAGGGTGATGGCCCGGGCGAGCTGATCCACCTCGAGGATCACCGAGCGGGTTTCCGGCTGGGGCTGGAACTGCAGGGCCGACAGGGCGTGGGCCACGTGGGCGAGGCGGTGGAGCGGGGTGGTGAGGAGGCGCGACAGGGCCCAGGCGAGGGGAAAGCAGAGGAGCACGGCGATCACCGTGAAGCGCACCGCGTGGCGGCGCTGGCGATCGGCTTCGGCAAAGATCGCGGCTTCGGGGGAGGCGATGACGAGGGTCCAGTGCTGTTCGCCAAAGCCGCTCAGGGGCGCGGTGGAGACCCGCCAGGCTCGCCCGCCGGCATCCTTCAGTTGCAGGCTGCCGGTGTGCCCGGCCGGGTGCGTGCGCAGGGCCGTGGTGATGACTTCGGCGCTGCCCTCTTCGTCAGTGTCGCCCGGGGTGTCGCGGCTGGCGACGGGGGCGTGGCGCTGGTCTACAAGCTGCAGGCGCGAGCCCGGCGGCGTGGCCGGGCGGGCCAGCAGTTGCGACAGATTGTGCAGCCCCACGTTGACGGCGAAGACTTCGGCGCCGCTGCGACGCGCGAAGGTGATGCCGGTCTGCCGGGTCTGGGGCAGGGTGTGCGGCGGGGTGATGATCAGGCTGTCGCTGGCGGCCGCAAGCCGGTACCAGTCTGACAACCGGGGCTCGTAACGCGCGGTCGGCTGGGTGCCGGCGTCCACCAGGCGAAGTGCCGCGTCGAAGCGCGACACGATGGCGGCCGGCTCCTCGTCCGCGCCGTCCTCGCGGCTCACGTCCACCACCTCCCACGGGCTGCGGTCGTCGCCTACCCGGCGCACCAGCAGGAAGTCGCCGTCGCCGTAGCCGATCATCACCGAGTCGATCACCGGGTCGGCGTCGAGAAAGCCGGTGAGTTCCGGCAGGAAGCGCAGTCGCTCGGCGAAGGTGCTGGCCTCGGCCAGGGGCGAGCCGGTGAGGAGGACGAAGCTGCGCTTCACCGCCCGGTCGGCGTCGCCGAGGGTGCGCTCGACGTCGCTGGTGATGCCCTGGAACAGCTGATCGTTGGCGGCATCCAGGAGACGCCGGGTCTCGCTGAAGTGATACAGGGTGATGGCCGTGCCGACGCCGAGGATCAGCAGCGAGAACAGCACCGCCACGGGGATGTGCAGCGGGAGGCGCCACGGTGGCGCGGAACGGGGCGGACGACGTGCGAGGCTTGGCACAGGAGGGTTCCGGCAGAATGAGCGCGGCAATGCGCCGATGGGAAGCGAGCTGTCCCGCGCCCGCGCTGGTGGGCGCAGGACGGCTCGATCAACGCCGGGTGGGTCGGCCCGGGGCCGCGGAAACGGGTCTCAGCAGATGCGTTCCCAGAGGCTCGTCTCACCCTCGAGCAGATCGAGTTCGAGGCCCTGAAAATCGCCGCGGGACACGATGCCCACGATCTGCTGCCCATCCACGATGGGCATGTGCCGGTAGCCGCAATCGTGCATCCGCCGCAGCGCGTCGATGGCGGTGGCGTCGGGCGCGATGGTGTCGGGGTTCGGGGTCATCGCCTGGGACAGGGGCGTGCGCTCCGGATCGAAGCCCCGGGCGAGGGCGTGGACGGCATCCCGTCCGGTGAAGATGCCGGCCAGACGCCCGTCGTCGACGACCATCACGGCGCCGACGTGGCGATCCCACATGCACTGGCAGGCTCGCTGGACGCTCACCGCCGACCCGAGCGTCAATGGGTCCTGATTCTTGACGATGTACTGCAGGCTGCGATTCGTCATGATGTGCTCCGCACAAGACAGGGAAAGGCCGCGTGTTGTTCCTACTTTAGTGCTTCGGTGCGTGGGCTGGGTTACAAGTTGAAGACAGTCGTCGCCCGACGCCGGTCCCTGCCTGTAAACAGGTTGTCACGTAGCTGAATTAAGCTCGTCATCATGTGGATACTCGCCTTCCTGAAGCCCGATCGTCCGGCTCCGCAGCCGGCCGGTGTCGGACTTCTGGCCTCGGGCGAGGCGAATTCACCCCCTCTCCATCGACCTGAAGTTCCTGCCAGGGAGCGTGCCACCATGGTCTTCTTCGAGCTCTTCTCCAAAGCCCCCGAAATCGTTCGTGTTCCTCGCGGGGAGGTGCTGTTCCGGGAGGGTGAACCGGGGGCTGCGATGTATGTGTTGATCCTCGGGCAGGCGTCGGTTGTCATTGGCGGACGTGAGCTTGAGATCCTCGCCCCCGGCGCCATCGTGGGCGAGATGTCCATCATTTCGCCCGGGCCCCGCTCGGCCACGGTCACCGCCAGTGACGATTGCGAGTTCGTCGAGATCGACGGCCACCGCTTCAATGAGCTGGTCCGTCAGGTGCCGGAGTTTGCGCTGCAGGTGATGCGCACCCTGAGCGAGCGCCTGCGTCGCGCCGACTGTGCCCTCGGTGCCTGAAGGCGCCGGCCTCAGGTGAGCCGCACCGGGCGGGCGGCGAGGGCGGCTTCGAGGGTGGCGAAACGCCGCCGGGGGTCAGCGGTGAGGCGGTAGTAGCGGCAGTTGTCCTCGTCGCGGCCGCAGTAGCTCTGCACCGTCACGCGCTGGATGCCGGGGAAGCCCGGGTTGTCCTCGATGCTGCGGATGGCGCCGGTGCCGGTGTCGTACACGCCGGGTTTCTCGCACAGCCAGTCGGGCTTGAGGGGGAAGGCGTTGTTCATGGCGGGCCTCGCTGAGAACGGTTCGCAATCGTCAAAAAGCATAGCACCGCCGCCGTCTTGCTGCTGCCAGGGCATTGCAGGGGCGCGTGGCGGGCGCTTCGCCTCTACAATTCCATCTTTGCGCCCGGCGGCCTGCCGGGCGGCGCAGCGGGCGCGTGTCCGGCCCGGGGAAATGGAATCATGCAGGGAATGGTGTTCGACCACGCCTTCTGGATCGCCCTGATCCAGATCGTGGGCATTGATATCGTGCTGTCGGGCGACAACGCGGTGGTGATCGCGCTGGCGGCCCGTGGCCTCAACCCCGCCGACCGCAAGCGCGCGGTGATGTGGGGCAGCACGGCGGCGGTGGCGATGCGCGTCACCCTGACCATCGTCGCGGCCGAGCTGCTGCGGTTGCCGTTGCTCAAGGCGGCGGGGGCGCTGCTGCTCCTGTGGATCGCGGTGCAGCTGCTGGTGCCCGAGGACGAGAGCGACGGCGAGGGCGGCGCGGTGGTGTCGGGCATGGCGGCGGCGATCAAGACGATCATGCTGGCCGATCTGGTGATGAGCATGGACAACGTGGTGGCCATCGCCGGGGCGTCGAAGGGCAATCTGGCGCTGCTGATCTTCGGCCTGGGGCTGTCGATTCCGCTGGTGGTGTTCTCCAGCACCTTCCTGATGAAGCTGATGGAGCGCTTCCCGATCGTGGTGACGGGCGGCGCGGCGCTGCTGGGTTTCGTGGCCGGCGAGATGCTGGTCACCGACCTGATGCTGGGCCCGTGGATCGACGCCCATGCGCCGTGGCTGCATCGCGCGCTGCCGGTGGCCGGCGCGGTGCTGGTGGTGCTGGTGGGCCGGCTGCTCGCTGCCCGCGCCACCGAAGTCGAACGTGAAACCCTCGAACTCGATCTGGGCGAGGCCGCTGCCGAGCCCGCCGCGAAAGGAAAGCCATGACCCGCATCCTGCTGCCCATCGACGGCTCGCCCGTGTCGAGCCGCGTGGCGGACGCCCTGCTGGCGCGGATCGACGCCGGCCTGGCGACCCCCGAGATCCACCTCATCAACATTCAGCGGCCGGTGAGCCAGGACGTGGGCCAGTTCGTGAACCATGAGGCCCTGCGCGACTTTCACCGGGACGAGGGTCTCAAAGCCCTGGCCGAGGCCCGCGCCGTGCTCGAGGCCGCCGGCCATGCGCCGATTCCTCACGTGGTGGTGGACGACCAGCCCGCCGCGGCCATCGTGCGCTTTGCCGGCGAGCAGGCCATCGACGAGATCGTGATGGGCAGCCACGGCCGCGGTGCGGTGGCGGCGATGCTGCTCGGCTCGGTGGCGCGGGAAGTCTCCCGGCTCGCCGGCATCCCGGTCACCCTGGTCAAATGACACGTCGGCCCGCGCCGGCAATCTCAGCGTTAAAAGGACAGTTCAAGTGAAGACCATCCTCGTGCTCAACGGCATCAACCTCAACATGTTCGGCAAGCGCGACCCGGCCCAGTACGGCACGGCCACGCTGGCCGAGATCGACGCCGCGGTGGTGGCCCTGGGCGCCGAGCTGGGCGTGCAGGTGGAGTGCTTCCAGACCAACCACGAGGGCGAGATGGTGGAGCGCATCCACCGGGCCTTTGAAGAGGGCGTGGCGGCGGTGGTCATCAACGCCGGGGCTTGGACGCACTACAGCTACGGCCTGCGCGACGCGCTGGCGATCCTCAAGGCGCCGATCGTCGAGGTGCACATGTCCAATATCCACGCCCGCGAGGCCTTCCGCCACCAGTCGGTGCTGGCCGAGATCGCCAAGGGGCAGATCTGCGGCTTTGGGCCCGACAGCTATCTGCTCGGCCTGCGAGCGGCGGTCAATCTGATCGGCTGATCCGCCTCAGCCCTGGCTGGCGCGGGCCTCGAAGCGCAGCCAGTTGGCCAGCACCTGCACCTCCGGCCGCGGCTCGCCCGAGGCGGCAACCAGAAAGTAGGCCCGCTGCGATACATGCCGGTAGGTGTCGGCCATCGGCAGCAGCCGCCCGCTGGACAGGTGGTCGGCCAGCAGCACGCTGCGCCCCAGCGCCACACCCTGGCCGGCCAGGGCGGCGGCGATCAGCTGGTCGTAGTGGTTGAAGTGCAGCACCGCCTTGGGCTTCACGTCGGCCATGTCCAGCTTCTTCAGCCACAGCGACCACTCCAGCCACGGCTCGGGCGTCGAGTCGTCGTAGTTGAGCAGGGTCAGCCGGGCGATGTCCTCCGCCCGGGGCGGGCGCCGCGCCAGCTCGCCCAGCACCTCCGCCGTCGCCACCGGAAAGATGTCCTCGCCAAACAGCAGATGGCTGTCCGGCGGGGGCGGGTCGGCCATCACGTAGCGCAGGGCCAGGTCGATGCCTTCGCGCTGGATGTCCACCAGCCGGTTGTTGGCCGAGATGCGCACGTCGATCTCCGGGTGCTCGGCCAGAAAGCGTGACAGCCGCGGCACCAGCCACAGGGCCGCGATGCCGATGGTGGTGGACAGCGTCACCGGCCGGCGCTCGCCCACGCGGATCAACTCGACGGTGCGGGTGAGGGTGCGGAACACCTCCTGCACGCTCGCCAGCATCGCCTCGCCGGCGGCGGTGAGCGTGAGCTTGCGATGGCCGCGCACGAACAGTGGCACGCCCAGCTGTTCTTCCAAAGTCTGCACCTGACGGCTGATGGCCGACTGGGTGAGGCACAGCTCGGCGGCGGCGAGGGTGAAGCTGAGGTGGCGGGCGGTGGCCTCGAAGCCCTGCAGCGGGGCCAGGCAGGTGAGCTGTCGGATGGGGTTCTGCATGCGGATTTCGCATTCGTTGGATGAAGAATCAGCGTTTGCTTGTATGCCTTCTGCCGACAATAATCAAGCTGTGACAGTGCGTTCCCGGCGCAGGAACGCATGACCCCGGCGCATGCACACAGGCGCCACAAAGCCATTTCGGAGACAGATTTCATGAACGACGACGACCGCCAGCGGCTGAAAGTCCTCACGGCCGGCATCCTCGGCCTGCTGTTGTTCCTGGGCATTGCCCGCTTTTCCTACACCCCGCTGCTGCCGCTGATGCGTGAGCAGGCCGGTCTGGGCGTGGCTGCCGGCGGCTGGCTGGCGGCGATCAACTACGCCGGCTACCTGTCCGGCGCGCTGCTGGCGATGACCATCAGCAGCCTCGCCCTGAAGGATCGCCTGTACCGGGCCAGCATGGTGCTGGCGGTGGCGAGCACGGTGCTGATGGGGCTGTCCACCAGCGAGGTGGTGTGGGCGGTGTCGCGCTTTGCGGCGGGGCTGTCCACCGCCGGTGGCATGCTGCTGGGCTCCGGGCTCATCATGAACTGGCTCATGCGCAACCGGCATCGCAGCGAGCTGGGCATCCATTTTTCGGGCATCGGCCTGGGGATCGCCGGGGTGTCGGCGGCGGTGGCGGTGCTGAGCCTGTGGCTCGACTGGCGCACCCAGTGGTTCGCGCTGGCCGCCCTCGGCGCGCTGGTGGCGATCCCCGCCTGGCGCTGGCTGCCGCGGCCCGACGTGACCCCGCTGGCCGGCAGCGGCGCCCACATGCAGGACAACCCGCCGGGGCGCGTCTTCCTGCTGCTGATGATGGCCGCCTACTTCTGCGCCGGCGCCGGATTCGTGGTGAGCGCGACCTTCATGGTGGCCCAGGTGGGCAGCCTGCCGGGCATGGCCGGCAAGGGTGCGTGGGTGTTTCTGGTGGCGGGCGTGGCGGCGGCGCCGGCCTGCATCGTGTGGGATCTGATCGCCCGGCGCATCGGCCAGCTCCAGGCGCTCACCCTGGCGAGCGGCCTGCAGGCCTTCGGCATCCTGCTGCCGGTGATCGGCGACGGGCTGCTGGCGGCGCTGGCCGGGGCGGTGCTGTTCGGCGGCACCTTTGCCGGCATCGTCAGCCTGGTGATGGCGATGGCCGGGCGCTTCTACCCGACCCGCCCGGCCAAGCTGATGAGCAAGCTCACCGCGGCCTACGGCGTGGCGCAGATCGCCGCGCCGGCCATCACCGGTCTGCTGGCGGGCCAGCAGGGCAGTTACGCGGCGGGTTTCTACCTGGCGTCCGGCGTGATGGTGGTGGGCACGCTGCTGTTTGGCGTGCTGCGGTTGGTGGAGCGGGCCGGCGGCGCGGCACCGGCGGGCACCCCGCGTACGGCCTAGGTTTGTGGCGGGGCGTCGCAGTGCCGTGCATTGCGGGGGCGCTCGGGGTAACCTGTTGCGCCCCGATCAAATGAAAGTTTCATCCCGCAATGTTCGTGTCTCTCTTCCGGCCCCTGCAGATGCGCCCGCTGCGCATCCGGCAGGGGCTGCTGGCTGCCCTGATGACGGTGTCCGGCCTCGCCTGCGCCGCCAATGGCGACGCAGGGCTGCAGTGGTTTGACGCCGGCCGGCCCCGCAATACCGCCTGGACGGCAGTCGATCTCCTCCTCAAGGCGCCCGACGACGGGCTCGATGCCGACGACTACGACGCCGGCGGCCTGCGTCAGGTGCTTACGGCGCTGGAGGGCGGCACCAGCCTGCCCGAGGCCGATCTGGCGTCCCTCGACGGCGCGCTGACCAACGCGCTGCAGCGTTTTCTGTCCGATCTGCACTTCGGGCGCGTGCCGCCCAAGGCCGTGCGCGAGAACGGCGGCTCCGCCAGCCTCGACCGCTTCGACCCGGCCGCCACCCTGCGCGCAGCGTTGGCCGCCAACCGGCTGGCCGAGGTGGTCGCCGACGCCGCGCCGGCCCAGCAGCCCTACACCAGCCTGCGCGAGGCCCTGCGGCGCTATCGCGAACTGGCCGACGACCCGGCCCGCAGCAAAGCCTGGAAGACGCCGCTGCCGGCGTTCTCGGGTCGCAAGCTGGAGCCCGGCCAGCCGTGGGCGGGCGTGCCCCTGCTGGCCGCGCGGCTGGCGGCCCTGGGGGACATGCCGGCCACGACGGCCGGCGCCCGCTACGACGGCGCGGTGGTGGAAGGCGTGAAGGCCTTTCAGGCGCGCCACGGGCTGCTCGCCGACGGGGTGATCGGCCGCGACACCCTGGCCCAGCTGGCGGTGAGCCCGGCCGAGCGGGTGCGCCAGATCGGCGTGAACCTGGAGCGCCTGCGCTGGACGCCCCAGCAGCGGGCCGCGCGGATGATCGTCGTGAATGTGCCGGAGTTTGCCCTGCGGGCCTACGCCCAGGAGGACGGCCAGCCCAAGGCCAAGGTGCAGATGAAGGTGATCGTCGGCAAATCCCTCGACACGCGCACGCCGCTGTTCGCCGAGGACATGCGCTTCATCGAGTTCAGCCCCTACTGGAACGTGCCGCCGTCCATCGCCCAGGCTGAGCTGGTGCCCAGGCTGCGGCGTGATCCGGCGCATTTCACCGATCAGGGCTTCGAGTTCGTGGCGGGGGACGGGCGGGTGCTCACCACGCTGTCGGACGAGAACCTGGAGGCGGTGATGCGCGGCCAGATGCGCATCCGCCAGCGGCCGGGGCCGAAGAACGCGCTGGGCGACATCAAGTTCGTGTTTCCCAACAACGACAACATCTACCTGCACCACACGCCGTCCACCCAGCTGTTTGCGCGGGCGCGGCGGGATCTGAGCCATGGCTGCATCCGGGTGGAGGCGCCGGTGGAGCTGGCGAAGTTCGTGCTGCAGGATCAGCCCGAGTGGAGCGAGACGCGCATCCGCGAGGCGATGGAGCGGGGCAAGTCGGCGACGCTGCGGCTGAAGGAGCCGCTGCCGGTGGTGATCACCTACCGCACGGCGGTGGCGAAGGGGGGCAAGGTGTATTTCTTCCCCGACATCTACGGGCGCGACGCCCAGTTGGACGAAGCACTGCGCAAGGTGGCGGGCCCGCTGCGGCCGGTGCGCCGGCCGACAGAAGGCGCCGCAGGCCAGCGTCGGCCCGCGGCGTGATCTGACTTACTGCTTGATCGCCTCGATCGGCAGGGTGATGGTCACTTCGTCGCCCACGTAGGGGGCGTACTTGCCCATGTTGAAGTCGGTGCGCTTGACCTTGGCGGTGGCGGTGGCGCCACAGGCGTCCTTCTTCACCATCGGGTGCGGCATGCACTGGAAGGACACCACGGTCAGGGTCACCGGCTTGGTGATGCCCTTGAGGGTCAGGTTGCCTTCGACGGAGGCCACCTTGTCGCCATCGAAGACCACCTTGGTGGACTTGTAGGTGGCGGTGGGGTACTTCGCGGTGGCGAGGAAGTCCTCGCCCTGGATGTGCTGGTTGAACAGGGCCGAGCCGGTGCTCACCGAGGTGGTGTCGATGGTGACGTCCACCGAGCCGGTCTTGGCGGCGCGGTCGATGGTGACGCTGCCGGTGGTCTTGTCGAAGCGCGACAGCTGCTGCGAGTAGCCCATGTGGTTGTACTCGAAACGCGGCAGGGTGTGGCTGCCGTCGATCACGTAGGTTTCCGGAGCAGCCAGGGCCGAGGTGGAGATCGCGGCGGCGGCAAGGGCCAGGGCGGTGAGCTTCTTCATGCTGTTTTCCTTTTAGGTCTTGAGTTGGGGTTGGGGCTTACTTCTTCGTCGGGGCTGCGTTGGCCACGACGTGGAACTTGATGTCGATCTCGTTGGCGACGGCGGACACATCCGCCCACGGGCCTTCGCCGATGCCGAAATCCATGCGCTTGAGCGCGAAACCGCCGTCGAACACGCCGCTGGCGCCTTCCTGCTTAAAGGTGAAGGGGGCGACCACGTCGCGGGTCTGGCCCTTGATGGTCATCTTGCCCAGCGCCTCGTACTTGTTGCCGCCCAGGGCGCGCACGCCGGTGGACACGAACTTGGCGGTCGGGAAGGCCTTCACGTTGAACCACTGTTTGCCGACCACTTCGTCGTTGGCGTCCTTCGAGCCGGCGTCGATGCTGGCGAGGTCGATCTCGAGGGTGGTGTGGGCGGCGGTGGGCTTGGCCGGGTCGAAGCTGATCTGGCTGGTGAACTTCTTGAAGCTGCCGGGCACCGGCACGCCCATCTGCTTGGAGCTGAAGGCGAGGGTGCTCTTGGCGGCGTCAACCTGGTTGAATTCGGCGGCCTGGGCGGTGCCGGCGGCCAGCAGCACGGCGGCGGGGAGGGCGATGAAGCGGATGTTCATGGGTTTCTCCTGGGGATTCGATGTTCGTTATTTGCCGAAGGGCAGCATGCGCCGCAGGGTGGCGTCGCGGTCGATGATGTGGTGCTTGAGCGCGCCCGCCACGTGCAGGCCGACGAGGGCCAGCAGGCCGAAGTTGAGCACTTCGTGGACTTCCTTCAGCAGGTCGCCGAGTTCTTCGCTCTTGGCCACCAGATCAGGCAGCGGCAGCACGCCGAAATACACCACCTGAAAACCCTTGGCCGAGCTCATCAGCCAGCCCGAAAGCGGCACCAGCACCATCAGCAGATACAGCAGGTGATGGACGCCTTCGGCGATCTTGTGCTGCCACGCGGGCATCGGCAGCGCGGCCGGCGGGCGGTGGGTGATGCGCCACAGGATGCGCGGCACGAAGAGCAGCAGCACGGTGATGCCGATCCACTTGTGGTACGAGTAGAGCTTGAGCTTGGTGGGCGACAGGGGCAGTTCGTGCATGTAGGCGCCCAGCGGCCAGGCGGCGAGGATCAAGAGCGCGATGATCCAGTGGGCGGCGATGGCGGGGCCGGAGTAGCGTTGGGAGGCGGTGTTCATTCGGGTCAGTGTGCGGGAGTGAAAGGGGTAGGGCTGGCGTCCTGCCAGAGGTAGGCGTCCATCGCCAGACCACCGTAAGTATGTTCGGGTTCCAGGCGCAGCGGCTTTTCGCCGGGGTTTGCGGCGCCCAGGGCGGCGAACAGCGGCAGCAGGTGCTCCTCGCTCGGGTGGGCCTCGGCGCCGTAGGGGGCGAGGCGGCGGTAGTCGAGCAGCGCCGGGCGGTCGTCCCGTTCGAGGGCGTCGCCCACCCAGTCGGCAAAGGCCACCGACTTGGCCAGCGGGGCGCTGTTGGTGCCCCAGGTGAGCCAGCCGAAGTTGTGGGTGACCGCGCCGGAGGCGAGGATCAGCACGCCTTCGTCGCGCAGGGGGCGCAGCGCGGCGCCGATGCGGCGGTGCCAGTCGGGCCCGGCGAAGGGCTGGAGCGCCAGCTGCACCACCGGCACGTCGGCTTCCGGGTACATGGCCTTGAGGGGAATCCACGCGCCGTGGTCGAGGCCACGGTCGGGCACCTGGGCGTTGGGCAGGCTGGCGGCGGCGAGCAGTTCGCGCACTCGGGTGGCCAGCTGCGGCGCGCCGGGGGCTGGGTAGTTCATCGCGTAGAGCGCCGGCGGAAAACCGCCGAAATCGTGGATGGTGTCCGGCGTGGCGGCGGTGCTGACGGTGGGCTCCCGCGCGGCCCAGTGGGCGGAGATCACCAGGATCGCCTTCGGGCGGGGCAGCTCGGCGCCCAGCTGCGCCCAGGTGGCCACGGTGGGGCCAGGGTTCAGCAGCACGTCGGGCGCGCCGTGGGATACGAAGAGAACAGGGTGTCGGCTCAACTGGGGGCTCCTGTGGCAGCGGTTTGGCTGCCTGCATTGATGCAGACGAACTTTAGGCTTTTGATTCGTTCAAAAATAGCCTTTAATCGAGACATCTTTGTTGCTGGAATTGAAACAATGGACCGACTGAACGCAATGGACGTCTTCGTCCGGGTGGCCGAAACCGGCAGCTTCACCGCGGTGGCCGATCACCTGGGCCTCGCCCGCTCGATGGTGACGCGGCAGGTCTCCGGGCTCGAGGCCCACCTGGGCGTCAAGCTGATCGCCCGCAGCACCCGCAGCCTCAAGCTCACCGCCGAGGGCGAGGTGTATCTGGAGCGCTGCCGCGAGATCCTCGGGCTGGTGGGCGCCGCCGAGGGCGATCTGTCCGGCGGCGGGCGGGCGCCGCGGGGGCCGATCCGGATCAGCGTGCCGGTGAGCTTCGGGGTGCGGCATCTGGCGCCGCTGGTGGCGGATTTCGTCGATCTCTACCCCGAGGTGACGCTGGACGTGGATTACAACGACCGTCAGGTGAATCTCATCGAGAGCGGCATCGACATGGCGGTGCGCATCACCGGCCAGCTCGACGAGACGCTGGTGGCGCGGCGCCTGAGCTCGTCGCGGATGCTCACGCTGGCTTCGCCGGATTACCTCGCCCGCCACGGCATGCCGCTGCGCCCCGAGGATCTGAGCGGGCACCACGGCCTGGGCTACACCGGTACGCCCCGGTCGAGCTGGCCCTTTCGGGTGGGCGACGAAACCGTGTGGGTGGCGGTGAAGAGCCGGCTGCAGTCCAACAACGGCGAGGCGCTGCTCGATGCCTGCGAGCGGGGGCTGGGCATCTGCCGCCAGCCGAGCTTCATCGCCGCGCCGGCGGTGAAGGCGGGGCGCCTGCAGGTGATCCTGCACAACTACCCGGGGCCGGAGGTGGGCATCAACGCGGTGTTCCCGAGCAACCGCTACCTGCCCACCCGGGTGCGCGCGCTGGCCGATTATCTGGCCGAGCGCCTGGGCCCGGTGCCAGCGTGGGATCAGTTGTGAAATTCATGCCGTCGGTTGACGTGGCGGCATATTGCGTTGTGATGGTCATGATCTTTGCTATAACACCATCATGACCGGCCCCGACAGAGAGCCCCGCAACCGACCGACGGAACCTTGATTCCCAGGCGGTGGGGATAGGTGCCGGGCTGCACGCTTCGGAAGGGGATGCAACCATGAAACGCACCTATCTGGCGGCGCTGGCACTGGCCGTTGCCGCAATCGCTTTCTGGTCCTTCCGTCCCGAGGCCGATGTCACCGGCGTGGCCGGTGCGCTGGCCCAGAACACCCCCGCGGTGCAGCCCGCCCCGCCCCACGCCCAGGTGCCTGAAACCGGCGTGCAGGACCAGAACCAGCCTTACCTTGAGGCCTGCGCCCGCGAAGGGCTCAACGAATCGGAATGCATCGGCCGGCTGATCTGGTTCAAGGCCACCGGCGGCAACGAACGTTTCCACACCTACACCTTCCAGCAGCGCGTGGGCGTGCTGGTGGATTGGTACCGCGTGCTGCGCACCGACCAGCGGGACGACCGCTTCTGGGCCTGGGGCATCATCAACGACCCGTCCTGCTGCAAGCCCGGCGACGCCAACTGCCCGGCCAGGACCCCCGACGAAACCTACGGCCTCGACTGGTGCCCCGGCGACGACGTGCTCCTCAAGTACGTGGGCAAGCAGGGCTACATCGACCCGGCCTGCGGCCTGAAGGACACCGCCCTCGATCCCGACGACCCCCACAGCCAGGGCGGCAAGCTCGACCAGCGTCACTCGGCCTGTGACCTGCGCTTTGGCACCTCGACCGGCGCGCTGGGCATCCGCAAGTTTCCCAACCCGCGCTTCGACCCCGAAAAGTGGAAAGCCCTCAACGGCGGTAACGCCAGCTGGGCCGGCTTCGACGGCAAGCTCGACGGCCGCACTGGCGTCGAATCCGACAGCCGGGTGAGCAAGCTGGCGGACGGCTCGATCGAGCCGCCCTTCCTGATCGGTACCAGCTGCGGCTCGTGTCACATCGCGTTCGACCCCCTCAACCCGCCGGCCGACCCGGCCCATCCCAAGTGGGAGAACATCAAGGGCCTGGTGGGCAACCAGTACACCCGGATGTCCGAGCTGCTGGGCTCCGGCATGCCCAAGTCGGCGCTGGAATGGCAGATGTTCGCCCACGCCCGGCCCGGCGTGACCGACACCTCGGCGATCTCCCACGACCAGGTGAACAACCCGGGCACCATCAACGCGCTCGTCAACGTGGCCCAGCGCCCGGTGTTCAAGGGCGAATCGGTGAGCAAGTGGCGCAAGGTGGCCGACTGCGGCACCGAGAAGGATGAGGCCAAGTGCTGGTGCGAGCCGAACCGCCAGGGCAAGTGCTGGCAGTTCTCGACCCGCAGCGATGACGTGACGCCGGTGTTGCTGGGCGGCACCAAGGTCAATCTGCCGGGCATCCACCACATCCTGAAGGGCGGCGAGGATTCCACCGGCGCCCACGAGGCGATCCAGCGGGTGTATTTCAACATCGGCTCGTGCTCCGAGCAGTGCTGGGTCAATCACTTCACCGACATGCGTCAGGTGGACCCGGAGCAGCGCGGCTTCGGCCAGACGCCGTTCAACGTCGGCCAGTGCCGGCGCGACTGCCCGAACTTCCGGGCGGTTGAAGACCGGCTGCAGAACATCCTCGACTTCTTTGCCTCGGCCGAATCCGACGAGGCCGATCTCTTTGCCGCCCGCGCCAACGCCCGCAAGGCGAAAGGGGCGGCCGGCAGCTACGGCCGGGCCGAACTGATCGCCGATCTGGACAAGGAATTCGGCAAGGGCGCCGTGGCGCGTGGTCAGGCCGTGTTTGCCGAAAACTGCGCCCGCTGCCATTCGAGCATCCCCGAAGCCGAGGGCGGGCCGTTCAAGAGCCGCGACTTTGCCGCGCCCAACGACGCCCATCCGCGCAAGGTGCGGGCCGATTTCCTCGGCAACGACCAGGCCACGCCCGTCACCGAGGTGGGCACCTTCCGCTGCCGCGCGCTGCACTCCAACCACATGGCCGGCCACCTCTACATGGAATATGGCAACGAGACCATGCGCGCCCGCCCGGCGGTGGCCGACATCCCCGAGCCCGACGCCATGAAGAACGGCGGCCGCGGCTACTACCGCAACGTGTCGCTGGTGAATGTGTGGGCCACCGCGCCCTTCATGCACAACAACGCCATCGGCCCCGAGGTGTGCGGCAAGCCGGCCAACAAGGAAAACGACTTCCACCGCGCCCGCTACGCCGGCGAGAACAACACGCTGCTGCCCAGCCAGCCCGAATGCGTGCGCTACGACCCGAGCGTGGACGGCCGCTTCGATCTCTACAAGCGCTCGATGTTCGAGCTGCTGCACCCGTCCGAGCGCGGCCGCAAGATCACCCTGACCAACGCCGACCTGCTCATCGACGTGGGCATCCGCCCGCTGGACGGCAAGGTCGAGAAGCCGCTGGGAGGCTTCGGACAGGTGAAGATCCCGATGGGCACCAGCGCCGGCTATCTCAACGGCTTGCAGCACAAGCAGCTGATCGGCGATCTCTTCCTCGCCAAGCGCGACTCGGCCCGCCTCGAAGCCGCCGGCAAGAAGGCCCTGGTGCCGACGCTCCAGTCGATCGCCGACGAAGTGCTGAAGAACCCCTCGCGCTTCGTGGAGGTGCTGCGCCAGCACCACGACTTCGTCGCCGCCCACTACCAGAGCTGCGATCAGCTGGTCGAGAACGAAGGCCACCGCTTCGGCGAGGATTTGTCCGAGGCCGACAAGAAGGCCGTCACCGCCTTCCTCGCCACCCTGTAGGGAGCGCCGCCATGAAAGCACTGCATGCCGTTTTCGCGTTGTGTGCCACGGCGGGCCTCGTTGCCTGCGGGCCCGAGAAAGCTGCCCAGCCCAACATCCCCTTCGCGCCCTACGACAAGAGCTACGCCTCCAAGCCCGATCTGGCCCAGGTGGATCACGCTTTCCCGATTCCCACCGTCGAGCTCGCGAAGATCACCCCGGATTACCTGGCCACCCTCGACCAGGAACAGCTCGACCAGATCTACGCCCGCCTCACCGCCGGGCCGATCCCTGACGGTGCCTTCGACGGCCGCATCCTGCTGCCCAAGGGCGGTAGCGGCAAGCTGCGGCTGGCCGAAATTGTTGGCGGTTTTGCCGGCACTGCGCTGCAGCTCAAGGGCCTGGTGCTGGAGGACGTGGGCGAAACCCTGTGGCGGGGCAAGGTGTTCTATCGGGACGAGCGGGTGCTGCGCAACCGCATCGAGGATCTCGAATTGCTCCGCAAGGCCGGGCTGGTGAAGGGCGAGCCCCAGAAGATGGATTTCAACGGCAAGCAGACCTGGCTGCTTTTCCCGGCCAAGCTGTACTGCGGCCAGAGCCTGCTCGACGCCCGGCGCGAGTCGATCATCATCGACTACTTCTTCACCGACGAGATCTCCGGCTACCAGGAAGACCCCGACTTCCTCGCCGGCCGCCGCGGGCTGCGGGTGCGCGACGAGATCCGGATGATCCGCCCGGGCCTTTACCTGGGCCGCGCCTACCTCGACAAGGGCTTCGCCCTCAACTTCACGCTCTACAACAAGGCGATGGACGACCAGGGGCGCGACGCTTTCATCAAGGCCGGCCCGGCCCAGGAAGACTGCTGGCCGGGCACCCAGGCGCGCAAGCTGCTGGCCACTGCGGGCTGACCGGCGGCCGGCGCAACCCGGGTGGCGCGCCGTGACGATCCGCCGGGCCCTGCAGTCGATGCTGCTGGCGGCGTTTGCCCTCGCCACCGTGGCGGTAGCGGAACCTGCGCGGGCGCCGGCCTGGGTTGTCGATCCTGCCGCGCCGGGGCCGCATCTGCCGCCGGTGGGCGCGTCGCTGTTCGACCAACTTTTTGCCGATGACCGGGGTGGTCACGCCGTGCCCTTTCCCTTTGAAAAGCTCCTCGTCCGACTCGACCCGCTGCTGGCCCACGACGCAGCGGACGCGCTGCCGGCGGTCAAACCGGTGCTGATCCCTCTTGGCCGCTCGCTCCAGCGCACTGCCGCGGCGCCGGATTACTTCCGCTTTCCCCGCGTGGTGGTGGCCGTCGATTCGCCCCCGGCGCCGGGCGCGCCGCTGCTCAAGGATCGGCTCTACATCGGCTACGCCGAAAAATCCGCGGTGCTGGAGGTCATCAGCTACAACGAGACCGCCGGCCGTTTCGAGTTCCAGCTGGTCAAGGATTACCGGGCCGGCGCCCGGCCGCAGGTCTTCTACGCCAACCGCAACATCTGCTTCGCCTGCCATCAGAACGGCGCGCCGATCTTCTCCCGCGCCCTGTGGGACGAGACCAACGCCAACCCGGCCATCGCGGCGCGGCTGGGCGCGGCGGGGCGCAGCTTCTACGGCATTCCGCCCGCCCGCGGCGTGGATCTGCCCTACGCCATCGACAAGGCCGTGCGCCGGGCCAACCTGTTTTCCCTGACCCAGCGCCTGTGGCGCGAGGGCTGTGGCCCGGGCGAGGCGGGCGCGGCGTGTCGGGCCGGGCTGTTTGCGGCGGCTGTCCGCCTGCGTCTGGCCGACGGCCGGGCAGGGCGGCCGGATGCGGCGTTCGAGGCCTCCGTCGCCAGTGCGCTGCGCCGCCGGGCGGGCGAGCGCTGGCCCGAGGGGCTGGCCATCGGGCGCTCCGACCTGCCCAACCGCAACCCGCTCCAGGGCGTCACCCGCTGGCCGGATGCGCTGCCCGCGCAGCTGGCGCTGTCCCACGTGCCGGCCCGCTTCGAACCGCTGGCGCCGCGCCCGCCGGATAGCTGGTGGCGGGCCGATGGGCCGGATGCGCTGAACGAAGCCGTGGCCGGCGTCGCCGAGTTCGTCGCCGATGGCCGCTGGCCGCGCGTCGAGGCCGCCCTGGCACGTCGGGCCGCCAGCCTGCCGCGCAGGGTGCTGACACTGGATTGCACGCCGCTGCCGGCCTCCCGGGCCTCCCGCTGCCGCAGCGCCGATGGCGTCACGCTGGATCTGGCTGACGGACGCATCAGCCGCCTCAGCCTGGCCGGCGAGCCGCCCCAGCCCGCCTTCGCCGCTGCCGATGCGGTGCGCCTCGCCGGTGGCGACTGGCTGGCGCGCGTCGATGCCCGTGCCCTGAAGGCCGGCGCCGGCCCGCTCAAGCTGCAACTGCGCGCCGACAGCCAGGCGCTGGCGGATGCAATGGCCGCGCTCGCCGCCGGCCCCGACGGTGCGGCGCTGCTGGCCGATCAGCCGATCCCCGCCACAGCGCTGATCGATGCGCTGCTCGCGGCGCTCGGCGATGCCCCGGCGAAGGGGCCCCGGCTTTTGCTGCCGGCGCCAAACCTCGAAACCCCCGACACCCCGCCCGGCAACGCGCCGATGGGCACGCCGCTGCCCGCGCCGCTGGCGGCCTTCCACGCCTGGTGCGCCGCCTGCCACCTGAGCGCCGAGCAGTTTCCGCCCAACTTCCTGCAAGGGCCGCGCAGCGAGCTGGAAGCCCGCATCCGCCAGTGCGCGCCGCGCATCTTCGTGCGTCTGGCCATGGCGCGCCGAACCCCCGCCGCCCGCGAGAAAACGCCGATGCCGCCCGAAACCTTGCTGCCGGCCTTCGGCATCCATCCGGCCGACTGGGAGACCAGCCCCGACCGCGCCGCGCTGGAGGCCGTCGTCGCCGCCATGCTGCGGATGGAGACCGGCCGCGAGCCCGACCCCGACGCGCTGCTCGCCGGCGGCTACGAAGCCCTGCGCCCCTGCCTCGCCGCCGGGGCGCACTGAGAACAAACGGAGGCCATCATGCCCCACCGCGCCGTGCCGCCCACCCACCGCTGGAAACGCAGATTCCTGATCCTCTTCGCCATTACCGTGGTGCTGCCGGCCACCATCGTGCTGTGGCTCCTCGGGCGCTTCGGCGCCGATTCACCGGTGGATTACGCCGACCCGGTGGAACACTTCAAGTACGGCTCGACGGGCGGCGAACACGAGATGGGCTTTCCGTACTGGATCTGGCGCGCGCTGCCCGAGGTGTGCGGCCACCTGCTGCCGGGCAAGGGCTACGCGTCGCTGGGAATGCTCTACGAGACGAACCCCGACGGCAGCCCGAAGGATCTGCCGGTGGGCACCTCGAAGCGCCGTTACCAGGGCGTGGATCGGGTCTTCGTGAATTGCGCCGTGTGCCACACCAGCACCGTGCGCGCCGCGCCAGACCAACCGCCGCTGCTGGTGGCGGGCATGCCGGCGGCGCTGTTCAACATGCAGGCCTTCGAGACCTTCTTCTTCAACTGCGCCGCCGACCCCAAGTTTGCCAAGGAATACGTGATCCCCGAGATCCAGCGCCAGGGGGCCGATCTCGACCTGCTCGACCGCTACGTGGTGTATCCCCTCGCCATCGGCATCATGCGCGACCGGGTGCTGGCCCTGAAGGGGCGTTTCGACTGGGTGTATCGCCAGCAGCCCTGGGGGCCGGGGCGGGTGGATACCTTCAACTCGGCCAAGGTGATCTTCAACTTCCCGATGGATCACCTGCCGCCCGAGGAATTCGACGCCCCGGCGGATTTCCCGTCGATCTGGCTGCAGCGCTCCCGCCGCGAACCCCGGGCGATGGAACTGCACTGGGACGGCAACAACACCGACATGACCGAGCGCAACAAGAGCGCCGCCTTCGGCACCGGCACCACGCCGCCCACTCTCGACGTGGCGCGCATCCGGCGGGTGGAGGAGTGGATCCTCGAAGCCGAGCCGCCGCCCTTCACGCGTTTGTTTCCGGTGGATGCGGCGCTGGCGGCGCGCGGCGCGCCCATTTACAAGGAATACTGCGCCGACTGCCACGGCGCCTCGGGGCGTGACTTCAGCGGCGGTCAGGTGGGGCGGGTCACGCCGCTGGCGCAGATCGGCACCGACCGGCGCCGGCTCGATTCCTACACCTACACCCTGGCGGTCAATCAGGCCACGCTCTACGCCGACTACCCGTGGCGCTTCACGCAGTTCCGCAAGACCCACGGCTACGCCAACATGCCGCTCGACGGCATCTGGCTGCGCGCGCCCTACCTGCACAACGGCTCGGTGCCCAGCCTGCGCGACCTGCTGGAGCCGGCGGCCCGCCGCCCGGCGGTGTTCTGGCGCGGCAACGACGTGTTCGACCCGGTGAAGGTGGGCTTCGTGTCCGACCAGCCCGAGGCCGGCGGCAAGCGTTTCTTCCGCTTCGACACCGCCCAGCCGGGCAACGGCAACGGCGGCCACGAGGGGCGGGCCTACGGCACCGAGCTCGCCGCCGACGACAAGGCCGCCCTCGTCGAATTCCTCAAGACCTTCTGAACGGGAGGACGCCATGAACGCCCGATCCCTGGAAATCCGCCGCACCGCCCTGCGCACCGGGCTGCTGGCCCTGGCGCTGCTGGTGGTGGCCGGCATCTACCTGGGCTGGAGCCGCGGCTTCCGCGAGGAGCCGCAGCCCGCCTGGGTGTTCGAATCCGCCGACAGCCGCTTCAAATATGGCTCCATCGGCGCCGAGCACGACGCCGGCGTGCCCTACTGGATCTTCTACGTGCTGCCGCGGGTGTTCCCCGAGAAGTTCCGCCAGGACGGCAAGATCGCCCCCGGCGGCTACGCGGCCCTGGGCGTGGCCTGGGAGCAGGGCCAGGAGCTGCCCGTCGGCTTCACCCGCAAGACCATCGGCTTTGCCCGGGTCGCCAACAACTGCGCCGCCTGCCACACCACCAGTTACCGCACGAGCCCCGATTCCAACCCGGTGTTCGTGGTGGGCGGGCCGGGGCACACGGTGAACATCGAGAACTTCTTCCGCCTGCTCATCGACTGCGCCCGCGATCCGCGCTTCAACGCCGACATCCTGATGGCCGAGATCGACCGGGTGACCGACCTGGACATCATCGACCGCCTGCTCTACCGCTTCGTGATCATCCCGATCACCAAGAAGCGCCTGCTGGAGCGCGAGGCCCAGTTTGCGTGGATCTACCGCAGCGACTTTCCCGACTGGGGCCGCGGGCGGGACGACGGGATGAACCTGACCCGCTATTTCATGATCCGCGCACCGATGGACGACGCCTTTGGCCCGGCCGACATCCCGGCGGTGTGGAACCTCGGCAAGTATCACGCCGAGACGGGCCGGCTCCCGAACTACGCCGGCGACACCCATGACGTGCATTCGGTGGTGATCGACTCGGCGCTGGGCGTGCTCGGCGCGGCGCCGGCCAACAAGGCGGATTTTGCGGCCCAGGTGAAGTGGCTGGAGGACTACCTCTCGAACCTGCCGCCGCCCAAGTATCCCTTCCCCATCGACGCGACCCGCGCCGCCGCCGGCAAGGCGGTATTCGACGCCCAGTGTGCCGCCTGCCACGCCAGCCCGCGCACCGGCACCCGCCTGCCGCTGGCCGAGGTGGGCACCGACCGCGGGCGTCTTGATACCTGGAACAAGGATGCCGCCATCAAGGCGAATCGCATCGTGGCCGGCATGGGCATCGAGCGCCGTGGCCTGGTGGAGGAAGACCTGCCCGGCTACAAGATTCCCTTCCTCGATGGCA
>JAKLLO010000046.1 GCA_023150095.1 Zoogloea sp. | reverse complement strand
GCCCGCAGTGTCGTCAGCATCTTGGGCGGCCGAGGCGATCTCGCCATTGGCCTGATGCTTGTGTTCATGGTGGCCGAAGTGCTTCTTGGTCGAGACACCGGTTTCGTGCGCGCAATACGGAGCCGCCGCGCCCCAGACCATCTGGAACGGCACGACGAACAACAGAAAAGCGAACACCCAACGACGCATGATTCAGATTCTAGACTGGCAGTGACGGACCCGGCCCACGGCACTGGCAGAGCAAACCGCGACATTTTCCGATTCAGCATGGGCTGCTGCTTCGAGCTTGGTTGAGCCGAGCTCTCCGAAGCCGGTCAGGCGGAGGGGCGGCCGTGGTTCACAGGCGCTTGGCGAACGCCATCGGGATGCCGGACAACGCTCGATCGGGCGCTGCTGTCGGGTCGGACCGCGTCGAAACGCCGTGACGTGTTGCCGTCGCCATCGGCACCCCCGACAGCGTAGTCGGCTGCGTCAGGGTGTTGGAAGGCGTGCGGGCGTCGAGCCGTTTGGCGACGTTCATCGAGACCCCGGTGAACGGCGCGTCCGACGCCGCAGGCGCTGCGTGCGCGTAGGTACCCAGCGCCAGCGTCAGGGGCAGGGCAAGGGTCAGAGTGAGGGCAGTGGATTGCATGGTTATCGGTCCGGCAGGACGGGGCGCCGACACGCAGCGGTGCCGAACCCGCGTCGGGTTTGGAGACCGGCCGCAATCTACGGGGCTGCAATCAACAGAACTCTGTCGGGCACATGACAGGCCTGTCATGTTTCGTCAGAGACCCATCGAGGCAGTTTGTGACGCCGGTGCCATGCGGTCCGGCGGCAAGCCAAAGTCGTCGAATCGCCGAACTGCATAGTGCCGAGTGCTTCGGATGCGGTTGGCGCAATCTGCTCCGGCCGGCATACCGGATCGCGGCGACAGCGGCTAGCGACCTAGACTTCAAAGAGGAAGTATGTGAACGCAAGCCCGATGATCAACGCGACGACGCCACGAAGCATGGAGTGCAAGAGGCGTCGCCAGCGCGCCCCACGTTCACTACCGTCTTTGGCGCGATCGCTCGCGGCAGCGTCATCGTTCATGCTTCGAATTTGCGGTTCCGTACCTTAAGCAGAACTTAAGACTGGCAACGCGGAGGGCGAGATCGCCCCCGCTCTGCGTTAGCGCCGGGTAGGGCGGAACTCGCTCGCGCCAACCAAGAGCCCGCCCTTTCTACGTACGGCCCTCCGATCGACCCGCCTGAGCGAGATCACTGGAAAGTCCTTCTCGTGAAGCTGTTGCGCGCCGGCCACGTCGCCGTCGGTTAAGCGCGAGTTAAGTCTCCCGCTCGAACCATCCGAGCTGAAGTTTCGCTCGCCACATCCGTCGCGCGGGACGCGCTCCCCATGGACAACGCCCACTTGTTCGAACTCCTTAGTGCCGGGCCAGGGCTTGCGCCTGGCAGGATGCTACTGGCGCTTTTGCTCGCAAATTGGATGATCCTCTTCGTGCCGCTTGCGTTGGCGTGGTCGTGGGCGCGTGGGGCTGCGGCTGCGCGGGCTGAGCTTCTCGAACTACTGGCTAGCGTTGGAATCGCGCTTGCACTCGTGCAAGCAGCTTCTTGGCTGTGGCCGCAGCCGAGGCCCTTTGCCGTGCAACTGGGTACGCAGTACCTCCAGCGAGCGGACAACCCTGGATTTCCCAGCGACCATGTGACAGTTTTCTGGAGCCTTGCGCTATCGGCGCTATTCACGCGTCGGTTTGCACCGTGGAGCTTTCCGCTGCTTGGCATTGGTCTGGCGGTAGGTTGGAGCCGGGTGTACGTCGGGGTGCAATTTCCTTATGACGTTGTCGCGGCTTTTCCTGCGGCTCTGGCCAGCGCGCTGATGGCGCATGGATTGAGACGCCGTGCCGGGCCGTTGATCCACAGATTGCTGGACTACGATGCACGCTTGCGTCTAGCCCTTGCAAGTTGGTGGCGGGCGCGGCCTCGGCTCTGAACTCCCTACGATGCGAATTCTCCTGATCGAAGACGATTCGATGATTGGCAAGGCCGTCAGGCAGGGCTTGAGTGCGGCCGGGTTCGCCGTCGATTGGGTGACCGACGGACGAGCCGCCGAATTGGCCCTGGGCAACGGCGTGTACGACCTGGCGATCCTCGACTTGGGATTGCCCAAGAAGGACGGCATGGCCATCCTGGCCAGCCTGCGCGCGCTGGGCAACTCGATGCCGGTGCTGATCGCTTCGGCACGCGACACGGTGAAGGACCGCATTGGCGGGCTTGACGCAGGCGCCGACGACTATCTGCTCAAGCCTTTCGATCTGGACGAACTGGTGGCCCGGGTCCGCGCGCTGCTGCGCCGCCATGCCGGCAGTGGTTCTCCTGTGCTGAGCCACGGCACCCTGATGCTCGATCCGCTGCGCAAGACCGTGACGCGCGATGGAGCGCCGGTCGACCTGTCCGCCCGGGAGTTCGCGGTGCTGGAGGCGCTGCTCCAGCGCCCAGGCGCGGTGCTGTCTCGCGAGAAGCTCGAGGAGTCGGTGTACGGCTGGGGCCAGGAGGTGGGAAGCAACGCGATCGAGGTCCACCTGCATCACCTCCGCAAGAAACTTGGCGGCGGCCTGATCAAGAACGTTCGCGGCGTCGGCTACCGCATCGCCGACGTCTGACCGGCGAACAGGGGGGAAACCGTTGCGATCCATCCGCCGTACGCTGCTGATCTGGATACTCGGCGCCTTGTCGCTGGGTGCTCTGCTGGTGGCGCTCGTGACCTACCTCGTCACGCTCGAGGAGATGAACGAGGTTTTCGACGGCGACCTGCGCAACGTGGCCGAGGCGGTGGCCAGCTACCACCATGCCGGTCATCATGAAGAAGGTGAGGCGCCGCTTGAACAGCCTGTGCGTACCGATGTTCCCGACGAGACCGAGATCGTCACGCTGACGTGGACTGCGCGAGGCCAGCGTGTGTACTCGTCCGACCCGCGCGTGAACCTGCCTTTCACCACCATCGAAGGCCTGTCGCGCCCGGTCGTGGCTGGCGAGGAATGGATCGTGTATTCGAGCGTGCGCCCCGCCGGCGTGGCGCAGGCCGCGCAGCGGGTGGCGTCGCGCAAAGAGATGGCCGGTGAGTCGGCGGGCAAGGTGTTTCCGCCACTGATCGGGCTGGTTCTTCTAATCGGCGCGCTGCTCGTGTTCGCGCTGCGCCGGGGCTTGCAGCCGCTCGATGCGGCCGCGCGCGATATCGCGCGCCGCAGCGCTGGATCGCTCGAGGCCATAACCACCGACGACGCGCCGGCGGAGATCGTGCCGCTCGTGAACTCGATCAACGGGCTGATGCAGCGGCTTGGTATTGCCTTCACAGCGCAGCGCCGGTTTCTCGCCGACGCTGCGCACGAGTTGAGAACACCGATCACGGCCTTGCGCCTGCAACTGCAGTTGCTGGAGCGGACGACGGATGATGGCGAACGGCAGCGCGCATTGGCCGAACTCCACAGCGGCGTCGACCGCTCGCAGCGACTGGTTCAGCAGTTGCTTCAAGTGGCACGCTCGGAGCAGGATGGCGAGGCGACCAAGATGGCGCCGCTCGACCTGGCGGCGTTGGTACGCGCACAGGTGGCCGCGATGAGCGTCAAGGCAGAACAGTCCGGCCTCGACCTCGGTGCCGACGCGCTGGTCCCCGTACCGGCCATGGGCGACGAACCGCGGTTGGGCGTGTTGCTGGAGAACCTGATCGAGAACGCCCTGCGCTACACGCCTGCGGGCGGAATCGTCGATGTGTCTGCGGGCATCGAAGACGGCCGGCCCGTGATCCGCGTGGCCGACAATGGCCCTGGCATTCCCGAAGCGGATCGTGAACGGATGTTCGAGCGTTTCCACCGCGGCGAAACGGCGCAGAGCCAGTCGCGCGACGGCAGCGGCCTTGGCTTGGCGATCGTCAAGGCAATCGCGGAGCGCCACCGCGCGACGGTCGAGCTGCGCACTCCGGTCTCGGGGCGGGGCCTCGAGGTGCGCATCCGCTTCCCTCGGCCCTGAGGCGATCATTCGTCAGAAGCTGAACTTGGTCTTGACCAGCAGCTGGGTTCGCTTGATGTCGGGTGTGGCGTTGAGCGGGAACGCAAGGTCGATGTGCAGCACGTTGCCGAAGGCGGCGCGCGAGTTCGCGATCCGCAGTCCGAATCCGACGTCGCTCAGCCAACCGGGGTTGAGTGCATTCGTGTCCGTACCGCCCCAGGCCCGGCCGACATCGACGAAAGCCGCGCCACCCAGCCGAAACAGCCGCCAGACGAAGAGATCCGTGAAGTAGCGCTCCTCGAGCGTGAAGAGGGCGCGGCGTGTGCCGCTTTGGTACCGCAGCGGGTAGCCCCGAAGACCCTCCTCGCCGCCGAGCAGCAGGCTTTCCGTGGGCGCCGGTCGGGTCAGCAGGTCGCCCGCAGCGCTTGCGTAGAACACCCAGCGCCCGTGGTGCGGCACGAACCAGCGCGCTTGCAGCCCCAGACGTTGGCGTTGCACCTGCGACTCGGCGTAGCGCCCGACGATATCGGCAGAGCCCAAGAGGATTTGCCCCGGCGCGGGCTCGAAGCCACGGCTCACCGAAGCGGCATAGAGCAGGGCGTCGCGTGTGGAACCCAGACCGGTCGAAGCCCAGCCGAGGCGGACGCTGGCCTTGAGGCCGAGCGCGAAGAACTCCGGCCGCCCGATCTGGTTGCGGTTGACCTCGCGGTCGAACCGGTCCTCGATCAGCTCGTAGCCGACAAACGGCGCAACCAGCTTCTCGTCGGTCGGAAGGCTCGAGGGCGCTGCGAGCCCGGGCTCGGACGCGTAGCGGTCCTGCCGGAGTTCGACGCCCGCGGTCCAGCGCCGAGCCCAGCCGTCGACCAGCCCGGCCGACCAGCCGCCGAACACCTCGGCGCGGCGTGAGTCGTGCCGGTACTGGCTCGAGAGCACACCCGCGGCGTAGACCGAGTCAAGGCGGTCGTCGCGCGATGCGATGGCGCCGGCTGCCCAGGTCGAGTCGAGCGCATAGAACGGCCGCACGACCGACACCGCGTTGCTGCGACCGTCGCTGTTGACGGCATGGCTGAGGTTGACTGCGGTCCGGCTGCCGAAGACGCTGCCGTTCGAGAACGTGAACTGGGTCCCGGACCGATCGACGTTGCGCGATCGGCCGAGGCTCACGATGGTGCCGGTGCCCAGCGGGTTGTACTCCTTGATCCCCACCCGCGTCGAATTGGCACCACCGGCCCTGCCAAAGCTGCCGCCGGGGTCGAGCGTCCAGGTGTCGCGGGTCAAGACTTCGATGTCTGGGCTGCTGCCGGTCCCGTAGACACCAACCTAAGCTCCTCGAGCTCTCTCGAACTCTATCGGGCTGACGTATCCGAGCGTCGAGTGCCGGCGCGTCGGGTTGTAGAAGCGTTCGATGTAGTCGAACACGTCTGAACGGGCCTGGTCACGGGTCCTGTAGACCTTCTTGGCCACGCGTTCGGTCTTCAGGCTGCTGAAGAAGCTTTCCATGGCCGAGTTATCCCAGACCTCGCCAGCACGGCTCATGCTGCAGGTGATGCCCTGCTCGACCAGCAGCTTTTGGAAGTGCTCACTGGTGTACTGGCTGCCCTGGTCGGAGTGGTGCAGCAGCGCCTGGGGGCGCCCCCGACGCCACACGGCCATCATCAGCGCGTCGGCCACCAGCTGGCTGGTCATGCTGGCCTGCATCGACCAGCCCACCGCCCGGCGCGAGTACAAGTCCAGCACCACGGCCACGTAGAGCCAGCCCTCAGCGGTCCAGATGTAGGTGAAGTCGGCCACCCACTTGCGGTTCGGGGCGTCGGCCTGGAACTGGCGGTCCAGCAGGTTGTCGCCCGTGGCACCGCGTTGTCCTGCGTCTTTGGGCAACCCACGCCGCTTGGGACGGGCCCGCAAGGCCTGCGCACGCATCAGCCGCTCGACGCGATGCAGCCCGCAGCGCTGACCCAGCGCCAGCACGTCGTGCCACACGCGTCGCGCGCCATACACGCGGTCACTGGCGATGAAGCTGCTTCGCACCTGGGCGCCCAGCACTTCGTCGTCCAGACAGCGACGGCTGCGCGGCCTGTCCAGCCAGGCGTAGTAGCCGCTTCTCGAGACACCGAGCGCCTCGCACATCAGGTTCACCGGCCAGGCCCCTCGGTGCTTCGCCACGAAGCCGAACTTCACATCGACTCCTTCGCGAAGTAGGCCGCGGCTTTCCTAAGAAACACCTTCTTGGACTGGCTGCAATGAGAACCCGAATCGAGCGGCGCGCCGCTCGAGTTGCTTGACGACACGTTCTCGGTACCGCTGCTCGTATTGGTCGGCTCCGGGGTCTTGGTACTGCATGCCGAAGCGCATCGCCCGGTAGAAGAGGATGGCGAGCTTGCGCGCTGTGGCGGTCACGGCCTTGGCCTTACCGATCCGCGCAGCCAAGCGGCGGTAGAACGCCCCGAGGGCCGTCTCCGTGCGGCCGACATTGACTGCCACCAGGCGGAGCTGCGATGCCAGACGGCTGGAGCTCTTGCGGGTGCGTGCGGAGAGAACCTTGCCCCCGCTGATCTTGCATCCCGGCGACAAACACAGCCATGAAGTGAAGTGCTTCTCGGTAGGCCACTTGCTAAGGTCAGTGCCGCACTCGGCGACCAACGACAGCGAGATGCTGGGCCCGAGGCCATGGATCGCAGTCAGGTCGGTGCCGGTCAGTTGGTACAGCATGGCTCGTACGTCGAACTTCGGCGCGTTGGCTTGCTTGGTCTTGGTACGCGGCGCCGGCAGCCTCGTCTCTGGCTCAGGCCGACCGACGTTCAGCTGACGCAGCGAGTTCTCAATCTGCCGGTCGCAGTCAGCGATGCGATCTTGGTAGGAATCAAACAGCGCAAGCGCCTGCGACAACGCGAACACATGCTCGGGCTGGTAGTTGCCGACCAGCGCAGCCCGAATGGTCTGCATGCTCTCACGGCATCGGACGTCACGCATGGATGCAAGGACGTCGGGATCCCGCTCGCCCGCCACGATGGCCCGAATGATCTTCAGACCGGTGACGCCGCTGATATCGCTGAGGACATGGTGCAGTTGGAGGTTCATCAGCGTCAGGGCCTTTTGCATGTGCTGCATGTGCGCTGCCGCATACTCGAGATGGCGGTCTCGGATCCGCATGTAGGCGCGCAGCGCCGCGATGTCCCGGGCCGGATGGAAGCTCGGTCGCAGTAGTCCGCACGCGTGCAGGCGTTGCAACCACTGGGCATCATTGACATCGCTTTTGCGCCCCGGAACGGCCTTGCAGTCTCGGGCATTGGCGAGCACAACGTTCAGTCCGTGCTCTTCCAGGATTTCGTAGACCGGAACCCAGTACACGCCAGTGGATTCCATTGCCACGGTCGTAATGCCGACGGAGACCAGCCAGTTGGCCATCGCCTCGATGTCGGCAGTGAAGCTTCCGAACGTGCGAACCGGGTCGTCGCTCAGTTCCGGCGGCACAGCCGCGACCTGGATTCGTGCGCCGATGTCGATACCGGCGGCCCTGGTATTGACGATCGGCAGACCGAGCGCCTTTCCAACCTTGGACATGGCAACCTCCTGTAGGCAAAGCGCCGGACAGGGGAGCGGATCAATCACTTTCCTAATCGGGGTCGCACAAGGCGCCACCACAGCTGGGTCCGCAAGATCCCCAGGGGCCACGTTTTTTGACGGGGACGAAAGCCTCCAAAAAGCTGACGGCCACAGTCCGACTTGGTCAGTGTAGGTAGCCCGGTGTTTCTGCCCACTGGGACGGGGCAAAGCCGAGATGGCCGTTTTTCAGGATGTCGCGCTCCATCTTGAGCTTGGCCACCTCCCGCTTCAGCCGCTCAATCTCGGCCGCTTCGGGCTTCATCACGCCTTTGCCGGGAAACGCCTCCTTGGGGTCTGCAGCCAACTCGCGCATCCACGCCCTGAGCCTGGTCTCGTGCACGTCCAGGTCCCGGCTGGCCTGCGCCACCGTCACCCCACGCTCCTTAACCAGCTTCACCGCCTCAAGCTTGAACTCCCGACTGAACTGTCGTCTCGTTCCCATCCACCACCTCCAGTTTCTGATTCCACCTTAACAAGGTGTCCTGGAAACCGGCAGCAGCCCAGTCGGCGATGTTGTCTCGCACGGCGAGCACCGTGAACTTCACGTCGTAGAGGTAGCGCGTGCTGCGCAGCGCCCGCTCGGTTTCGTCGAACGCGCGCACGCTGACGCGATCGCCACTCTTGAAGAGCAAGGCATCCCGCACCACGGAGGTTCGGGTCCGGATGTGCAGCGCGTTGGCCACGCGGAACGGCAGCTTGTCCTCGGCGGGGTCGTCCGTATCGAAGATGTCGTGCGTGACGACGCGAATCTCGCCAATCACCGTGCCGGCGTCTTCCAGTTCCGCCAGCGTGGGCAGCGCGACGGCAACCGTTTGTGGATCGGCCGATGCGGCGAGGGCCGGCAGCGGCGACAGCGCCGCCGCGCAGGCGCAAGCCGCGCACACCAGTGGGTGCCGGGCGGTCCAAGGCCGGGTTTCAGGCATGCGGCTCCGCGGCCGAGGGGTGTGGTCTCGGCGCGAGACCACTGCCGAGTTCGTACTGGATCTCGACCGCCGGAGCGATGGCCGACGATGAACGCCAGTTGCCGAGCGAACGACTCGCCGCGTGCGGGATGCCCAAAGCCTTCTTCAACGCTGCGCCGAACCCGCCATCGGGGACACTGGCGGATGGCTCGGCGACCAGCAGGGGCGGCGTCGGGACCGTGGCGATCTGCAGGGGGCGATCCGTTGGGCGTGCGCTCGACCCGGGAGCGCGAGCTTGCGGCAAGGCCAGGTCTTGCACGGCGCTGCTGTCGATGAGCAATGCGCGATGCGCAGTACGCATCGCAGCGAGTCGGTTGCCCGAAACGCTGGAGGGGCGCAGCCACCGTCCGAATCGCGACGCGACCGATTGCGTCGGCTGCGCGTGCGGCTCCGTGGAGTGCACGACGTCGAAACCTTGCCGCCACCTGACAAGCAAGCCCGCGATGAGCTCCGATGCCCTCACGTCGTCACCTTGCAGGACAACCACCAAGTCGCCGTGCGCGAGCCGCAGCCCGGCGGCAATGGCGGCATCGCGCCCGAAGCGTCGTTTGAGACGCACGATACGTATGCCGTCCTCCCGGCCCCACGCGGCCATGGCAGTGGCGTCGGCCATCGAGCAACCGTCATCCACCAGGATCAGTTCCCAAAGCCGAACCAGGGCGCTGACGTCATCGAGCAGCGGAAGTACGTGGTGCCTCAATGCTTCCGCAGAGCCCTGCCAGGGCAGGACGCAGGAGATGGTGGGTTCGAAGTCGCGCATCGAGCCACCGGCCGACTGGTCTCGAATCCCGCGTCGAGACTCTGGCATCTGGTCCATTGCGAGTACTGGCGTTCAAGGTGTCAACGAAGCTTCGGCTGGGGCGCCTTAACTGCGACTTAAGCGACGTCCCGGCGATGGGACCCGCGGGCGGCCAGGCGCTCGCTTTGCGGTCGTGCGGGTTAAGTGATGGTTAAGTCGCACGCTCACACAGTGCCGCTCACTCATGGCGGCAGATCGACGGCCCGAATCGGGCAATTCAATCCCTGCGTCTCGCTTACAACGCGGCGCTTGGCGCCCATGGGTATGGGCCACTCCAGCGTTCATCACCTTGGTGCTGGTCGGTCTGCTGGTGTCATGGCATGGCGGCGGCATCGCAGGTACTGCGAGCTGGCCTGAACAGCAGGCTGTCTTCATCGCGTGGAACGCGAACTTCGCGGCGCTGCCGCCATCGTTGTGGTCCGCCATCACCTTGTTGGGCGACTCGACGGTTCTCATGCCCATGCTGGCCTTGTTCGTGCTCGGCAGGCCCCGCATCTGGGCTGCTGTTCTGGCCTCGGTGCCGGCGGGCGCGCTGCTGTCGACTTCGGTCAAGCACTGGGCCGGCGTGCCACGACCCGCGGCCGTGCTCGATCAGACATGGTTCAACCTGATCGGTCCGGCCCTGCACCACAACAGCTTTCCGTCAGGGCACACCATCAGCGCGTTCGCCGCCGCCGCTGCCGTGCTCGCGACCTGCGTGGGGAGACCGCAGCGCGGTCGCGACTGGGTTCTGATCGCTTGCGGCGTGCTGACGGCCACGCTGATTGCGTTGTCGCGCGTGGCGGTGGGAGCGCACTGGCCGCTCGACCTCGCTGCCGGAGCTGCCATCGGCTGGCTTGCCGGACTGAGCGGCGCGGCGCTGGCGCGTCACCCTGGCTGGTGGCATTGGCTGTTCTTCGGCGCCGGGCGCCCAGCCGCGGGTGCAGGGCTGATCCTGTGGGGCGTCTTGCTCTGGCTGCGCCCGCACCAGACGCTGATCTGCGCTGCGGTTCTCGGCGTCGCCGGGCTCAGCGCCGTCGTGGCGGGATTCTCACTTCTAACGGCAGGCAGATCTCGAAGCACGTTGCCGGCGTCGGCTACCGCCGACTCGTCGGTGCGTGAAGCCTCCGTCGCGAGCGGGCGTCCTTCGGGTTCCTGAGCCTCGGTGCGCGCTCTGAGGTCAGCGTCCGTCAGTCGCGCTGGCGCCCGCGGCGTAGATGTCCAATTGCGGCCGGTAGATGCTGCTGCGCATCTCGAACGCGCCCATGACGCTGTGGAACACCTGGCCCTGGGAATGCGCGGTAGTGCGGGTCAGCGCCGACGCCTCCACGCGGTGCTTGCGCTGGAAACCTTCGGACATCCAGACGATGAACGGCACCTCCTTCTGCACGTCGGGTGCCAGCGCCATCGGCGTGCCGTGCAGGTACAGGCCATGCTCGCCGAGCGATTCTCCGTGATCGGAGATGTACAGCAGCGTCGCCGGCATGCCGTCCATGCTCTTCAGCAAGTCGATGGCACGGCCGACCACGTGGTCGGTGTAAAGGATGGTGTTGTCGTAGGCGTTGAGCAGCGACTCCGGTGTGCACCGGTCCAGTTCCACCGAATCGCACACGGGCTTGAAGTGCTCGAACGAAGGCGGGACCTTGGTGTTGTAGGCCGGCCCATGGCTGCCGCTTTGGTGCAGCACCACGAACACCTTGCGGGCCGGCGAGCTGCGGATGCGCTGCGCCAGGCCGCTGAGCAGCAGGTCGTCATGCGAACACATCGTGCCGGTGCAGGTGCGCTCCAAGTCTCGTGCGCGCTCGTACGTCCCGACTTTCAGCGGAGGTTGACCCCAGTTGTTGCTGCGCCAGATCACGTCGACGCCGTGTCGCTGCAGGTAGCTCGGCAGCAGCTCGGTGGAACCGGCCAGCCGCAGGCCGGGATCGTCGTGCGACAGGATGCACAGCAGGGCCTCGGTGGTGTAGGTCGCGCATGCCTCGGTGTTGGCCAGTGCCACGGCGCCGGAGGCCGACAGCACCGGGTTCGTCGCGCGCGCGTAGCCGTACAGTGAGAAGTTGCGCCGCCGCGCCGACTCGCCGATGACGAGGATGACGACTGTTCTTTCGTCACCGACGAAACGGGCGTCGGGCAGCGGCTCGGCTTGCCGTGATGCGGCCCACTGCGAGCTCTGGTAGCGCGCGAGGTTGACGGTGTACGACCAGGGCAGGATCAGGCCGCCGATGGCCTTGGCGTGTTTGTCGATCCACAGCCAGGTGCTCGAGGCGGCATAGATCCAGCCCACGCCGAACACGAGCACGAGTCCCGCGAATCCGGCCAGCCGCAGGCGGCGCGTCGGTCGCAGCCGCACCCAGGACAACAGCAGGCACGGCCCCACG
Source organism: Zoogloea sp. (assembly GCA_023150095.1). Taxonomy (GTDB): domain Bacteria; phylum Pseudomonadota; class Gammaproteobacteria; order Burkholderiales; family Rhodocyclaceae; genus Zoogloea. The sequence goes on along the minus strand of JAKLLO010000046.1, from coordinate 18,782 downwards.
CCGAGCACGAGCACGTAGAGCAGCAGCTTCGGATGCCACAGCGTCGTCACCTCCACCACGTCGGTGTTCAGCACGTTACCCATCATGGTCTTGTCGAGCAGCACGCCGTAGGCCTGGATGAAATACAACACGCCGGCATTGAGCAGGGCGCTGAGCATGCACAGCGGCTTGACGAGGCGCCGGGACACGAGGGCCACGAAGGCCAGCGCCAGCGCCGTGACGAAGGCCACCAGGACAAAGAGCGTGGCCAGCGTCAGCAGGCCGCCGTAGCTCAGTGCATCCAGCCTCGCACTGGCGAAGGTGAACAACGGTGCGTGGTACAGCGCCGCGTTCAGCAGCGCGGCCGCCCCGATCAGCATGGGGACGCCGACCTGCGGACCTGGTTGAAGTGCTGCGCGCAGCCGCACTCGCCACGGCGTGGTGGCCGCTAGCTTGTCGGGAGGCTCGTCGACGCTCATGGTGTTCGGTGCTGGTCGGTGTTGCCGCCAAATCGCTCATGTTCGCCGCTTCGCGGGGGCCTGGCCATGTGTGGCCGGGGATGCCGACCGGGTCGCGAGGCACTTAAGGCTCTGCTAAGTCGGGTGGCCATAGCCTCGGCGCCCCCAGTCTTCGCGCCCCAAGCGCCTGTTCTGTTCATGCCTGCACCCCTTGCACGACGCCGCATCGCCGTACTCCTGAGCATCGTCCTCTCGGGCGCGGCGACCACGGGATGGTCTTCCGCGGCGCCTACGCCCGCCGCCGCAAAGGAAACCGACGCGCTCATCAGCCACGTGTCGGGGCTGGAGCATGTGAGCGTCCGCGGCGGGCCGCTGACGGTTGCAGGCCCGACGGCGGCGCGCTTCCTGCGGCACGAATTGGCAGAGAAGTCTGCGCTGATCGATTCGGCGGAGGATTTCATCCGTCTTTGTGCCACACGGTCGGAACAGACCGGTCGCACCTATGAAGTGGCTTACCCGGGCGGCATGGTGCTGCCGGTCGCCACGGTGTTGCGCCAAGCCTTGAGCGCCCAGCGCGCGAGAGCGCCCGCAGCTTTGGCATCGGCCCTAAGCGGGGGCTAAGTGATAGCACCGACATTGAGTCCTGTCGACAGGCAATCCCGCCTCGACGAGATTGAAGCGAAGGAATCATCATGAAGAGCAAGATCACCATCCCCGCCCTGCTGGTGGCCGCGGGCATCGCCACGGCCGGTGGCTTGGCATTCGCCAAGACGTCCGGTGGCGAGAACGACGCCGTCGCCGATCTGGCGAAGGCCAAGATCACGCTGGTGCAGGCGGTGAGCGCGGCTGAAGCGCAAGCCGGGGGCAAGGCCACCAAGGCCGAACTCGAAGGCGAACGCGGCACCGTCGTGTTCGATGTCGAGGTCGTCACGGCCGACAACAAGGTCGTCGACGTCAAGGTCGATGCCGCGGACGGCAAGGTGCTGTCCAGTAAGCTCGACCAGGCCGATCGCGGCGAGAAGGACGACGACTGACCTCGCAGGCGGCCTTCGATGAGGTCGTCTGACCGAACGTCTTGGAAGGGGCGGCCGTATCGGCCGCCCCCGTTTTTTTGCGCATCGTGGTCATCACGTGGGCGGCGGTCTGCGGAACTGCGGGTCCATCATGAGAGCGGCGAGCGCGAGCAGCGACCAGAGGGCACCGAAAGAAAAGGCCACCGCACTGCCGTACCGGGTCCACAGCCATCCCGCCAGTGCTGCCCCCACCAGCTGGAAGAGCCCGGTGACGAAGTGGAACAAGCCGAAGGCCGTGGCCCGCAGTTCCGGAGGCGCCTGCTCTGCGACGGCGGCCGACAAGCCGCCCTGCGACAAGCCCATGTGCAGCCCGTACAGCACCACGCCGAGCCAGAGCCCTGCGCTGCCGGGCAACCACGCGAGTGGGGCTTGGGCGGCGGCCAGCACCAGCAGCGAAGCGGCCAACAAGGTGCGCCGGCCGAGCCGTGGCGCATAGGCGCCGGCCGGGTACGACACCAGGGAGTAGATGACGCTCATGACGATCAGCACGAGCGGGATCCAGACCAGCGCCAACCCGTCCTGTTGAGCCCGCAAAACCAGGAAGGCCTCCGACAGACGCGCCAGCGCGAACAGGGCGGCCAGCACAAGCAGGTGGCGGAACGAGGCCGGCAGCTCGCGCACCCCCGCCCACAGGCTCGTCCAGTCTGGCCGCGACGGTCGAGCGGATGCGGGTTCGATCACCGTCGCTGCGGGCTCGTCGACACCGAAGGCCAGCAAGGCGACAGCGATCATTGCCGGCACCACCGCCACCCACAACACGGCGCGCATGTCGCCAGCCCACAGCCACAGGAACACCATGGCCAGCAGCGGGCCGAGGAAGGCGCCGACGGTGTCCAGGCCCTGGCGCAAGCCATAGGCGGCGTCGCGAAGGGCGACGGGCGTCACGTCAGCGACGATGGCGTCGCGCGGCGCGCCGCGGATGCCCTTGCCGATGCGGTCGACGAAACGCGCCGTGACCACGCCGATGGCGGACTCGGCCAGCGGGAACACCGGCTTGGTCAGCGCTGCGAGTCCGTAACCGAGCAGGGCGAGCGGCTTGCGCCGGGCGACGCGGTCGGAGACGAAACCCGACACCACCTTGAGCATCGATGCCGTGGCTTCGGCGATGCCCTCGATGAGCCCCACGGCCAGCACCGACAGGCCGAGCACCCCAGTAAGGTAGACCGGCAGGATGGCATGCACGAGTTCGGACGACATGTCCATGAAGAGGCTGACCCCGCCAAGGACCCACACTGCGCGAGGAATGCGCCGCCAGGCGGGCCTCATGTCGAGCCCGAGCCGACTGTCAGCCACCGGCCGCACCATCGAGCACGCGCAGAAGCTGCGCAACGTCCACGGGTTTCGTCAGATAGGCCTCGAAGCCCAGCCGCAAGGCGGCATCGATCTGGGCCGGCAGCGCGTCCGCGGACAGGGCCACCAACCTGATGCCTCGCGTTCTCGGGTCCGCGAGCAGCGCCGTGGCCAGTTCCAGGCCGGTGGTGTCGCCGAGATGCATGTCGACCAGCATCAGATCGGGCACATCAGCACGCGCCAGGGCGAGGGCCTGCGAGCCGGAGCTGGCCACGCGGAGCGCGCAGGCCGGTCGGGCCTGCAGGGCGCCGCGAACGATCTCGACGTTGACCTGGTTGTCTTCGGCATAGAGCACGCGCAAGTGGCCCAGCGACGCCGGCAAGGTCGTCGGGTGCGTATCGTCGATGCCTGCGGCGGTCGGCTCTGCCCCGTCGAGCGTCAGGGTCACGGTGGTGCCGATGTCGCTGCGGCTTTGCACGCCGAGGTCTCCGCCCATCAACTGCGCCAGATGGCGTGCGAGCACGAGGCCGATGCCGGTGCCCTCGACGCCGGAGCGCTCCGCGCCAAGGCGGTTGAAGGGCTCGAACAGATGAGCTTGCTGGGCGTCGCTCATGCCGACGCCGTTGTCGACGACGCGGATCTCGCAATGGGATTCCTGCGGCTTCCACTCGACGCTGGCCTTGCCGCCAGGGCGGTTGTACTTGATGGCATTGGACAGCAGGTTCAGAAGAACCTGGCGCAGCCGGACGCGGTCAGCCCGAACCAGCGCGCGCGGCGAACCGTCCGCGCCGTGGCCCTGCAGAACAACATCAACGCCCTTGGCGTCCGCCTGCGCGCGCAACATGGTGCTGCACTCTGCGGCGACTTCGGCAACGTCCACCACCTCGGGTGAGACCTGCAGCTGGCCGGCTTCGATGCGGGAGAGGTCGAGCACGTCGCCGATCAACGCGAGCAGATGAGCGCCGGCCTGCTCGATCATCTGGACGCGATGCGCAGCCTCGGCAGGCAGAGGATGCTGGCGGTCCAGCCGGAGCAGCTGGGCAAACCCCAGCACGGCGTTCAGCGGCGTGCGCAACTCGTGGCTCATGCGCGAGAGGAACTGTGTCTTGGCGGCATTCGCCCTCAGCGCGACGTCGGCGGCCCTGACCGCGGCCTCGGCCTGCTTGCGCGCGCTGATGTCCTTGGTGACCGCGACAAGATAGTCCGGACGATCGTCGGCGTCGCGCACCAGCGTCACGGCCTGCAGCACCCAGATCACGGATCCGTCGCCGCGCAGCATGCGTTTTTCGATCGAGTAGCGGGGTTCCTCGCCGCGCAGCAGTCGCCGGATGCGGGCGGTTTCGGGGGGAGGTCTTCGGGGCGGGTGACCTGCTGCCAGTGCAGGGTCAACAGTTCGTCCCGGGTCCGGCCGAGAGTCTCCGCCAGCGCTCCGTTGACCTCGGCGAAGCGGCCGTCGAGCGCGATGCGGGCCATGCCGACGGGTGCGAGCTCGAAGGTGTCGCGCAACTGCCGTGCCGTCCGGTCGCGTTCGGATCGGGCGCTGATGCGCTCGCCGATGTCGATGAAGGTGACGACGTGGCCCGACGATCGGTCGTCGTGCTCGAGGGCGTGGCAGCTGCAGTCGACGGCGAGAACGGTGCCGTCCGCGCGGCGCATCGAAAGCTCCCGGCTGCCGAGTTGCTCGGCGGTCCGAAGCCACACAAGCTCGCGGTGCGGCGACCCGGCGACGAAGAAGCTGGTCACGCCACGGCCCACCAGCGCAGCGGAGCTGCGATGGCCGAGCATGCGCGCCGCCGAACGGTTGGCGAAGCTGCAGCGACCTTGGTCATCGAACCCGAGCACACCTTCGGCCATCGCATCCAGCAGGCGTCGCGTCGCGGCGGCCTGTTCGCGCAGCCGGGTCTCGGCCTCGACGCGCGTGGACTCGTCGCGAACGAAGGCGGCGAAGCAACCGAGGTCGGCGAGCCAGGCCGTGGTCATCTGCACCGGCAGGCTGCTGCCGTCGACACGCGATTGCAAGGAGAAACTGCGGTTCACCCCCAGGCGTCGTGCCTCTTCCAACTGCTCGTCGATCGTTGTCGCGGCGTCGCGATGCGAGAGCTCGGACAGGCTCCTTCCGGACAATCTTTCCCCGGCACGGCCGAGCATCGCACGGTAGCCCTCGTTGGTACGAACCACCCGCTTGTGCATGTCCATCACCACGAACCCGTCGCTGGCGATGTCCATCGCCCGCTCGGCAAGGTGAGCCCGCCGCTGCCAGCCCCTGAGCACCGGTACCAGCACGGCAGCGCACAGCAGGCTCAGCGCGGCATCGTCGACCAGGATCTCGGTCCATTCACCGAGGCCGTGATGCCACCATCGCTCGGTGACCGTCAGGACGATCAGATCGGCGGCGAAGATCACCAGAACGACCGACAGGACGAGCCCGAGGAGTGACCATGGGGTCGCCGGTACCCACGGTGGCACCCGGCGAGGTGGGTTGCTGGCGGGGGGACGTTGCATGGGATCGTCGGCAATCTCGTCGGGCGGCAGCCCGGAGGATGCTCGCGCGGGCGCATCGCGGACCAGTGCCGGATGGCACCCATTCCGATGACCCTCGTCATCGGGCGTGGCTCGCAGGGCCACGGCCGCTTCCCATGGATGACGACCGGATTCTGTAGTGCCGTTGCTTAATCGAGACTTAATGGTTCATCGACTCGTGTGGCAGGTCGGCGCCACCCTCGGGTCCGGGCGCCCGCGTCGCGCGCAAGCGTCCACGCCGCCATCGAGCGATGCCGTAGGCCATGCTGCCGAGCAGCAGGATCGCCAGCACGGCCAGCGCTTCGTAGTGCGCCGCCACGCCGATGACCCGCGCGATGGCGTTGCCGAACGCATAGCCCAGCCCCGCGAACGCGGTCGCCCAGACAACTGCCCCGAGCGCGTTGAAGAGCAGGAAGTCGGGCCAGGGGATCCGCGCGAGGCCGAGCGCAATCGGGCCGGCCGTGCGCAGCCCGTACATGAAGCGCACACCGAACACCACCCGACGGCGATGGCGATGGATCAGCGGCGAGATGCGTTGCACGCCATCGCGCAGGCGCGGCGCTTTGCTCAGCACCCAGTCGCCGCGCCAACGGCCGAGGGCGAACAGGGTCTGGTCCCACGCAAAGTTGATCACCGCGGCCAGCAGGGTCACCGCCCACCATGGCGCGTAACCCTGGTGGGCGGCGAAGCCGGCCAGTACCACCGTGGTCTCGCCTTCGACCAGGCTGCCCAGCACGATGGCGGAGTAGAGGTGGGTGTGGAGCAGGGCCGAGATGTCCATGGTGGGCAGCGCACAAAGCATGGCATGGGCCGGCCTCGCCGCGAAGTGCCTCGGGTCTTCTGGCGGGCGGTGACCTTCGTCATCCACGCATCGCGACGTCAGGGGCTCGCCCGCGCGGGCGTCCCATTAAGCCCCGCCTAAGTGCCTCTCCATAGATTGCCTCGAAGGACGAGGCGGCAGGGTGCCGCCCCGCCGAGACGACTGGAAAGGGTACGCCATGAGCACCATCTACCTGCACCTGCCCCGCGTGCACACGCAGCGGGTGATCGACATCACGCCCCTGCCATGGTGGCGCCGTACGGCTCGGGCCGCCCTGGCGTTGCTGATCTTCGTCGTGGCCGTGCCGCTGCTGTGGCTGCTGGGCGGGCTCTTCGCGCTGGCACTGCTGGGCGGCACTGCCGCTATGCTGGTGGTTGGAATGGTGCACGCAGGACGGATGGACCGTGCGGCAAGCCGTTCCGCTGGCGCCTCGGAGCCACCCCACCCTGCATCATGAGACTGCTTCTCGTCGAAGACGACACGATGATCGGCGAAGCCGTCCTGGACCTGCTGCGCGCCGAACACTACGCGGTGGACTGGGTCAAGGACGGCGAGATGGCCGACACGGCGCTGCGCACCCAGACCTATGACCTCGTGCTGCTCGACCTCGGACTGCCGCGCCGCGACGGCCTGGCCGTGCTGAGGGATCTGCGCACACGCAAGGAGCGCATCCCGGTGTTGATCGCCACCGCGCGCGACTCCATCCACCAGCGCATCGAAGGTCTGGATGCCGGCGCCGACGACTACGTGCTCAAGCCTTACGACCTCGACGAACTGCTCGCCCGCATCCGAGCGCTGATGCGGCGCGCCGCAGGGCGTGCGGAACCGGTCTACGAGCACAAGGGCGTGAGCATCAACCCCGCCACGCGCGAAGTGGCGGTGCGTGGCGAGCCCGTGGTGCTGTCGGCACGCGAGTGGGCGGTGCTCGAGCCGCTGCTGGCACGGCCGGGACTGGTGCTGTCGCGTACCCAGCTCGAGGAGAAGCTCTATGGCTGGAAGGACGAAATCAGCAGCAACGCGGTCGAGGTCTACATCCACGGCCTGCGTCGCAAGCTGGGCACGGAAATGATCCAGAACGTGCGCGGCGTGGGCTACATGGTCCCCAAGGTCTGAGCGGCAGCACGCGCGGATGTCCGGATGAGCCTTCAACCGCCGCACTCCCTGCGCGCCCGCCTGCTGTGGCTGCTGCTGGCGGTGATCGTGGTCACCGCGCTGGTACAGGCCATCGTCGCCTACCGGACGGCGCGGGCCGAGGCCGACGAGATCTTCGACTACCACATGCAGCAGACGGCGTTGTCGCTGCGCTCGGGTCTGCCGCGGCAGGCAGCAGCGGGGCACGACGACGATGAGGCCCACGACGAAAGCTATGACTTCGTGGTTCAGGTCTGGACGCAGGACGGCCTGCGGGTGTTCCAGTCGGCGCGTGCGGCCATCCCCCGGCGGGAGACGATGGGCTTCTCCGACGTGCCGGCCCGCGGCACGACTTATCGCGTATTCACCATGCGGTCCGGCGCACAGGTGATCCAGGTCGCGCAGGACATGGCGGCACGCCGCGAAATGGCGGGAACGCTGGCGTTGCGCACAGCCGCGCCGATCGCGGTCATGGCGCCTTTGTCGATGCTGCTCGTGTGGTGGGTGATCAGCAGTTCGCTGGCGCCCGTGCAGCGCGTTCGTCGCCAGGTTTCGGAGCGGCAGGCCGACGACCTCAACGAGGTCAGCGAGGCGGGCTTGCCGGATGAAGTGCGGCCGCTGGTGCACGAACTGAACCTGCTGTTCGCCCGCGTCCGCCAGGCCTTCGATGCGCAGAAGAGCTTCGTCGCCGATGCGGCTCACGAGCTTCGATCGCCGTTGGCAGCGCTGAAGCTGCAGGTGCAAGGCCTGCAGCGGGCATCCGACGATGGCACGCGCGAGCTGGCGGTGGCCCGGCTGCACGCGGGCATCGACCGCGCCACGCGGCTGGTCGAGCAACTGCTGGTGCTGGCGCGACACCAGGCCAGCGCGGCCGGTGGGCAACGGCCGCATCCGGTGGCGCTGTCCGAGCTGGTCAAGCAGGCCGTGGCTGACATCGCTGGAGCCGCGCAGTCGCGGCGCATCGACATTGGCGTGTCGCGTGCTGACGAGGGCGCGTTCCCGGGTCACCCGGACGCGGCGCGCATCCTGGTGCGCAACCTGCTGGACAACGCGGTCAAGTACACCCCCGAGGGCGGTACGGTCGATGTCGAGGTGCAGCGAAGCGGTGATGCCTGGCTGCTCGAGGTGCAGGACAGCGGCCCCGGCATCGACGAGGTGGACCGCGAGCGCGTGCTCGATCGCTTCTACCGCGTGGCGGGATCGCAGGCCACCGGCAGCGGGCTGGGCTTGGCTATCGTCAAGAGCATCGCCGACCTTCATGGCGCCGTGCTGACGCTCGACCGCTCGGCGCGTCTCGGCGGCTTGTGCGTCTCGGTGCGGTTCCCGGCCGGGTCCTGATACGGTGGCGTGGAGCGGCGCTTCCTTGCCGTGGCTGGCCTGGTGGCCCTCGATCTCGGGGCTCGAACACGCAGCGTTCGTTGCGGGTGGCCTTCTGCTCTACGTGCTCGTGACTCGAGCCGGGCATCAGCGGCGGCATCCTGCGGCCGCCATCGGGTGGGTCGTCGGAATCGCGGCCTTCCCGTATGCCGGCGTCCCCTTGTTCTTGATCTTCGGCACGCGCAAGTTCGTGCGACCGGCGGCATCGATCGGGCCGCCGCTGCGGCCAGACCCCGTTGCCGGGGTGCCCGAGTGGGCGGGCTCGCTGTTGGCGGCACTGGGCGTGGCGGCGGCTTCGGTCAACGAGCGCGTCCGTTTTCTGCCGCAGGGACGCGATTCCTTGGACGCGCTGCTGGCGCTGTGCGGTACGGCCCGCGCTCGACTGGACGTCTGCACCTTCATCCTCGGCGGTGACGAGGTCGGACGCGCCGTCGTGCGGGCATTGACGGCGGCAGCGGGACGCGGCGTGGCCTGCCGCTTGATCGTCGATGCCGTGGGCAGCCTGCGCACGCCACGGGCGCAGCTGGCCGCACTGCGGGCTGCGGGCGTGGAGGTGCGGGTGTTCATGCCCCTGCTGCACAACCCGCTGCGCGGCCGGACGAATCTGCGCAACCATCGCAAGCTCGCCGTGGCTGACGGACGGCAGCTCTGGGCCGGTGGCCAGAACCTGGCCGATGAGTATTTCCTGGACTCTCCGGACGCGCAGGCATGGATTGATCTGGGCTTCGTGGTCGAAGGGCCGGTGGCGGCGGTGGCGCAGACGCAGTTCGACCGCGACTGGCGGCGCTCAGGTGGTCGCGCGGTCGAGGTGCCTCCGTGCCCGGACGGCCTGATGAGCGTGGCCGCCGGCGGCCCGCTCGTGCAGTGGATTCCCACCGGCCCGGACGGGCCCGACGACACCGTGCACGCGCTCCTGCTGGCCGCGGCGTATCGGGCTCAGGAGCGCATCATTGCCACCACGCCGTACTTCGTCCCCGACGAAGCCCTGCTCGACGCGTTGAGCATCGCCTGCCGGCGCGGAGTGAGGCTGACCCTGCTGCTTCCACGGCGTTCGAACCATCGCTTGGCCGACATCGCGCGCGAGCGAGCGCTGAGGTGCCTGGTGCGCGCTGGCGCCGAGGTGCGCCTGCTGCCGCGCATGCTGCATGCAAAGGTCGTGATCGTGGACCGCACGCTGGCCCTCTGCGGTTCTGTCAACCTTGATGGGCGCAGCCTGTTCCTGAACTACGAAGCCATGGCGTCGTTTTACAGCCCCGCTGAAGTCGACTGGCTCGTGGCGTGGGCGACGCGGCTGGCGCCGACGGGTGACGTGCACCCAGGCACACCCCCGTCGGTGGCGCGTGATCTTCTCGAGGGGACCGTCAGAGCGCTTGCCTTCCAGCTCTGAAGGGGTGACGGCTTCGCGTGGACCAGCGCCTACACCAGCGCCACGATCCACACCAGTGCCGCACCGGCGATGCTGAGCATCACCGCCGCGCTGCCGATGTCCTTGGCGCGCTTGATCAAGGGGTGCGTCTCGAGGGACACGGCGTCGGCGAGCGCCTCGACGGCCGAGTTGAGCAACTCGACGACAAGAACGGCCACGATCGACAGCGTCATCGCGAGGGCCTCCCAGCGGCCCGGCGCGATCCACCACGCAAGCGCCATGAGTGGCACACCAATGGCCAGTTCCTGGCGGAACGCCGCCTCGTGCCGAAACGCGGCGATCAGGCCGTCGCGCGAATAGCGCGCGGCTTGCCAGATGCGTGCGAACCCGGGGCGACTCTTGAACGCAGTCGTCGGAGTCGGGTCGGGGGTTCCGGTCGGGTTGCTCACGGCGGAGGCGTTGCGCGCGGACGAAAAATGTGGAACGCGAGGGCGGAGACAACCCAGCAGATCCAGGCCGTCCACAGGGGGTGGCTCGGGTAGTGCGCGCCGCGCGCGACTTGGACCGCACCCAGCACAACGCCGGCCGCCAGCGTGACCGCCAGCCAGCGCCTTGCGGCCGAAGGAGCGGTCTCGCGCAGCACGAACCAAGCGGCCAGGAACGCGAACGCGGTGGACACATGGCCCGACGGAAAGCACCCGCCGGGTCCGCCGTCGGTCACCCCGCGGACCCAGTGCGGCACGTACTGAACGACGCCGCCCCCGAACTCGGCCAGGGACCACGGGCAACTCGTCGCGCTGAGACGCTTGATCAGCGGGATCAGGGCCGCACAGGCCACGGTGGTACCCAGCATCCACAGTCTTTGAGCCTTCGACAGCGAGTGCAGCGGCCCCCAGGGACGCCACAGGCCGATCACGAGGGCGGCGAGCAGCGTCCAGGCGAGGTAGCGAATGCCGCCATGCAGCACTCCCGCGGTCAGCCAGTGATCGCGCCAGGGGAAGCCGCTGGGACGGCCGAGCCAGCGCACGACCGTGATGTCCATACCCGTGGCGTCCCACGCCACCAGGGCGGCCAGGCCAGCCGCCGCGACGGCAGCGTCGATGATCGCCAGGCGTCGCCCGGGGGCGGCCTGGGAGCCGGCGGCGATGGCAGTCAACGACGGCATGTCCTGGTGATGTCGAGCGAAGGCTCGTACTCGCGCGCCTGCACCCGCAGCAAGCCGAGCGTGGTGTGGAACAGGTTGTCGTGCGCCTGCGCCCGCGACGCCTCCCGCTTCAGACAGTCCGTGTCCAGACCGAAACTGGCCGTGTAGCCCTGGGAAAGCCACCAGGTCATCGGCACTTTCGTCTGCTCGTCGGGAGCGATGGCGTAGGGCACGCCGTGCAGGTAGAGCCCCTTCTCGCCGAGCGACTCACCGTGGTCGGAGACGTAGACGAGTGCGGTGTCGTAGCGGCTGGACTGCGACTGCAGGAAGTCGATCGTCTTGGCGAGCACATGGTCGGTGTAGAGCAGGGCGTTATCGTAGGCGTTGACGATCTGTTCGCGCGAGCACTGGCGCAGTTCGCCGGTGTCGCAGGTGGGGGTGTAGCGGCGGAACGCCTCGGGATAGCGCTTGTAGTACGAAGGACCGTGGTTGCCGAGCATGTGCAGGACGACCACCAGATTGCCCTTGGCGTCTCGGGCGATGGTGTCCAGCCCCTGCAACAGCACCTCGTCGAGGCAGCGGCCACCGTCGCACCACTCTGGCAACTCGGCGTTGTCCAGTTGCTGTGCCGCGAGCCCGTCGCAGACCCCCTTGCAGCCCGACTGGTTGTCGCGCCACAGCACCTGGAAACCTGCGCGGTTGAGCAGGTGCAGCAACGATTCCCCGGTGCGGATACGGCGTTCGTCGTAGTCGCGCCGGCCGACCGGCGCGAACATGCAGGGCAGCGAGGTTTCGGTGTTGGTGCCGCAGGCAGTGACGTCGCGGAAGTTGATCACGTCGCGCGTCGCCAGCTGTGGCGTGGTTTGACGCGCGTAGCCGTTCAGGCCCCAGTTGGCCGCCCGCGCAGTTTCGCCGACCGCCAGTACGAGCAGTGCCGGCTTGCTGCGCGTGGCCCACGACGCATCGAGACGGGCATCGGCGCCGACCGGCGTTCTGGCGACCTGCGCCTCGCGCGTGCTGTCGACCGCCACGCGTGCCGCGGAGTAGATGAAGTTGGCCGGCGTGACGAGGTAGCGGACCTCCTTCTGATTGCGCATCTGCGCCGAGAAGTCCTGGAACACCAGCAGCAGCGCCCCCACGAGCAATGCGGCCGACCCAGCGGCCGTCGCGAGCCGCCAGGCCAACGCGCGGCCCCACGGTTGGCGTTGGAGCCGCACGCGCCAAAGCACCAGAAGCGGCAAACCGGCGAACAGCAGCAAGTGAGGCAGCATGCCCCAGCCGAACAGCTCGCCGGCTTCGGCGGGATGCGTCTTGAGCACGTTGCGCAGCATCGTCGGGTCGAGAAAGATCCCGAAGCGCTGCATGTAGTACGTGGCGAACGCCGTCGCGACGAGCAGCAACGCGAGCAGCGGCTTGGCGAGTGGCCGCACCGTCACCAGTGACAGCAGCAAGATGTGCACGGCGGCCAGCGCGACCAGCATCGCCAGCGCGAACAACCAACTCGCGGGCGCCCACGGGTCGCGGCCCGCCAGCACTGCCGACAGGAACGGCGCGTTCGCCGCCAGCGCGAAGAAGAAGCCGGCGAGCACGGCCAGCCGCGTGCTTGTCAATTCAGGCCGGCCCGCGAGCCAGCGCTTCACGAAGCGTGCGATCGGCATCGCTGAGCGGGCCAAGCCGTGGCCTTGCGGGAGATGGGGGATGTTTCGGGACTGCACGTGGGAGCGCTGGGGCGAGTCGATGCGATGGCGGCGGCCGAGCCACGCAGCGACTCTCGCCATGGCGGTTGGACGCGCCCAGTGCAGCGCGTCATTGCGAGGTCATGACTTCGTGGTGCCGTTCGTCATCCGGACGGCTGAGGGAAACGGGGAGCACGCCTCAGAACCGGTAGCCCAGGCCCAGGCTCAGTCCGGTGGTTGTGTAGTCCCTGACGCGGGCCGACCGCCCGGACACCGCATCGGTGACCTTCCAGTTGGCGATGTGACGATTGAGGTTCAGGCCGGCCTCGAAGTGCAGGCCGTTGCTCAGGCTGTACCTGGCTCCGAGGCCTACCGAGGGCACGTACTCGCGACCGGCGTCCGTGCCGACGTCGAAGCTCCCACCGCCCGCCGCTGGCCCGCTCGCACGTCCGACGCTCGGCGACGCGAATCCCAGCCCGGCGTTCCAGTTCCAGCTCCAGGGGCTGCCCGCAGTGGCGTAGCGGCGCTCATAGAAGACGCTGATCAGCGTGGCCTTCGCCTTTGCGTCGATGTCCTTCGGGACCAGGCTCTTGTCTTGTTCGATGCCAAGCACGCTTTGCGGGCGCTCGAAGTCGAATGACAGGCGATCGATGCTGATGCCCACGCCGCTTCCGGCATCGAGCCGGTAGGTCGCCTTGATGCCGTTGAACAGCAAGTCGTTCGCGGGTTTGCCGGAACCAATCAGTACGCCGCTGCGCAGGCCGAACTCCCAGCGCGGGTCGGGCTTGAGCTGCGCCGAGGCCAGCGCGGGCGCCAGCATCGCGCCGGCCACGGCAAAGTGAAGACAACGCATAGGGCGCTCCTGTCGTCATGCGGGCCGGACGACCTCGCCTGCGCCGCGTGACCACGGCGTCAAGCCCGCAGGGTGCGGGCGATGGACTTAAGGGCGACTTAAAAGTGGGCCGACGCGCAACGGCCTGCCACGCTCGGCAACTTTCGGTGCAGACCTTCGTGGGACCGCGTGCGCTAGCGACGCAACGCGCAGCGCTTGATGGGTGACTCGCATAAGGATCCGTTAAGCCAATCAGGCCGACGATGGCGGCGCGCGACCAGGAGCGCGCGGCCCTGCGAAAGGACTCGATGGAGCGCTACGACCCGTACTACGCGCAGGACACGGACGGCGTGCATTTCGCGGTCGACGTGGATGGCCGTCTCGTGCAGGCCTACATCAGTCGGCCGGTGCTGGCTCAGACCTGCGGCGTCGACGAGCCTGGCTTACTCTGTGTGGCCGCATACCAAACCCACCGGGACGCGATCGATGAAGCGGTGCGTCGTCGCGTGCGAACGCGAGGGCCGGAAACCGTCCTGGTCCTTGCTGAAGAGTTGGGAATCCGGGATGCCGCGCCGTCCCCGGTGGTCCGGCTCCTGCAGAAGCCCGTTGCGCGTTGACACGCGCTCGAATCAGGCCGGTGCGGGGTTGCCTCGACATCATGCTGCGAACGATCTGGCGCTTGGGCGGAGCAATGATGGTTGCCGCGGCGGCACAGGCGGCGGAGCCTCCCGTACCCGGAGCACCGAACCCGTGGCGACTGGCCGCCCCGGTAGCGGTGGCTCCAGAATCGACAGTCGAGCCGGAGCGTGACGTACGGCAGGATGACGGTCGAGCGCGCCAACGCGTTGAACGAGGACCGGACCGCGCACGCTCGGCCGCGCATGACGCGCAGCCGAGTGTCTTTCAGGCTTTCGTGCAGCAGGCCACGGGGCGCCTCTTGCCTGTCTTCGGACAGGCATTCTTCGAGCGAGCGCCTGCGCATGCCCCGCCAACCGACACGATCCCCGTCTCGGCCGACTACGCCCTGGCGGCCGGAGATGAAATCCTCCTGCGCGTGTGGGGGTCGATCGACGCCGATCTGCGGGTGCGTGTCGACAGGGACGGCATGGTGCACCTGCCGCGGGTCGGCAGCTTCAACGTCGCGGGCGTGCGGGCCGCCGAACTGGAACGGCACCTCCAGGGGCAGATCGGCAGGCTGTACCGAGGATTCAGGCTGAGCGCGACACTGGGGCGCTTGCATGCCGTCAAGGTATCGGTGGTCGGACCGGCCCGTCACCCCGGCATCTACACACTGCCCAGCCAGGCGACCTTGTTGACCGCTCTCGCCGCGGCCGGCGGGCCTGGCACTGGCGGCTCGATGCGGCACGTGCTGCTTCGCCGCGCTGGACGGGTGGTCGCGGACTGGGACCTCTACGGCTTCTTCGTCGGCGGCGAGCGAAGCGAGGACATTCAGCTGGTGGACGGCGATGCCGTCGTGGTGCAGCCGCTCGGCCAGACTGTTGCGTTGTTGGGAGCCGTCGACACGCCGGCCATCTACGAACTGCGCGACGAGGACGACACGATGCGAAGCCTGCTTCGCTACGCGGGTGGAGCGTCGGTCGTCGCCGATCCCGCGTTCGCGCAGGTCGAGCGGATCGAACCTCGCAAGCCCGGTGCGCAGCGCAGCACGCAGCTGACACGCCTCGACGGTCCGGCCCTCGACCAGCGCCTCGCGGACGGTGATGTGCTGACGCTCAAGCCGATCTCGCAAGCGTTTGCGAATGCGGTGACCCTCAAGGGGCACGTGGCGCAGCCCATGCGCTACCCGTACAGGCCAGGGATGCGTGTCCGCGATCTGATCCCCGACACCGAGTCCCTGGTGACGGAGTCCTTCCACCGGCTGCGGAATGACCTCGTTCAGATCCGGGCGCCCGACGCGCCAGCGGAGGCGAACACGAACGCGCTAAGTGCGCTCCGAGCGTCGCCCGATACCTTGAAGGCGGCATCCCCCACCGGGTGGCCTGCCGGTGGCGCCGGGCGCCCCAATCGCGTCGAGGAAGGGACGGCGCAACGCATACCCGAGCCGCTGTTCGATGACCTCAACTGGGACTACGCCACCATCGAGCGCCTGGACGAGCGCACGCTGTCGACGCGTGTCATTGCATTCGATCTGGGGGCCGTCGTGTTGCGCGGCGATGCGGCGAACAACCTCGAACTGCTGCCGGGAGACGTCGTCACGGTGTACGGGCAGAAGGACATCCGCGGACCGAAGGATGCCCGGACGCGGCTCGTGACGGTGGAAGGCGAGGTCGGCGCCGCCGGCGTGTACCAGCTGCGACCGGGTGAAGGCCTTCGCGCGCTTCTCGAACGTGCCGGCGGGCTGACGCCGGAGGCCTATCTGTATGGCATCGAGCTTGCGCGGGAGTCGGTCCGTGAGCGGCAACGGGCGAACCTTGCCGACGCGATCGCACGCCTGGAGTCTTTGTCGGCGACGCAATCGGCACGCGATGCCGCCAACCGCCGCGACGACGGCCCGCCCGGTGCAGTGTCCGCCGCCAGTGGGGCCGCGACACAGGCCCAACTTGCGCGGCTGCAGAGGTTGAGGCCAAACGGGCGCATCGCGCTCGAGACGATGGCGAATGCGAAGGCGCTCGCGGCGGTCCCGGACATTGCGCTCGATGCGGGCGATCGGATCGTGGTGCCTGCGCGTCCAGGGTTTGTCACCGTGATCGGAGCGGTCGCCAACGAAAACGCCCTGCTGTGGCGGGAGGGCCGAACGGTCGGCGACTACTTGACCCTGGCCGGTCTCGAGGACGCGGCCGACGTGTCGAAGTTGATCGTGCTGCACGCCGACGGCACCGCGGCGGCAGCGGCTCGGTCATCGTGGATAGGCGGCTGGGGCGGGGTGTCGGACAGCGTCCTGCAGCCCGGCGATTCGGTGATCGTGCCGAGCCAGCTGGACTACGAAACCTGGGGGCGCGTCCTCGCGCGCAACCTGAAGGACTGGTCGCAGATCTTTTCGCAGTTTGGGCTGGGCGCCGCTGCGATCAAGAGTCTGCGCAAGTAGCCGGACGGGTTGCTCAGTCGTCGCCGCGATCGCGCTTGCCCTTGTGCTTGCCGCGACGTTCGTGCCGGTCGTCGTCATGATCGTCATCACCGCGGTGGCGATGATCGCGGACCCACGACTCGCGGACGAAGTACACCGGCTGGCCGCAAGCCGCGTAGGCGTTGCAGTAGTGTCCCCACCTCGCCTGGTGGGCCGGCGGCACGTAGAGGTAGATCGGCTGCTGATACACCGCGACCGGCGTCGGCACGATGACCACCGGTTGTGGGTAGACCACGGCCGGGGGCGGCATGTTGCCGAGCTCGATGCGGCCGTACACGCCGGGTTGGTTGATGCCGATCGAGACGCCGATGCTGGGACCGGCGTGGGCCGCGCCGGCGGCCGCAAGTGCGGCAACGAGGAACAAGCGATGCATGCAGAACTCCGAAGTACCGCTCAGCCTAGCGCGGCTCGGTCTCGAGGGGACGGGCGGATTCCCGTCGTGCCCGACTCTTACTTGACCTTACAGGTATTGCGGGCGCGCCAGAGCGCGCACTCGAGTCGCCGGTCGCGCGGTTCAGTCCGCCTGCCGCAAGGCCCGCACCGCTTCGTACAGGCGCTTGCCGGCCGTCGGCGAGGGCGAATGCGCCGCGCCTTGCAGCGCTTGGTCGAGCGCCTGGATGCGGCCCGCCGGCACGCTGGTGACCAGTTCCGGACGCAAGGTTTGCCACAGCGATCCGAAGTCCCGGTGCGCGCCCTGATACCCGATCGAATCGTTCCACACCAGCGCGCGACGCATGCGCCGAGCAAGGAACAACAAGGTCTCGATCCGCGGCGTCAACGCATCCGAGCGCTCGGCGAAGGGCTGCGCAAGTTCGCCGGCGCGCGTCACGATGCGTTCAGCGACGCCGATCAGCCATCGGCGGTCCTTGACCGACAGTGCGAGGCCGGCTTCTACCAGATCGCCGCTGAGCCCGTTTCTGGCCTCGAAGTAGTGGTGCAGTGCGCCGCCAGCCTCGGTGAACACCCCGCCCATCGAGCCCGCTGCGGTCGCGGCGGTCCGTGCGCGCGCTAACGCCGCGCGCGCGTGCACCCATTGGCCTGATTCGGCGGCATCGAAGAGGGCCAACGCAGCGGCGTCCAGATCGCGCACCGGTGCTGGAAGGACGGTGGCGGCGCGGGCACGGAGAGGAACAAGCGCGCCCGCCATGACGCCGACAGGGGAAAGCGACGCGGCGGCAATCAGCCGGCGTCGCTGCGACAAGAGCTCCGCCGTCGCGGCCTCGGCGCGCGCGCAGTGCCCAACCAAGTCCTGACGAAGGGCGTTCATTGCATGAACCAGCCATGGCTCACCACCATGGACTGCCCCGTCAGCGCACTCGTCGGAAAGGCGGCGAACAGCAACGCGACTTGTGCCACGTCATCCACCGTCGTGAACTCGCCATCGACCGTCTCCTTGAGCATCACCTTCCTGATGACTTCGTCCTCGGAGATCCCGAGAGCCTTGGCCTGCTCCGGAATCTGCTTGTCCACCAGCGGCGTGCGCACGAAGCCCGGGCAGATCAGGTTGGCGCGAATGCGATGCGACGCGCCTTCCTTGGCAATCACCTTGGCCAGGCCTTCGAGCCCGTGTTTCGCCGTGACGTAGGGCGCCTTGAGCACCGACGCCTCCTTGGAGTGCACCGACCCCATGAAGATGATCGAACCGCCGCGCTTGCTGGCCACCATCTGGCGCATCGCGGCCCGCGCGGTCAGGAATGCGCCGTCGAGGTGTACCGCGAGCAGTTTTTTCCAGTCAGCGAAGCTGAACTCCACCAGCGGCGCAACGATCTGGATGCCGGCATTGCTGACCAGCACGTCCAGGCCACCGAGTTCGGCCACGGTGCGTGCCACGGCGGCATCGACGCCCGCCTCGTCGGTCACATCCACGCCGATGCCGATTGCCCGCGCGCCCTGGGGTCCGTTTGATTTCGGTGCAAAAAGTGACGGTTCGGATCGCCAGCAACGGCGCGGGTGTCCCGGCGTAAGTCGTTGATTCGACTGCGTTTGCTGTTCACTGCAGCCCGGCGTATCTTTGCCTGCTTTTCGACTCGT
>JAKLLO010000045.1 GCA_023150095.1 Zoogloea sp. | reverse complement strand
GATCGGGATCATCGGCCACTGGCTGGTGCTGGTGCCGCTGCTCTTGATCCCGGTGACGATCTTCGTGTCGTTCATGATCCGCAAGCCGCTCACCCGCATCCTGGGCGCCAACATGCAGGAATCCGCCCAGCGCACCGCCCACCTCTTCGAGGTGATGAACGGCGTCGACACCATCAAGACCCTCGGCGCCGAAGCCTGGGCCCGCCGCCAGTGGGAGATGCTGACCGTCAAGATCTCCGAGAACTCGGTGCAGATGCGCGAATGGACATCCTTCGGCACCTACATGTCGCTGCTGGTCACCAACCTGGATTCGATCCTGATCGTGATGTTCGGGGCGCTGATGATCAGCTCCGGCGACCTCACCATGGGCCAGCTCATCGCCTGCTCGATGCTGGCCACCCGTGCCATCACCCCGGCCACCCAGATCGCCGCGCTGGTGGTGCGCTACGAGCAGACCCGTCAGGCCATCGACGCTCTCGACAAGATCATGGAGGCGCCCACCGACGAGACCACCGACAGCCTGCACCTGCCGCGCATGTCGGGCCGCATCGACTTCCGCGACGCCCACTTCGCCTACCCCAACTCGGCGCCGCTGCTGAAGGGCCTCAACCTCACCATCCGTCCGGGCGAGAAGGTCGGCTTCATCGGCCGCATCGGCTCCGGCAAGAGCACCCTGTTCAAGTTGCTGCTCAACCTCTACAGCCCGGATCAGGGCGCGGTGATGGTGGACGGCATGGCGGTGAATCAGCTCGAACCCCAGAGCCTGCGTCGCCAGGTGGGCTACGTACCCCAGGACGTGGTGCTGTTCCACGGCGACATCCGCGAGAACATCCTCCTCGGCAGCGCCCAGGTGAGCGACGCCGACATGCTCGAGGCCCTGCGCCTGTCGTGCCTGGACGAAACCCTCGCCCAGATGCCCAACGGCCTCGGCACCCAGGTTGGCGAGCGGGGTGAACGCCTCTCCGGCGGCCAGCGTCAGGCGGTATCCATCGCCCGCGCGCTGGTCCAGCAGCCGCGCATGCTGCTCCTCGACGAGCCCTCCAGCATGATGGACCCGGCCACCGAAGCCCGCCTCATCGAGAACCTCCGCAACATCAAGGGCACCACCATGCTCCTCGTCACCCACCGCACGGCCATGCTGCCGCTGGTGGATCGGCTGGTGGTGCTCGACCAGGGCAAGGTCGTCCTCGACGGCCCCCGCAATGAAGTCCTTCGCAAGCTGCAGGGCGGGCCGGCACCGGTCGCCCCGCGGGAGGTCGCCGCATGAAACTCGCTTTCCAGTCCGCCCAGCCCCGCATCGAGGCCGAACCCATCAGCAGCCATCCGGATTTCGACCGCGGCCCCCGCAAGGCCGTGATGATCCTGCTCGGCACCACGGCCACCTTCTTCGTGATCTTCTTTGCGTGGATGAGCTTCGCGCCCCTCGACATCTCGGTGAACGCCGTCGGCGCGGTGGTACCGTCCAGCCGCCTGCAGCAGATCCAGAGCATGGAAGGCGGCATCCTTCAGGCCCTCAACGTGCGTGAAGGCGCGGTGGTCAAGAAGGGCGACGTGCTCGCCATCGTCCAGAACCTCCAGTTCAACGCCGAACAGGGCGAAGCCCAGCAAGGCCTGTGGGGCGCCCAGGCGGCCAGCGTCCGCCTCGACGCCGAAGCCCGCAACGCCGCGCTGAACTTCCCGCCCGAACTCGAGAAGAACGCGCCGGATCTCGTCCGCGAACAGCGCAACCTGTGGCAGACCCGCCGCCAGGAGCGCGAGAACACCCTCGAAACCCTGTCCCGCCAGGTCACCCAGCGCCAGCAGGAGCTCGCCGAAGCCCGCGCCCGCCACCAGGCCATCAGCGAATCCATCGGCCCGGCCCGGGAAGCCCTGGCCATCGAGGAGCGCCTCGCCGTGAACGGTGCCGGCGCCAAGGCCGACCTGCTCGCCGCCCAGCAACGCTACTCCAGCCAGAAGGGCGAGCTCGAAACCACCCGCATCGCCATCGGCCGCATCCAGGCCGCGGTGGCCGAAGCCCAGGCCCGCCTGTCGGAAACCCGCGCCCGCTTCTACGCCGAGATCAGCAAGGAGAAATCCGAAGCCGAACTGCGCGCCGCCCAGCTCTCCGAGCAGCTCACCGGCCGCAACGACCGCGTTGCCCGCCGCGAGATGCGCGCTCCGATGGACGGCGTGGTGAACCGCCTGCTGATCAACACCGTCGGCGGCGTGGTGAAGGCCGGCGAGACCATCATGGAAGTCGTGCCCGCCGAAGACCGCCTGCTCATCACCGCCAAGGTCAAGCCGGCCGACATCGCCTTCCTCAAGCCTGGCCAGGACGCCCGCATCCGCGTGACCGCCTACGATTCGTCGATCTTCGGCTCGCTGCCGGGCAAGGTCGTGCGCGTGGGCGCCGACGCGGTGGTCGATGGCGAGAAGAAGGAAACCTACTTCGAAGTCCTCCTCGAAGCGCAGAAGAACTACCTCGGCGACCCGTCCGAGCACCTCACGATCTCTCCGGGCATGGCCGCCGACGCCAGCATCCAGACCGGCAAGCGCACGATGATGGAATACATGCTAAAACCCATCGTCAAGACCCTCGACAAATCCCTGCGCGAACGCTGATGAGCCAGAACCCGAACGCCCGCCCCCACCGCCGCACCCGTCTCGCCGCCATCCTCGCCACCCTCGGTCTGGGCCTTGCCGCCGGCATCGCCCACGCCGAACCGCTGCCCGCGGTGGTGGACAAGGTGCTCCTGCAGCAGCCCAGCGTGCGCTCCGCCCAGGCGCTGCTGCGCGCCGCCGAAGCCCAGATCGTGCAGGTGCGCTCCGACTTCCTGCCCAGCGTCGGCCTCAGCTACCGCAACTCGGATTCCCGCGACGAAACCCTCGGCAATCCCATCGACCGCAACGTCCGGCGCACCGACGCCAGCCTGCGCTGGAACATCTTCAACGGCGCCACCGACACCAACCGGCTGCGCGCCGCCGGCTTCACCCGCGACGCCGCCGACGCCGACCTGGACAACGTGCTCGAGCAGGTCGCCTACGAGATCACCGAGAACTACAGCGACGTAGTGCGCCTGCGCCAGCTCATCACCAGCCTGCAGGCCACCATCGCCAGCCAGGAGCGGGTCGAGGCCAACGTCGCGCACCGGGTGGACGCCGGCCGCATCGCCTCGTCCGAGCTCGACCTCATGCGCGTGCGCCTGATCCAGAACCGCACCCTGCTCGGCCAGCTGCGCGCCCAGCTCGGCACCGCCGAATACCGCTACCGCCTGCTCACCGGCGAAGCGCCCGACAGCCTCGTCGCCCCGTCGATCCTCCCGGCTGCGGCCCCCGCAGACACCGACCCGGTGGACGCCCTGGTCGAACGCATCCACGAACGCAACCCGCGCCTGCGCGCCGCGCTCCAGCGCACCGCCGCCCGCCAGGCCGACGTGGGCGCCGCCCGCGGCCTGTTCTTCCCGTCGGTCGATCTGTCCTACAGCAAGCGCCTCGACAACACCACGATCCCCGTCCCCACGGCCGACACCCAGCGCGCCGCGCAGCTGGGCGTGAACCTCGACATCCCCCTCGGCGGCAAGAACATCGGCCGCCACACCGAGGCCGTCGAACGCCACCAGGCCGCCCAGGCCGACGCCGACGACCTGATGATGAAGGTCTCGAAGGACATCACGGATCTGTACCGCCAGTACACCGAAGCCCGCGGCATCGCGCCCCAGTTGGAGCAGCGCGTCGCCGCCGCCCAGCGGGTGGCCGGGGCCTACGAGCTGCACTTCGAGGCCGGTCGGCGCTCCCTCAACGATCTGTCCATCGCCCAGGGCGACCTCTTCGACGCCCAGCGCAACCTGGTCGAAAACCGCGCCCAGCAGACCACCCTCCAGGCCCAGCTGCTCGGCCTCGCCGGCGAGCTGCGGGAAGCCCTGCGCAGCCGCTACCGCCCCTCGCCGATCGCCCCGGAGCTCCTCGGCACCAGCTATGTGCCGCCGGCCCTGGCCGCCGCGCCAGCGCAGGTGGTCGAAGCCGCGCCGGCACCGCAGATCGAGCTGATCGAGCCGGCCGCCAGCGTCGACCCCGCCATCCGCGCCCGCATCGATGCCTGGACCCGCGCCTGGACCGCCGGCAACTTCGACGCCTACCGCGCCCTCTACACCACCGACTTCCAGCCTGGCAAAGGCCGCAGCACCGCCGACTGGGAAGCCGAGCGGCGCCAGCGCGTCACCCAGGCCAAATCGCCGCGCATCCGCATCGACAACCTGACGACCCGCAGCAGTGACCCCAGCCGGGTAGTCGTGCAGTTCACCCAGCGCTACACCGCCGCCCAATACCAGGACACGGTGCAGAAACAGCTCGAATGGGTGAAGGCCGACGGCCAGTGGAAGATCGCCCGCGAAACCGCCAGCGCCGCCCGGCGCGCGCCCAAGGCCGCCGCGGCCGAGTAAGCCCCCACCGCCGGGACGACGGACGCCCCCGTTTCCGTCGCCCCGGCCAACGCCCGCCTAGACGCTCCCCACGTCCCACGCAAGGCAGTTGTCGAAGGTTTTTACAATCCTTCACCGGCCAGCGCCCCGCCCGGTTCCGCTGCTTTTGCCATCTCTTTGACAAAAAAGGTGATTTCGCCGTTTTTTGCATAAATTTGAAATCTGGCGCAGAAATTGCTCGAATTTTCGTAACCACGAAATTCACGCACACCCGAGCAGGAGCCCATCATGCGCCTCATCACCACCGCCCTCGTCGCCGCCCTTGCGGCCCCCGCGGCCTTCGCCGCCCCCGCTTACTGGACCGACTGGACCAGCCAGCTTACCGCCGCCTCCGGCGTCACCGGCACGATCACCACGCCCTCCAGCACCGTCGGCGTCACCTTCACCGGCGCCTACGCCTTTTCCCAGACCAGCGGCGGCACCTTCTACTGGACCAACCCCGGCACCTACATCAGCAGCGCCGTCGACAACGCACCCGCAACGACCGACCTCGTCGCCCTCGGCGCGGGCGGCGTGAAGACGATCACCTTCAGCCAGAGCGTCCATAACCCGCTGATCGCCCTGACCAGCTGGAACGGCAACGTCGTCGATTTCGGCGCGCCCATCGTCGTCCTCAGCGAGGGCTGTGGTTACTGGGGCTGCGGCACAGCCGTCCTCAACGCCGGGGGCACCGGCTTCACCGGCAGCGGCGAACTGCACGGGGTGATCGAGCTGCTGGGCGACTACACCTCGATCAGCTTCACCGACACCACCGAACACTGGCACGGCTTCACCGTCGGCATCCAGGGCATCGCCGATCCCGGCACCGGCGTCCCGGAGCCGACTTCCCTGGCGCTGATCGGTGGCGCCCTGGCGGCCCTCGCTGCAGTGCGCCGCAAGCGCTGAACGCGCCTGCCCGGCCACACAAGACGGCAGCCTGCGGGCTGCCGTTTTTGCTTCACCGCTGTAACCGATCTGGAACCGCCCCCACCCTATGCTTCGCCCGCCACCCGCCTGGCGGAGGCCAATAACGAACGAAGGGAAGACACAATGGGAAAGACGGTTCAATTAGGCGCAGCGACACTGCTCGCCATCGGCCTGACGACGCCCGCCATTGGCGGCGAAATCAAGAACACCGAAGAGATGCTGTGCTCGGTGGACGGCACGGTGTACTGGGCGCGCTTCGACAGCAAGGGCGGCAAATACGACACCGGCAGCAAAGCCTGCAAGAAGGGCGAAACCGTGAAGGTGCCGCTGGAAGACAACGGCGGCGCGAAGGCGATCGGCTTGTTCCCGACCGGCAGGAAGCTGCCCGACCCACTCGCCATCGAATACTTCATGTCCTGGGATGGCACCGGCTACCGGCTGGATGATCTGGCCTACGGCATCTATCTGACGATCGGCAGCACCCCTTATCGGGTCCCCCTGTTCGAGAGCACCGCGAGCGAACTCTATGCGGTGATCGACATGAAACCCTACCTCGCTGCCATGCCGGCCCTGGACCCGACCATCACCTACGACTTCAGCGCTGGCAATTCGGCGAGCCTGCCCGGCGTGCGAGTCTCGACCACCGAGCCGGTATTCTCGACCACCGACGGCTGGACGATTTCGCCCTACACCGGCCAGGCCACCCTGCTCGCTGAGGTCAGCGGCCAGGCCACCCATATTCCGGAACCCACCACCGCACTGCTCGGGCTGACCGGCCTGGCAGCGCTCGGCGCGCTAGGGCGCAGACGGCTCGGCAACTGAACCGCCTCTCCCGCCGCTGCGCAGGGTGCGGTGGCGGGATGCACAGATCACAACCCCAGACTGCTCCACATCTCGTCCACCCGCTGCTTCACCTCCGGGCTCATCTCGATCGCCCGACCCCACTCGCGGTTGGTCTCGCCCGGCCACTTGTTGGTGGCATCGAGGCCCATCTTGGAGCCCAGGCCTGCCACCGGGCTGGCGAAGTCCAGGTAGTCGATGGGGGTGTTGTCCACCAGCGTGGTGTCGCGGGTGCCGTCCATCCGGGTGGTGAGCGCCCAGATCACTTCCTTCCAGTCGCGGATGTTCACGTCGTCATCCACCACGATGATGAACTTGGTGTACATGAACTGGCGCAGGAAGCTCCAGATCCCGAACATCACCCGCTTGGCGTGGCCGGGGTACTGCTTGCGGATGCTCACCACCGCCAGCCGGTACGAGCAGCCCTCCGGCGGCAGATAGAAGTCGACGATCTCGGTGAACTGCTTCTGCAGGAGCGGCACAAACACCTCGTTGAGCGCCACGCCCAGCATCGCCGGCTCGTCGGGCGGCTTGCCGGTGTAGGTGCTGTGGTAGATGGGGTCGCGCCGATGGGTGATGCGCTCGATGGTGAACACCGGAAACTCGGCCTGCTCGTTGTAATAGCCGGTGTGGTCGCCGTAGGGGCCTTCGAGTGCGGTCTCGCCCGGGTGGATCACGCCTTCGAGGATGATCTCGGCCGACGCCGGCACCTGCAGATCGGAGCCGATGCACTTCACCAGCTCGGTCTTGGCGCCGCGCAGCAGGCCGGCAAACTGGTATTCAGACAATGAATCGGGCACCGGCGTCACCGCCCCGAGGATCGTCGCCGGATCGCAGCCCAGCACCACCGCCACCGGGAAAGGCTGGCCTGGGTTGGCCTTCTGGTGCTCCAGGTAATCCAGCGCGCCGCCCCGGTGGGCCAGCCAGCGCATGATGACCTTGTTGGGGCCCAGCACCTGCTGCCGGTAGATGCCCAGGTTCTGCCGCGTCTTGCTGGGGCCACGGGTCACCACCAGCCCCCAGGTGATCAGCGGCGCCACGTCGCCCGGCCAGCAGTGCTGGATCGGCAGACGGCCCAGATCCACGTCCGCTCCTTCCTTCACCACCTGCTGACACGGCGCCGACGACACCGTCTTCGGCGACATGTTGAGCACCTGTTTGAACACCGGCAGCTTCTCCCAGGCGTCCTTCAGCCCCTTGGGCGGCTCCGGCTCCTTCAGGAAAGCCAGCAGCTTCCCGGTCTCGCGCAGGGCGTTCTGCCAGTCGTCGCCGCTCTCGCCCATGCCCAGCGCCACCCGCTGGGGCGTACCGAACAGGTTGGCCAGCACCGGCATGTCGTAGCCCTTGGGCTTCTCGAACAGGATCGCCGGGCCGCCGGCGCGCAGCACCCGGTCACAGATCTCGGTCATCTCCAGGTGTGGATCGACCTCGACGCTCACCCGGCGCAACTCCCCCAGCTGTTCCAGACGGGCGATGAAGTCGCGCAGGTCAAGAATTTTCGTGCTCATTGAATCTCATGCCTCTCGGATCGCGGCCCTGCACCGGGCCCGCATGGCGAAAGGACGGAATGGTAATGCGGATTCCGACCCGCCGCTTCGATAAGGTAATTTTATCGTTTCAGTCAATTGTCGACGATTTTTACAAAATACAGCCAAACCTTTACACAAAGATACACAACCCATTGTCTTTGTTAAATTTTTCGATTCTGGCATGCTTGTTGCTCATTTTAGGCACGGTACGCACACCCAGGCGCTCAGACCCAGGCGCGCACCTTTCGCTCAAGCACCCTCATCGTCAATCGTCATAAATCAAGGAGTTACCCCGGTTATGAAAGCCAGCAAACTCTCCATGGCCGTGCTGCTCGCAGCCACCGGCCTCGTGGCAGGCGGCGCCAACGCCGCGGCCATCATCGACAACGGCACCGTGCAGATCGGCGTCCGCGACCTCGGCGACCTGAACGTCAGCGGCGGCACCAGCGCAGCGGGCAGCGGCACCTCCATCGTCGGCCTGCGCTCGATGACCACCAACTCCGATTCCACCTCGCCGGGCTGCACCTGCGAAGGCTGGGGCGTCGGCATCGCCAGCACCGGCCAGGCCGGCTACGCCAACAGCTCTGTCGGCACCGCCAACCTGTCGCTGGTCAGCTTCACCTCGACCGCCAACAGCGCGGTCTCGGTCGTGAACGTGCTGAACTCCGCGGGCGCCACGATCCTGCAGGTCACCCACGACTACCACCCCCTGGCCACCACCCCGTACCTGTACGAAACCGTGGTCAAGATCACCAACCTGACCGGCGCCGATCTGGCCGCGGGCGATCTGGTCTACCGTCGCGTGATGGACTGGGACATCCCCAGCCCGGGCCACGAATCCGTCAGCATCCAGGGCGTGCCCGCGCTGCTCGGCATCGCCAATGGCAGCAACATCCGCAAGACCGACAACAATGGCTTCAACTCCGGCAACCCGTTCTCGTTCACGTCCTACGGCCTGACGAACACCAACTACGTCAACTCCCAGAGCGGCAACCTGCAAGGCTCCGCCAGCTCTGACCAGGGCGCCCTGTTCGACTTCGAATTCGAAGCCCTGGCCAATGGCGCCACCCGCGTGTTCGCCACCTATTACGGCGTGGCCCCGAACAAGGCAACCGCCGATGCCGCCCGTAGCCTGGTCGACGGCGACGCCTCCACCGTCGATATCGCCCTGTACTCCTACGGCTCCTGCGCCTCTGGCCTGACCGGCTGCGATCCGACCACCGGCGCGCCCGACACCTTCATCTTCGGTTTCGGCTCCTCGGCCAGCGGCGTGCTGCTGCCCCCGCCCCCGCCGACCGGCGTGCCCGAACCCGCCACCCTGGGCCTGCTGAGCCTGGCGATGGCTGGCATGGGCCTGTCCCGCCGCAAGCGCGCCTGATCATCCGGCCGCTGTGACACCAACCCCATTCAGGACAACCTGAATGGGGTTGTTTCTTTTGGAGTCTGGCAAACTAAGCCCTCCTCTTGCCACCTGTCCGGGATCATGAAAAAACGCGCTGCTGGCACCCTGCTCCTCGCCCTCCTCACCCTGGCCGGCAGCCCGGCCCACGCACTGCTCGAAATGTCGGAAAGCGGCGCGACCCGCTTCGAATCGCCTGCCACCGCCAAGGAAACCCCCTTCAGCGAAAAGCTGCGCGCCGGCCACGAAGCCCTGCGAAAGCTCGACTATCCGCGCGCCGAGGCCCTCTTCAACGAAGCCGCCCAGATCAATCCCCAGTCGCCGCTACCCGCCCTCGGCCATGCCGAATCCGCCCGTATCCGCAACCTGCCGGACGATGTGCGCAAGTGGCTCAAGCAGGCCCTTGATACCGCCCCGAAAAGCGCCGACGCGCTGACCGCGTGGGGGCGCTGGCAATACGCCCAGAAGAACTACCCGGAAGCCGAAAAGGCGTGGAAGGCCGCCATCGCCGCCGACGCCCGCGCCGCCATCCCGCTGGTGGATCTGGGCGACCTGAACTACAACGTCCGTCACAACATCGACGTGGCCGCCGACTTCTACCGCCGCGCCCTGCAGATCAACCCCAAGCTCGGCGGCGCCCATTACGCCCTGGGCACGATCTGGCTGGACAAGAAAGCGCCGGACAAGGCCATCCGCGAGTTCGAGGAATCCGCCAGGCTCTCGCCCGGCAACCCCCTGCCCCAGCACGGCCTGGGCCGCGCGCATCAGATGCAGCAGAGCTACAAGGCCGCTCACGCCGCCTACGACCGCGCCCTGACAACCAACGCCGATTACTACCCGGCCCGCCTCGCCAAGGGCGACGTCTTCCTGGCCCAGGGCGAAGTCAAACAGGCGGTCGGCGAATATCAGGCCGTCGCCCGAGCCCAGCCCAAGCTCTACGACGCCCAGCTCAAGCTCGGCATGGCCCAGCAGCAGGCCGGGCAGCTCCGCGAAGCCCAGGCCGCCTACCAGGCCGCCGTCCGGCTCAACCCCGATCTGCCGCTGCCCTACAACAACATGGCCTGGATGGCCGCCAGCGACCCGGCCAACAAGCCCTCCGACGCGGTGCTCGAATGGGCCCGCAAGGCCGTCGCCCTGGCGCCAAAGGTGGGCGACTTCCAGGACACCCTGGGCTGGGTGCATTTCAAGCGGGGCGAATCGGCCGAAGCCATCAAGGTGCTGGAGAAGGTCAGTCACGCCGAAGGCCGCCAGTCTGCCGGCGTCCACTACCACCTGGGCTCCGCCTACGCGGCGGCCGGCCGTACGCGGGATGCGGTCACCGCATTCAAGACAGCCCTCAAGCTCGACCCGAACTTCGCCGAAGCGGGCGACGCCAAGGCCCAGCTGGCAAAGCTCGAAGGCAGCGCCAAACCCTGAGCAGGCACCGACACCTCATCGGGACGCACAAAAACCAGACGGCCGCTCTTCAGCGGCCGTCTGTCATGAGGCGGAGCATCACCTGCCCATAAGCAGGCCAAATGGCTCAGTCGAGCAAGCCGTTGATCGCCTTGATGTCTTCGTCACCCAGCGTACCCGCCGCGGCCTTCAGCTTGAGCTGGGCCAGCAGGGTGTCGTAGCGGGCCTTGGAGAGCTTCTGCAGCGTGTCGTAGAGCTGGCTCTGGGCGTTGAGCACGTCGATGTTGATCCGCACGCCCACCTCGTAGCCGAGCTTGTTGGCGTCGAGGGCCGAGCGGGACGACACCTGAGCGGCCTCGAAAGCCTTCACCTGAGCCAGCCCGCTGGTCACGCCCAGGTAGGCCTGGCGGGCGTTCTGGGCGGCAGTGCGGCGGGCGTTGTCGAGATCGGCAGCAGCCTTGTCGCGCAGGGCCGAGGCCTCGCGGACTCGGGAACTCACGCTGCCACCCTGGAACAACGGCAGCGCGAGCTGCACGCCGACGACGGTGGAATCAGTGCTGGTGCGGATCGGCGTGAGCGCCGACAGGGGCGCGGTGGACGACGCCGTGTTGCCATAGCTTGCCACCAGATCGACGGTCGGCAGGTGGCCGGCGCGGTTGCGCTCGACTTCCCGCTGGGAGATTTCCTGGGCCACCTGGGCGGCCTGCACGGTGTAGCTGCCGTTCTCGGCGGAATTCACCCACGCCTGGATGTCGGCCGGCTCGGGACGGCTGAGGGCCACGCCCTTGCGTAGGCCCTTCAGGGCGTCGGGCTCCTTGCCGGTGAGCACCAGCAGGGCATGACGCTTGACGGCCAGATCGCTCTCGGCGGCGATCACCTGGGCCGACGACAGATCGGCGCGGGACTGGGCTTCATGGACGTCGGTGACGGTGACCGTGCCCACCTCGAAGCTCTTCTTCGCCAGCGCCAGCTGCTGGGTGTTGGCCTCGTGCAGCGCGCTGGCCGCGGCCAGCACGTCCTGGGCGACCAGCACGTCGAAGTAGGCCTGGGCGGCCCGCAGGGTCAGATCCTGACGGGCCAGCTGGTACTGGGCCTCGGCCAGGGCCACCTGCATCTCGCCCTGCTTGTACTGCACCCAGTTCTGCCAGCGGAACAGCGGCTGGGTGAGCTGGACCTGCCAGCCGTTGCTGTTGTAGCCACGGGTGACGTCGTAGTGCTTGAGGTCGACGTCGTTCCAGCTGGAGTTGCCGGTGAGATTGAGCGACGGCAGCAGGCCGGCACGCCCCTGGGGCAGCTTTTCACGACCGGCCTCGAGGGACGCGCGGGCACTTGCCAGCGCCGCGTCATAGGACAGGGCATCCCGGTAAACCTGTTCGAGATCCGCCGCCCACGCTCCACCCGCCGCGAACCCTGCCGCCATCGCCAGCACCACACGTCCTGCAACCCGTCTCATCGCGTTCTCCGTCACTCGTTTCGCACGTCTCAATACTGGGGCATCGCAGGGTCGACCTGCTGGGCCCACTGGGCCACGCCGCCGGCGAGGTTGATCACCTCGCCAAAGCCCTGGCGCTCCAGGAACATCGCCACCTGCATGCTCCGCCCGCCGTGGTGACAGATCACCACGATCTCGGCGTCGTCAGGCAGCTCCTGCATCCGCGCCGGCACGCTGGCCATCGGCATCGGCACCGAGCCGGGGATCGCACAGTAGGCGAACTCGGAGGGCTCGCGGACATCGAGGAGAAAAGGCGGAGGACGGGTCGCGTCCTGCAGCCACTCGGCCAGTTGTGGCGGGGTGATGTGCTTCATCGGGTAACGGGGCTCAGAACTTGAAATGGCTCTTCTGGGGCGCGTTGCGCATCATCGGCACGAGGTTCTCGAAGAGGGACTCGGTGCGGAACTTGCCTTCGGCCACGTGGGTGATGAGCTGGGCGGTCATCAGCGGCGCTTCGCCCACGAAGGCGAACAGACGGCCACCGACCTTGACCTGCTGCAGCAGGGTTTCGGGCACGTAGGGCACGCCGCCGGAGACGACGATCAGGTCGTAAGGCGCGCCGCCGGCCCAGCCGCGCACGGCATCACCTTCCTCGACGATGACGTTCTCGACGCCGTAGCGCTTGAGGTTATCGTGGGCCATGTTGACCAGGGCCGGCTCGATGTCGACCGTGCGCACCCACTCGGCCTTGGCAGCCAGCAGGGCGGCGAAGTAGCCGGAACCGGCGCCGATTTCGAGCACCTTGTCGGAACGCTTGACCTGCACGGCCTGCAGCACCTTGCCCTCAATCACCGGGATCAGCATGCTGCCGCCGTTGCCGAGGGGAATCTCGGCTTCGGACAGGGCCAGCGACTTGTAGACTTCCGGCACGAACTCCTCGCGGCGGACACTCATCAGCGTGTCGAGCACGCCAAAATCCAGCACCTCCCAGGGGCGGATCTGCTGCTCGACCATATTGAACCGTGCTTGTTCGTAATTCATTTGGGGCTCCCCGAATAATATTAGCAGAAGCTAATATTTATGATCCGCATAAAAACTTTCGGATTCTAGCTTACTTGTGCACTGCGCAGTTCATCCGGCTCGCGCCGGACGCGATACCACGCCGCGTACAGCGCCGGCACGAACAGCAGCGTGAGCAGCGTGGCGACGATCAGGCCGCCCATGATCGCCACCGCCATCGGCCCGAAGAAGGCGCTGCGGGTGAGCGGGATCATCGCCAGCACGGCCGCCGCCGCGGTGAGCGCGATCGGCCGCAGCCGTCGCACCGCCGACTCCACGATGGCGTTCCAGATCGACAGCCCCTTCTCCACGTCCTGCTCGATCTGATCCACCAGAATCACCGAGTTGCGCATGATCATCCCGAACAACGCGATGGTGCCCAGCATCGCCACGAAGCCGAAGGGCTGGTTGAACAGCAGCAGGAACAGCACCACCCCGATCAGCCCCAGCGGCGCGGTGAGCACCACCATCGTCGTACGCGAGAAGCTGCCCAGCTGCACCATCAGCACGGTAAAGACGACGCCCAGGAACAGCGGGAAGCCCGCATTCACCGAGCTCTGGCCCTTGGCGCTCTCTTCCACCGCGCCGCCGGTCTCGATGCGATAGCCGGCCGGCAGCTTGGCGCGGATCGGCTCCAGCTGCGGCGCCACCTGGGCGGTGACGGTGGGCGCCTGAACGCCATTCACGTAGATCTGCCCCCGCACGGTGATGCTCGGTTCCCGGTTGCGCCGCCACACCAGGCCCTGCTCGTAGGCGTAGCCGACGGTGGCGACCTGGGTCAGCGGCACGGATTTGCCGGCCCGGGTCGGGATCGCCAGTTCGGCCACCAGCGAGAGCTTGTCGCGCTCGAAGGCGTCGCCGCGCAGCACCACGTCGATGGACTCGATGCCTTCCCGGTAGCTCGTCGCCACCAGCCCGCGCTGGCTGCTGTTGAGGAAGTTGGCCACGTCCTGGGTGGTCAGCCCGAGCAGCCGCGCCTTGCGCTGGTCCACATCGACGCGCAGCACCTTGGATTGCTCGTCCCAGTCCAGTTGCACGTCCGACAGGTTGGCGTTGGTGCGCATCACGTCGGCCACCTCGGCGGCGTACTTGCGTACCGTCGGGATGTCCGGCCCGCTCACCCGGAACTGCACCGGAAAGCCCACCGGCGGGCCGTTCTCCAGCCGGGTGACGTTGGCGCGCAGGTTGGGAAACTCCTTGCGGAACAGCGCAATCATCCGCTCGCGCAGCGCCTCGCGGCTGGCGATGCTGTCGGTCAGCACCACAAACTGCGCAAAGTTGGCGGCCGGCAGTTGCTGGTCCAGCGGCAGATAGAAGCGCGGGCTGCCGGTGCCCACGTAGGCCACGTAATTGTGGATGCCCTTCTCGTTCTTCAACACCTCTTCCAGCTTTTCGACTTCCGCCTTGGTCGCCCGCAGGCTGGCGCCCTCCGGCAGACGCAGGTCGATCAGCAGCTCAAGCCGCGTCGAGTTCGGGAAGAACTGCTGCTGAACCATCCCGAAGCCGACGAGGGCCGTCGCGAAGATCGCCAGCGTGGTGCCGATCACCACCCAGCGCCGCGCCACGCACCAATCCACCACCGTCCGGAAGCGGTTGTAGAACGGCGTGCGGAACACCGAATCCTCGTCGCCCTCAATGTGCGGATCACCCAGGCCGATGCGGTCCTTGAAGGCATCAATCCGCGGGAAACGCTTCGAAAACCAGCTCGGCTTCTTCGGCCCGCGCGGATCCGGCAGCAGCACGTAGCCCAGGTAAGGCACCACGATCACCGCCGCCAGCCACGACGCCAGCAGCGCGATCGCATTCACCTGGAAGATCGAGCGGGTGTATTCGCCGGTGGACGACTGCGCCGTGGCGATGGGCAGGAAGCCCGCCACCGTCACCAGCGTGCCGGAGAGCATCGGCCCGGCCGTGCTGGTGTAGGCGAAGGCGGCCGCCTTGGAGCGCTCCCAGCCCTGCTCCATCTTCACCAGCATCATCTCGACGGCGATGATCGCGTCGTCCACCAGCAGGCCCAGCGCCAGGATCAGCGCGCCCAGCGAGATCTTGTGCAGGCCCACGTCAAACAGCCGCATCCCGAAGAAGGTGACCGCCAGCACCAGCGGAATCGACAGCGCCACCACCAGCCCGGTGCGCAGCCCCAGCGAGAAGAAGCACACCACCAGCACGATGATCACCGCCTCGGCCAGCGAATGGACGAACTCGCTGATCGAGCGCTGCACGGCCTCCGGCTGGCTGGCGACTTCCTTCAGCTCCATGCCCACCGGCAGGTTGGCCTGGATGCGGGCCGTCGTCTCCTTGAGATTGGCGCCCAGGGCGATGATGTCGCCGCCCTTGGCCATCGACACGCCGAGGCCCAGCGCGTCCTGGCCCTGGAAGCGGAAGCCCGGCGCCGGCGGCTCGACGAAACCACGCCGCACAGTGGCGATGTCACCGATGCGCAGCTCGCGCCCGCCAGCCCGGATCGTCATGTCGCGGATCGCCTCGACGGTGTCGAAGGCGCCGCTCGGACGCAGGTAGATCCGCTCGTCCTTGGTCTCGAAGTAACCGCCGGGCACCACCGCGTTCTGCTGGGCCATCGCGGTCGTCACCGTCTGCACGTCCAGCCCCAGCGTGGCGAGGCGCGCGTTGGAGAGTGACACGTAGATGCGCTGCTCCTGCTCGCCGATGAGATCCACCTTGGCAACGCTCGGCACCCGCAGCAGCTCGGCGCGGATCTTGTCGGTCTCGGCCTTCAGCTGAGCGTAGTCGAAGCCGTCGCCGGTGAGGGCATAGATGTTGCCGAACACGTCGCCGAACTCATCATTGAAATACGGCCCGCGGATCGTCGTCGGCAGCGTGCCGCGGATGTCGCCGATCTTCTTGCGCACCTGGTAGAAGATGTCCGGCACGTCCTTGGCCGGCGTCGAATCCTTGGCCACGAACAGCACCACCGATTCGCCCGGCCGCGAGTAGCTGCGCAGGTAGTCCACGTTGGGCACCTCCTGCAGCTTCTTCTCGATGCGGTCGGTCACCTGCTCTTCCATCTCCCGCGCCGACGCGCCGGGCCATTCGGTGCGCACCACCATCACCTTGAAGGTGAAGGGCGGGTCTTCCGACTGACCGAGCTTCTGGTACGACAACACCCCGACCAGCGCCAGCAGCACGATCAGGAAGCGCACCAGCGGCTGGTGGCGCAGCGCCCATTCCGACAGATTGAAGCCCATCGCCTCAGCCCCCCGCGCCAACCGTGGCCGCCGCCGGACGGCTCGCCACGCGCGGCTGCATCAGCTGGCCCGCGACAATCTTGTGGACGCCCGCCGCCGCGATGGTCTCGCCCGGCTGAACGCCGCCAGTCAGCAGCACGCCGTCCTCGCGGAACTGGCGCACCTGTACCTTGCGCAGCACCGCCTTGACCAGCTCGCCCTCGGGCTGCAGCACCCACACCGCGCTGCCGCCGTCGTGCTCGAAGAGCGCCGTGGCCGGCACCAGCAGCCCGCCACCGGCCGCCGCCGCATCGGGCAGGATCACGTTGGCCGTCATGCCCAGCTGCACTTCCGGCGTCGCATTGACGATGGTGACGCGCACCGCGTAAGTCCGCGTGGCCGCGTCGGCCGCCGGCGCCACCTCGCGCACCCGGCCGACGAACACCGCATCCGGCGCCGCCAGCAGGCGCACCTCGATGTTCCCCGCCTTGCGCAGCGCGGCGATGCGGCTCTCCGGCACGGCGATCAGCACCTCGCGCTCACCGTCCCGGGCCAGCTTCATCACCGGCGCAGAATCCTTCACCACCTGGCCCACCTCAGCGGTGATCGCGGTGATCACCCCGGCCTGATCGGCCACCAGGCTGGTGTAACCGGCCTGATTGCCCGCCACCGTGGCCTGGGCGCGGGCCTGCTCGACGCGGGCAGCGGCCGACTTGAAGCTGGTCTCCTTGGCGTCGAGCACGCTGCGGGAGACGAAGTTCTTGGCCACCAGATCCCGGTAGCGTTCCACTTCGGCCTTGGCGTAGGCGAGCTCGTTCTGGGCCGCCGCCAGCTGGGCCCGGGCCGCCTCGGCGTTGAGGCCGGCGTCGCTCGGATCGAGGCGCGCCAGCAGCTGGCCGGGCTTGACCACCGCGCCGACGTCCACCTTGCGCTCGATGATCTTGCCGGTGATGCGGAAGGCCAGGTCGGATTCGTAGCGCGCCCGCACCTCGCCCGAATACAATGCGCCGGCCTGCACCGACGACAAGGCCAGCTTCTGGACCATCACCGGCCGCGGCCCTTCGGCCACCGGCTGGGGTTTGGAACAAGCGGAAAGCAGCGCCACGGAAAGGGCGCCGAGGAGGATGCGTCGGTTCATCGTTGGGATTCCTCGGTGGGCTCGACCAGCAGGCCGCGGAAGAGCACGTCGAAAAAGGTGTCGAAATAGTTGTCAGGCATCGGCCGCGCGCCGCTACACACCGGCAGCGAGCACTGCCAGACCGACTGCAGCAGCAGCGGCGAGAAGACCATCTGGCGCACGCTCTCCGGGTTGCCCGGCCGGAACACGCCCTTCTGCATGCCGGCCTCGATCACCCGGTTGAGCAGCATGTGCCACGGGCCGATGACCCGTTCGTTGAGGAACACCGCCACTTCAGGGAAGTTGCCCGCCTCGCACAGCATCAGCTTGCAGGTGCCCGCCAGCGCCGTGGACCCGATCCGCTCCCACCAGAACACCAGCAGGGCGCGGAGCAGGTGCGCGGGGTCGTTCTCGAACTGCGCCACCATCGCCTCCACCTCGCCGATCATCGGCACGATGGACTCCTCGATCACCGCGCGGAACAGGGCTTCCTTGCTGTCGAAGTAAAGGTAGAGCGTGCCCTTCGAGACCCCGGCACGACTCGCCACGTCGTCCAGGCGCGTGGCGGCAAAGCCCTTCTCCACGAAGAGCGCCAGGGCGGCTGCGGCCAGCTCGGCAGGGCGGGCATCCTTGCGGCGCTGGCGGCGATGACTGTCGGTGGTATCCATGAAATTTAATGACTGACTGGTTAGTCAGTAAATTTAGGCGAGTGCGTCGGACTTGTAAAGGCCGGGAATGCCCAACGTCTGCAAAAGCCTTGGGCACAGCGCAATCGTAAAATGATGTGGATCGTCTGAAGTTGGCGCGCGGCGTGGGGAAAGGCGCCTACGATCCTGCCGGACTGGCGCATCTTTCACCGCGCATCGAGCACATTCCGGAGACTCGCGATGACACGGCCTCATCGTCTGCTGCCCGCTTTTTTCGTCGCCCTGCTGGCAAGCTTCGCCTTTGCCGACGAGGCCCGGGCTTTCGCCTATTTCGCCACGCCCACCAAGTGGTCGCCCGCCGGCCCCGGCCAGTTCCAGCAATTCATCGCAGCCCCGCCCGCCGGACCTCACATCCCCGGCGTCGCCAGCTACAGCTTCATGGCCGGCGGCCTCACCGTGGCCGACCTCGCCACCGATCCGGAGCACGGTCTCACCCCGAGCCTGCCCCTCGCCAGCCTGCTCGCACCGCTCGACAAGGAGACCGCCGCCCAGCGCGAACTGCGCGTCGAAGCCATCCTGAGCAGCGCCCTGCTCACCTGGGCCAACGCCGTGAATGTCGGCGCCGCCATCAACCTCACCCTCCAACCCGTGGCCGACTCGGGCGCCCGGGCGGGCGACGCCGTACAGGGCGGCGTCGGCGACATCCGCATCGGCGCCTACCGTTTCATCGGCGCGCTGCCGCCGCCGTCCCAGCCAAAGATGGATTTCCTGGCCTTCGCCTTCCAGCCCGGCACCCTGGCCTTCGGCAGCACCCTGTTTGGTGACGTGCATTTCCGCTGCCGCCTCGACAAGGACCCGGCCTCTGCCACCTTCTGCCCCGAAGGCGTCAACTGGGTGGACGACCCGAAAGCCGGCGCGGGCAGCTTCGACCTCTTCACCGTCGCCCTGCACGAGTTCGGCCACGCCCTCGGGCTCGGCCATTCCGACCAGGCCGGCTCGATCATGGCCGATACCTACCAGGGCCCCCAGCGCGCGCTGGGCGCCGACGACATCGCCGGCATCCGGGCGATCTACCAGCCCATCCCCGAACCGTCCGGCCTGCCCCTCGCCATCGCCAGCCTGATCGGCCTCGCCAGCCGACGCCGAAGACACAGCGCACCAACAAACCTCGCACGAAACGTGAATATGTCACAGTGTAAAAATTGAATCTGTTGACATAAATAAAACCCATCCTGAGCTACTCTCATCTCCTGCAGCGACAACAACCAGGAGAACTCCAATGAAATCCCCCGACCAGCACGCCCCGTCCGCTCGGCAAACCAACCGGCGCAGCCTCCTCCTCGCCGCCGGCGGCGCCCTCATCCTCGGAGCGACAGGCCTGCCGTTCGCCGCGCGGGCCGCTAGCCAGCACCAGAACTTCCTCCCCGACCTCCCCTACGCCCTCGACGCCCTGGATCCGGTGCTCTCGGCCAACACCCTCGGCTACCACTACGGCAAGCACCACAAGGCCTACGCCGACAACACCGCTAAGCTCATCGCCGGCACGCCGCAAGAGGGCCAGTCGCTTGCCCAGCTCATCGCCGCCAGCGCCGGCAAGGCCGACCAGGTCGCGCTCTTCAACAACGCAGCCCAGACCTGGAACCACAGCTTCTACTGGCAGAGCCTGCGCCCCCGCGGCGGCGGCGAACCGCCAGCCGAGCTGCGCCAGCGCCTGGAGGCCGCCTTCGGCAGCACCGCCAACTTCAAGAAGGAATTCGCCAGCGCCGCCACCACCCAGTTCGGCAGCGGCTGGGCCTGGCTGGTGGCCGATGGCGACCGCCTGAAGATCATCAAGACCGGCAACGCCGACACACCGCTCACCGCCGGCCTCAAGCCACTGCTGGCGATCGACGTGTGGGAGCACGCCTATTACCTCGACTACCAGAACCGGCGCGCCGACTACGTCAATGCCGTACTCGACAAGCTGATCAACTGGGAGTTTGCCCTGCGCAACCTCGGCTGACCGCCCCACCAACCCGATCCACGATGACGCCCCCGACCATCCTGTTTGGCGCCTTTGACCGGCACAATTTCGGCGACCTGCTGTTTCCCCACGTGGCTGCCGCCCTGCTGCCGGCGCGGCCGCTCATCTTTGCCGGGCTCGCCGAACGGGACATGCGGGAGTGGGGCGGGCATCCCGTCCACGCCATCACCCAACTGGCCGAAACCTGGGGCGACAAGCCGATCCGGCTGATCCACGCCGGCGGCGAGCTCCTCACCTGCAAGGCCTGGGAGGCGGCGGTGATGCTCCAGCCGCCGGCCGCCGCCCAGGTCATCGTCAGCCGCCTCGACGCCAGCCCGTCGGCCCGCGACGCCTGGACCGAGCGCATCCTCGGCCTGCCATCCCACGCGCCGTACTGCGTCTCGCCGGGCCTCTTTCCGGCCGCCCAGCGGCGCGTTTACTGTGCGGTGGGCGGCGTCGAGCTGGCGGACAGCCCAGCCGAACTCCGCGATGAAGTCATCACCGCCCTCCGCGCGGCCAACGCCGTCGGCGTGCGCGACCGGCTCACCCTGGCCCACCTGCGCGCCGCCGGCATCCAGGCCCGGCTGATGCCCGATCCGGCGGTGATGGTGGCCGAACTCTTCGGCCCCACCATCGGCGCCCACGCCGCCCAGGGCGAGCTCGCCGACATCCGTGCGGCCTTCCCCAAGGGCTACCTGGCCGTCCAGCTGGGGGCCGATTTCGGCGACGACGCCACCCTCGCGGCGCTTGCCGCCCAGCTCGACCGGGCTGCTGGCGCCGCCGGGCTCGGCATCGTGCTGTTCCGCGCCGGCGCCGCGCCCTGGCACGACGACCTGGACTGCCTGCAGCGCCTCGCCGGCCTGCTCCGCACCCGGCCGCTGACAATCCTCAACTCCCTCTACCTGTGGGACATCTGCGCCCTCATCGCCCACAGCAGCGGCTACTGCGGCAGCAGCCTGCATGGGCGCATCGTGGCGATGGCCTTCGGCCTGCCGCGCATCAACGTCCTCCACCCCCGCCAGGCCGGCCACCCCACCAAACAGGCCGCCTTCGCCGCCACCTGGGAAGCCACCGGCCACCCGGGCGCCGTGCACGTCTCCGACGTGGCCGGCAGCCTCGCCCGCACCCTCGCCACCGATCCGGCCCAGCGTCGCAAGATGGCCCACGAGCTCGCCACGCTCTACCGTCAGGGCTTCGCCGCCCTCGGCGCCTGAAGCACCCAGCCCCTCAGCGCCAGCTCACCCGCGCGCCCACCGGCACCAGCATCGCCGCGCCGTGCACCGCCTCGAAGGGTCGCGCGCCGCTCCACGCCGTCAGCCGGCCGGCGGCATCGGCCTCCAGCCGGTCGAGCCGAACGCCTTCCGGCGCCGGCCAGTGCCCGAGCACCCGGCCGCTGAAGCCGTCGTGGGCGTCCAGCCCGTTCGCCGCCAGCACCCACACCCGCCGGCTCGCCACCTGCACATGCACCGCCAGCACCGGACCACGGGGGCGGCTGCGCAGGGTGGAGAGCGGCGTCACGCCGCGGCTCACGTCGATCACCTGCACCGCGCTGCCGCCTGCCGGCGCCAGCAGCACCCATTTCAGATCGGGGCAATAAGCCTCCACGCCGCCGGCCCGGGCCGGCGCGGCCACGATGGCGATGACGGTGGTCAGCACAAGCAGGGGCAGGCGAAACATGGCGGGTCTCCTCGAAAATCAACTTGGACGACCTGACAATACCGAACACTTTCACCCCGCCCCAGATACACTATCCGGACAAATCACCTTCCCGTACCGGTCGAGTTCGGCCCACTGGCCCGGCGATCCGACCGATACACCGGAGCCTCCCATGCTGCAGCTCACCCTCTCCTCCGACAGCCCCACCCCGCTGGTGGATCAGATCGTCACCGCCGTGCGCACCCGCATCGACGACCGCATCCTGCGCCCCGGCGCACGCCTGCCGCCGATCCGCCAGTTCGCCGAGCATCACCGGGTGTCGCGCTTCACCGTCGTCGAGGCCTACGACCGGCTGGTGGCGGTGGGCTACCTGCAGTCGCGCCGGGGCTCCGGCTTCTACGTGGCGAGCCGGGCCCAGCCGGCCCGCGCCATCGGCGGCGGCGACGCCGTCGAGCGGGCCATCGACGCCAGCTGGCTGATGCGCGAGATGGCCAACGGCGACCCGGAGCGCATCCTGGCCGGTTCCGGCAGCCTGCCCGCCGCGTGGCTCGACGAAGCCGGCGTGCTGCGCGCCCTGCGCGGCCTCACCCGGCGCGCCGACGTGCGCCCAGTGAGCTACGGCTCGGCCCAGGGCTACGCGCCGCTGCGCGCCCAGCTGCAGGTGCGCCTGGCGGAGATCGGCATCGGCGCCACGCCGGAACAGATCGTGCTCACCTACGGCGTGCACCAGGCGCTCGACATCGTGTGCCGCTACTTCCTCAAGCCCGGCGACTGCGTGCTGGTGGACGACCCCGGCTACTGGAACCTCTTCGGCAACCTGCGCCTGTACGGCGTGGCGCTGATCGGCGTCCCGCGCACGCCGGACGGCCCCGACACCGCCGCCCTCGAAGCCATCCTCGCCGAACACCAGCCGCGGCTGTTCTTCACCCACTCGGTGCTGCACAACCCCACCGCCTGCAACCTCTCGCCGGCGGTCGCCTTCCGGGTGCTGCAGCTGGCCGAAAAGCACGACTTCATGATCGTCGAGGACGACATCTACGGCGACATCGCCCCCGACGCCGCCACCCGCCTCGCCGGGCTCGACCAGCTGAGCCGGGTGATCTACACCTCCAGCTTCTCCAAGACGATCTCCGGCAACCTGCGGGTCGGCTTCCTGGCCTGCCGGCCGGATCTGGCGCATCTGTTCACCGACGTGAAGATCGTCTCGATGATGTCGTCCGCCGAACTCGCCGAGCAGCTCGTCCATCAGCTCCTCACCGACGGCCACTACCGCAAGCTGCTCGACCGCCTGAAGGGCCGCCTCGCCGAATCCACCGGGCAGGCCCTGCGGATGCTCGAGCGCGTCGGCCTCAAGCCCGACCCCGAACCCCGCGGCGGCCCCTTCGTGTGGGCCCGGGTGCCCGGCCTCACCGACACCGCCGACCTGGCCCGCAGCGCCACCCGCGAGAACATCCTGCTCGCCCCGGGCAACGTCTTCCGCCCCCAGAACCAGCCGTCGGGCTTCCTGCGGCTTAACGTGGGCTTCTGCGGCGACGCCCGACTGGAGCGCTTTCTCACGGCCGCCATCGACGCGGGCAGGCACTGATCGACGGGATTCATGACAAATGTCCTAAAGTTTCCGCCCCCCTCTCCGCTACATGCGGAACACGCCGCGAAACCTTGCCAGCGGCATCCGGACAGTTTTAAGGAATATCCATGTCGCACACGCCCGCCTCGCGCCTCCGGCGCCTGATCCTCGCCGCCAGCCTCCTGTGCCTTTGCGGTGGCGCCCTCGCCGACGACCTGCGGGAAGTCCGCGAGCGGGGCGTGCTGCGCCACCTGGGCGTGCCCTACGCCAACTTCGTCACCGGCAGCGGCGACGGGCTCGACGTGGAGATCGTCCAGCTCTTCGCCAGACACCTCGGCGTACGCTATGAATTCGTGCCCAGCACCTGGGAGAACGTCATCGGCGACCTCACCGGCAAGGAGATCCGTTTCAAGCCCACGCTCCAGGAAGTCGGCCGCCGACCGATCCGCGGCGACATGATCGCCAACGGCATGACCATCCTGCCCCCGCGCCTGAAGGTGATCGACTTCTCCGACCCGACCTTCCCCTCCGCCGTGTGGCTGCTGGCCCGCCCGGACACCCCGGCCCAGCCCATCAAGCCCAGCGGCGACAAGGAGCAGGACATCCGCGCCACCAAGACCGCCCTCCGGCTCGGCACCACCTTCGTGATGGACAACTCCTGCCTCGACCCGACCCTCTACGACCTCGAGAACAAGGGCCTCAAGCTCAAGCGCTTCACCGGCAGCACCAACCTCAACGACATCGTGCCGGCCATGCTCAAGCACGAGAGCGACATGACGCTGCTCGACGTGCCCGACGTGATGATCGCCCTCGAACTGTGGCCCGGAAAGATCAAAGTGATCGGCCCGATCTCGGAAGAGCAGCGCATGGCAGCCGCCTTCCGCAAGGATTCTCCCGAACTGCGCGAGGCCTTCAACAGCTTCCTGGCCGGCATCAAGAAGGATGGCACCTACATGAAACTGGTGAAGAAATACTTCCGCGTCGCCCCCCGCTACCTGCCCGAATTCTTCAACGACATTCCCGGCGGCAAGGTCGGCAAGTAGCCGTCACCACACCACCATTCT
Source organism: Zoogloea sp. (assembly GCA_023150095.1). Taxonomy (GTDB): domain Bacteria; phylum Pseudomonadota; class Gammaproteobacteria; order Burkholderiales; family Rhodocyclaceae; genus Zoogloea. The sequence continues at coordinate 6,323 of JAKLLO010000045.1, read as the reverse complement.
CCGGAAGGCCCGGAAACGATTCGCAATACATTCTAGAATGGTGAGCATGAAGACACTGAAAGACATCAAGCTGTCCATGCTCGACCTCGTGGCAATCCGCGAAGGCCGCAGCGTGGCCGACGCCCTGGCGGTCGCCCTCACCACCGCCCGTCACGCCGAGGCCCTCGGCTTCACCCGCTACTGGGTGGCCGAACACCACAACATGCCCGGCATCGCCAGCTCGGCCACCGCCGTGCTGGTAGGCCACATCGCCGGCGGCACCTCGCGTATCCGCGTCGGCTCCGGCGGCATCATGCTGCCCAACCACGCGCCGCTGGTGGTCGCCGAAGCCTTCGGCACCCTCGCCGAGCTCTACCCGGACCGGATCGACCTGGGCCTGGGCCGGGCGCCAGGCACCGACAGCGTCACCATGCGGGCCCTGCGCCGTGACCGGGTCGAGACCGAAGACGACTTCCCCCGCGAAGTGGCCGAGCTGCAACAGCTCCTGGGCCCTGTCCAGCACGGCCAGCGAGTCATTGCCGTGCCCGGCGCAGGCACCAACGTGCCGATCTGGATCCTCGGCTCCAGCCTGTTCTCGGCCCGCCTCGCTGCCGAGCGGGGCCTGCCCTACGCCTTCGCCTCCCACTTCGCCCCGCGCCAGCTGCTCCAGGCCATCGCCCTGTACCGCAGCAAGTTCCAGCCGTCGGCGGTGCTCGACAAGCCCTACGTGATGATCGGCGTGCCGGTGATGGCCGCACCCACCGACGAAGAGGCCGAATTCCTGGCCAGCAGCAACTACCAGCGGGTCCTCGGCATCCTCACCGGCAACCGGCGCCGGCTGCAGCCCCCGGTCGAGCACTTCATGGACAAGCTGCGCCCCGAAGAGCGCGCCGCCATCGGCGACTTCCTCGCCGCCGGGGTGGTCGGTGGCCCGGAACGGGTCCGCGAGGGCTTCGCCCGCCTCGCCCAGCTCACTGACGCCGACGAGTTCATCATCGTCTGCGACGTATTCGATCCGGATCTGCGCCTGCGTGCCCTCGAAATTGCCGCCGGCACAATGGAAAAATGACAGAGGGCTGCGCAAACCCGCTGTAAATCAGGTAACTTCCGGTAAAGATTCATCACCCGACTCCGTTATCGGTGGAGTCATGCGTCATCCAGCACGCCGAGCCCACCCGGGCCGGCGACTGGCCCGGAAGCGATCGGCCCATCCCCATGTCCAGCGACGACTCCCTGCTAAGGCGTTACCGGAAGAGCTTCATCGCCATCCTGATCTTCATCGGCTATGCGGTGAGCCTGCTCGTGCATAACCTGAGCGTCCGCGACCAGCTCCGGCAGAACCTCATCGACGCAGCCCAGCTCGATCTCGTACGCCGGGCCGACGCTCTCTCCTACTACTTCACCGAACGCCACAACGACCTCACCGACCTGGCCGAGTCGGAAGTCGTCGCCAGCTACTTCGGCAGCTACGACCTGGGCATGAGCGCCGACTACGGCCTCGCCATCCAGATCCAGGCCATCGAGGACAAGTTCAACCGCCTCATCGAACGCAAGCGCCTGGGCTTCGTCCCCATCTACGACCAGCTCACCCTCACCGACGACAAGGGCGCCATCGTCGCCCAGGCCGGCGAGCTTCCCGATGGCGCCAACGACGACCTCCACGCCACGACCGCCACGACCGCCTCGGGCAACGTCGAGCTCCTCGACGACGGCAAACGGCTGCGCCTTTCCCAGGCAGTGACCATCAAAGGGCGGATGCGCGGCCACATCATCGCCACCGGGCCGTTCACCCCGATCGAAAGCCGGGTCAGTTTCAGCACCGCCCTGCGCCCCGAGGCGCTGGTCAGCACCCAGTCCGGCGACCCTCTCTCGAGCAATGCGCCCGACGCCTTCCGCCAGCCAGAGATCCGGCTCGCCCTGGCCGGTCTTGGCAACCGCGGCAAGGCGGGGGCCATCAGGGTCGCCGACAGCGACGACGACAGCCCCATCGCCACGCTCAAACAGCACGTCGAAGGCTCTCCGGTTTCGCTCGCCGCACTCATCACCGATGGCGAATTGAACAGCCACTCCATGCCAACGCTGCTGCTGCTCGGCATGGGGCTGGTGCCGCTGGTGGTCATCTTCATCGTGCTCCAGGAGATGTTCGAGCGCCGGCGGGTCGAGCGCGCCCACGTCCTTGCCCGCGCCGAAGCCGAACGCCTCGCCCAGGCCCGCAGCGAGTTCCTGGCCAACATGAGCCACGAGATCCGCACCCCGCTCAACGCCATCCTCGGGCTCGCCCAGATGGGCATCCGCAACTCGTCGGGGCGCCACGCCGAACAGCAGTTCATCCGGATCAACGAATCCGGCCAGCACCTGCTGGGCGTCATCAACGACATCCTCGACTGCGCCAAGATCGAGGCCGGCAAGCTGAAGGTCGAGCACATCCCGATCGAGCCCGGCAAGGTCATCGACTCGGCGCTCACCCTCACCGCCGAACGTGCCTATGCCCGCCACCTGAAGTTCTTCGTGCGCGAAAGCGGACTGCCCGCCAGCTGCCGCAGCGACCCCCTGCGCCTGTCCCAGGTGCTGGTCAACATGCTGGGCAATGCGATCAAGTTCACCGACACCGGTTCGATCAGCCTCGAAGCACGGGTCGAGGGTGGCCTGCTGTGCATCCGCATCAGCGACACCGGCATCGGCATGACGCCCGAACAGGTCGAGCGCCTGTTCCTGCCCTTCGAGCAGGCCGACAGTTCCACCACCCGCCGCTTCGGCGGCTCCGGCCTGGGCCTGTCGATCTCGTCCCACCTGGTCAAGGCCATGGGCGGCGACATCGTGGTCACCAGCGCACTAGGCGTCGGCAGCAGTTTCGACGTGCGCGTCCCGCTGGTCGCCGCCGAACCCGAACCGCCCCCACCGCCCGGGCACATCGTGCTGGCCGGCTTCCCGGCCGACGAGGCGGCCGATCTCGTCGGCCAGCTCGAAGCCCGAGGCATTCCGGTCATCACCCTCGACGCGCCGGCCGACACGCTGCCCGGCGACAGCCTGATCGTCATCGACGCCGGCATCGCCGACCACAGCCTCGACTGGCGCAAGTGGCTGCGCGAACTGCGCGACGAAGGACGCCCGCTGGCCCTCGCGGGCCGCATCGACGAGATCGACATGTCCGGCCTCGCCGACGGCCTCTCCGGGCGCCTGCCGCTCGTCGAGCGACCGCTGCGGGCCCGCCACCTCGTGGACTGCCTGCGCAACGTCGGCACCATCCAGAGCACCGCCTACACCCCGCCGGAAGCCCGCCTCACCGGGCTCACCGTCCTCGCCGTGGACGACAACGAGATCAACCGGCTGGTCCTGACCGACCTGCTCACCCAGGAAGGCGCCCGGATCGACTGCTTCCCCAGCGGTGCCGAAGCCCTCGGCTGGCTCGAAGCCGAAGGCACCGCCCGCTATCATCTGGCCATCACCGACATCCAGATGCCCGGAATGGACGGCTACGCGCTGACCAGCCGCCTGCACGCCCTCGACCCCACGCTGCCAGTGCTCGGGCTGACCGCCCACGCCGGCGCCGAGGCCCGGGAGCAGTGCCTCGCGTCAGGAATGCTCGCCCACATCCCGAAACCCCTTGATCTGAACACACTCGTCACCGAAATCCTGAGACACTGCCGCAAGCAGGCCACCACCGAGATCACTGCCATGTCCCCCGATACACCCGAACGCACCGTGCCCACCTCCGCGCCCACCCACAGCCTGATCGACTGGCAAGGGCTCGAGACCCAGTTCAAGGGCAAGACCGCCTTCGTCACCCGCCTCGCCAGCCGGGCCCTCGCCAACTACCGCACCAGCGTCGTCCGGCTGCGGGCGCTGGCCGCCGGCGAGGGCGACCTGTCCGAACTATCCTTCATCGCCCACAGCCTGAAGGGCACCGCCGGCTCCCTCAAGGCCCAGACGATCTATGAACTGGCCGCCCAGACCGACATGTCCGCCCGGGCAGCCGACCCGGCCAGCCGCGCGCTCGCCAGCCAGTTGGCCGACGGCGTCGACCAGATGATCGTCGAGCTCGAAGCCCGCACCGGCGAATGAACGCAAAAAGGGCGAACCGCCGGTTCGCCCTTTTCCGCAGTGCCGCGCCGGGGCCGCAGCCCCGTCAGACCTCCAGCCCCTTCAGCGGGATTCCTTGATCATCCGCCCGCGCACCGACTGGATCGGCCGCGCGTTCATCGGATACATCCGCGCAAAGATCGCAATCTGCTCCGACGACAGCTGCTGGGGCTGCTTCATCACCATCCACAGCACACCCTCGCTGCACGGCGGCGTGGTCAGCGACCCCATGTAGGTGTAGTAGTTGCGATCTTTCGGCAGCAGCTCGTTCAGATCAATCGCCACACCCTCCGGCGAGTAATCCACATTCTTCTCCAGCGGCAGGTTGTTCCACAGGGTCTGCACCAGCGGGTGCTGCTGGCCGCGCTCCAGGAGCACCGCCACCACCGCCAGCCGGCCGTCCAGATCCTTGTGCACCAGATGCGCCACCATCTCGAAGCCCTTGCCGTTGATACGCTCTTCGGACGGGCGATGGAAGTGGAACTGCACCAGATCGTAGTACCGCCCCATCACCTGCAGGCTGCTGCCAGGGCCAACGTTCACCTGCACGGTATGGCCGTTATCAACGATGCGGAACTGGGTCGGCTTGTAGTCAAAGCGGATCGGCTCCAGCTCGACCTTGATGCCCTCGCGGATGTCGATCGGCGACTGGCGCTCGCCGCTGCCGCACAGCTGCCATTCGGGCTTGAGCACGCCCCAGTTGGCCGGACCGCCTTCGCCGTCGTAACTCCAGTGGATGTCGTGATGGGCCAGCGGCGTGCCGGCAGCCGCCGGGCCGTGGGCCGCATGGGCATCCACCGACACCACCGGCGAGCGGACGACCCGCGGCTTCGGCCGGGGCGGCGGCACGTAGGCCGGCACCCGCTGCACTTCAGGCGGCGCCTCGGCGCGCATCGGGCGCTCCGCGGGCCGCTCGGCAGCCGGCTCAGCCTTCGGGGGCGGCGCCGGCTTGTCGATGAAATTCTTCTTGATGGGCAGGGCCGGCTCGGCGGCGTGCTCACCCTTGGTCTCGGAGACCTGAGCCACCACTGGCTTCTCGGCGCCCTTGGCCGGGCGGTAATCCGCGGCCCGCAGTTCCGGCTTGGCCTGGGCAGTCTGGGCCGCCTTCGCAGCGTTCTTCGCCAGCGCCGAGATGTCGCCACCACCGGCGGGCTTGCACACATCGCGCCACAGCTTTTCGTCCACGCTGCCGGCGGCCACCGGCATGTCCTTCTCGACCTTGACCTTCTCGTCCTTGATCACCGCCGAATCGGCATCCAGATACACGCGCTTGATGGTGGCGAAAGTCTGGTTCCTGCAATCGTAGCGGTTGAGGGCCTTCACCGCTGCGTAACCCGCAGCGCCGGCTTCGGCGTCGGACAGCACGATCCGCCCCCAAGCCACCTTGGTTCCGGGATCCGACTGGAGGATGCTCGCCCGGTCGAGTTCGATCGTGCGCTTCTTGTCGGAGGCAACGGTCTGCCAGTCGGCAGCCAGCACGGAAGACATGCCGGCAAGCGCCAGCAGGGCAACGAGGGGGCGCAGACGGTGGCGCATTTTTATTCTCCGGAAATTGGCGGGCCGCAGGGGCCGGATGCCCCTATTTCGGCCCGAAGGCACCAAAGCTTTAGCGGCTGCAGCCTCACCGCACCTGCCAAAACCCTCGGGGAATCTTGCGTTTACCGGTCGCTTCCAGTACTTTCGGCAAATACGTTAGGGGTGCCGGTGCACTTTTTGTGCGCGCTGTCCGGCTGAGACTTACCCTCCGAACCTGATCCGGGTCGTACCGGCGTAGGGAAACGTGGCTCCTGCCCCGTCTTTCCCATCCGGCGGCCCTCCCCAAGGAGCCTTCATGAACGCCCACGATAAATTCCTCGCCGCGTCTGCCCACGTGGACGAGGCTGCCGTTGCCCCGCTGCCCAACTCCCGCAAGATCTACGTCGAAGGCTCGCGCCCGGACATCCGCGTGCCCATGCGCGAAGTCAGCCAGGCCGACACCCCGACCGGCTTCGGTGGCGAGAAGAACCCGCCGATCTACGTCTACGACTGCTCCGGCCCCTACACCAACCCGGCCGCGAAGATCGACATCCGCTCCGGCCTGCCGGCCCTGCGCCAGCGCTGGATCGAAGAGCGCGGCGACACCGAGGTGCTGCCGGACCTCACCTCCGAATACGGCCGCGCCCGCGCCGCCGACCCGGCCCTGGATGAACTCCGCTTCCCCGGCCTGCACCGCAAGCCCCGCCGTGCCAAGGCCGGTGCCAACGTCTCGCAGATGCACTACGCCC
>JAKLLO010000044.1 GCA_023150095.1 Zoogloea sp. | reverse complement strand
GATGGCGGCGCGCCACACTTCGGTCACCTGGGCCACGTAGGCGGGGCTGCGCTGGCGGCCTTCGATCTTGATGGCGCGCACGCCGACGCGGGCGAGCTCGGGCAGCAGCTCGAGGGTGTTGAGGCTGGTGGGCTCCTCGATGGCGTAGTAGGTCTCGCCATTCACGTCGAAGCGGCCCTTGCACAGGGTGGGGTAGCCGGCCCGCTCGCCGTCGGCGAAGCGGTCGATCAGGATGCCGTTGAGGCGCGTCTCCATGCCCTTGGGGGTCTGCTCCCAGCGCACGTGCTTGCCCGGCGAGCACGCGCCGTTGCAGTTGGGCGACTCGCCGGTGGCGTAGGCCGAGAGCGCGCAGCGCCCTTCCACCATCACGCACAGCCCGCCAAAGCCGAAGACCTCGATCTCGACCGGCGTGTTGGCGATCACCTGATCCACCTGGGCCAGCGACAGCACTCGCGGCAGCACCGCGCGGGAGATGCCGAAGTGGCGGTGGTAGAAGTTGATCGCGTCGTAGCTGGTGGCCGAGCCCTGCACCGACAGATGCAGGCGCAGCTCCGGATGCACCCGCCGGGCGTAGGCCATCAGGCCCGGGTCGGCGAGGATCACGGCGTCCATGCCGAAGGCGGCGGCGCGATCGACGGCGCTGGTCCAGCGCTGCCAGTTGTCGGTCTGCGGGTAGGTGTTGAGGGCCAGCAGCACCTTGCGGCCACGGTCGTGGGCGTAGCGCACGCCTTCACCCAGGGCCTTGTCGTCGAAGTTGAGGCCGCTGAAGTTGCGGGCGTTGGTGGCGTCCTTGAAGCCGAGATAAACACAGTCGGCGCCATGGTCCACGGCGGTTTTGAGGGCGGGCAGGCTGCCGGCGGGGCAGACCAGTTCGATTTGGCGCGCTGAAGTCATGGGCGATGGGGCGGCAGGAATGACGCGGCGGGACTATAGGCGCCCGCTGCCCGGTTCACCTTGACGGGGGTCAACGGGGCGGGCCGGGGTTCGGCGCACCGACTTTGTGCGCTGCGTAGGCAGGTGCTTCCGGGTTTTCCTCTTCTCGCCCCCAGGCCCCTATAATCCGCGGATTCGCCAACGTTTTTTCCGTTTCCGAGCATGCTTTTCTGGTTCGTCATCGCCTACTGGCTGATCTCGGTGGCCATCGGCCTCGCCGCCGCCACGCGGGTCCATAACACCAAGGACTTCGCGGTGGCCGGCCGCCATCTGCCCTTCTACATGGTCACCGCCACGGTGTTCGCCACCTGGTTCGGGTCCGAGACCGTGCTGGGCGTGCCGGCCACCTTCCTCAACGAGGGCCTGCACGGCGTGGTGGCCGACCCCTTCGGCTCGTCGCTGTGCCTGATCCTGGTCGGTCTGTTCTTCGCGGCGCCGCTGTACCGCATGAACCTCCTCACCATCGGCGACTTCTACAAGAAGCGCTACGGGCGGGGCGTCGAGGTGCTCACCACGATCGCCATCGTGGTCTCCTACCTGGGCTGGGTGGGGGCGCAGATCTCGGCGCTGGGGCTGGTGTTCAACGTGGTGTCGGGCGGCGAGATCAGCAAGACGATGGGCATGTGGATCGGCTCCGGCACCATCCTCATCTACACCCTGTTTGGCGGCATGTGGGCGGTGGCGGTCACCGACTTCCTGCAGATGATCATCATCGTGATCGGCATGCTGTGGATCGGCGGCGAGGTGAGCGGCATGGCCGGCGGCGTGGGCGCGGTGGTGGGCCACGCGATGGAATCCGGCAAGTTCAACATGCTGCCGCCGCTCGACGCGAAGGAGGTCATCGCCTTCATCGCCGCGGCGATCACCATGATGCTCGGCTCGATCCCCCAGCAGGACGTGTTCCAGCGGGTGCAGTCGGCCAAGTCCGAGAAGATCGCCGTGTGGGGCTCGGTGCTGGGCGGCAGCCTGTATTTCCTGTTCGCCTTCGTGCCGATGTTCCTGGCCTACTCCGCGACGCTGATCGATCCGGAGATGGTCGGGCGCCTCATCAATTCCGATTCCCAGATGATCCTGCCGGAGCTGGTGCTCACCCGCGCGCCGCTGTTCGCCCAGGTGATGTTCTTCGGCGCGCTGCTGTCGGCGATCAAGAGCTGCGCCTCGGCCACCCTGCTGGCGCCGTCGGTCACCTTCACCGAGAACATCCTCAAGCCGGCGCTGCCGCACCTCACCGATAAAAAGCTGCTGTTCTGGATGCGCGTGGTCACGCTGATCTTCACCGTGCTGGTCACCCTGTACGCCATGTTCTCCAAGGCGACGATCTTCAAGATGGTCGAGAACGCCTACCAGATCACCCTGGTGGCGGCCTTCATCCCGCTACTGTGCGGCCTGTACTGGCGGCGCGCCACCAACCAGGGCGCGCTGGCGGCGATCTTCTGCGGCGTTGGCGTGTGGCTGGGCGTGCATCTGGCCGGTGGCGACGACCCCTTCGTGCCGGCCCAGCTGGCCGGGCTGATCGCCAGCATCGTCGGGATGGTCGCCGGTTCGCTGGTGAAGCAATGGGTGCCCCATGACATCGGTGTGCACGACCGCCTGCGCCACGGCCACCACGCCGCCGACCCCCACGGCGTTGCCCACGAGGGCATCGGCGTGGTGCATCGGCACTGAACGGGGAGTAGGGATTGGGAAATGGAAAGTGGGGGCTGCGCACTGAACCCGTCTCCCGTTTCCTGATCTGTCACCCAGGCCACCGCAGGGCAACATCGGTTCAGTCGCCACCCCACTCCCTACTCCCCACTTCCCATTACCCATTACCCACCCCACCCATCCCGCCATGACTGCCACCGCCCAAGCCCTGCCTGCCGAGATCCCGCTCTTTCCCCTTGGTGTGGTGCTGTTCCCCGATGGCCTGCTGCAGCTCAAGCTGTTCGAGGCGCGCTATCTCGACATGGCGGCGCGCTGCATGAAGGCCAACGCGCCCTTCGGCGTGTGCCTGATCCGCGAGGGCGGCGAGGTGGGCGAGCCGGCGGTGCCGCACCCCATCGGCTGCATGGCGCGCATCGTGGATTGGGACATGTCCCAGCCCGGGCTGCTCTTCATCACCACCCGTGGCGGCCCGCGCTTCCGCATCGTCGAGCGCACCATCCAGCACGACAAGCTCCAGACCGCCCGCGTCGAGTGGCTGCCCGAACCCGCGCCCCAGCCGGTGCCCCCCGCGCTGGCCGACATGCTGCCGCTGCTCCAGGCCATCGTCAGTGACGCCGGCGAGACGGTGTTCCCGCCGCCCCACCGCTTCGACGACGCCACCTGGGTCGGCTACCGCCTGGCGGAGGTGCTGCCCATCCCGCCCGAAGCCCGCGTGCGCCTGCTCGAACTGGACGACACGATCTCGCGGCTCGAGATCCTCCACACCTACCTCAAGCAGCACAAGCTGGTGGGCTGACTCCGGTCAGGGCGGGGCGAGCCGCAGGGGCGTGCTGTCGGGCAGCGCCGTCAGGCCGTGGCGCACGGCCAGGCGGAGCAGGTGGAAGTCGTTGTCGACACCGAGCTTCTGGCGCACCGACGACATGTGGTTGTAGACGGTCTTCTGGCTCAGGTGCAGGCGGTTGGCGATGGCTTCGGTGGATTCTCCGCTCACCGCCATGCGCAGCACGTCGAACTCCCGGGGCGTGAGGCGCGACAGCGGCGCCTCGTCTTCCAGGGCCGCGCAGGCCACGCCTTGCGCCACTTCGGCTGACAGCACCCGGCGGCCCACCGCCACGTCGCGGATCGCGGCGAGCATCTCCTCGGGCTCGCTGTTCTTGGTGAGATAGCCCAGCGCCCCGGCCCGCATGGCCTGGACGACGAAGCTGGGGTTGTCGTGCATGCTCACCACCAGCACGCGCAGCTGGGGTTCGCGGGCGAGCATCCGGCGGATCGCGTCGATGCCGCTGCTGTCGCGCAGGCTCAGGTCCACCATCGCCACGTCGATGCCGCCGATCTCGCACAGCCGCGCGTAGGCCTCGTCGGCGGTGGCGGCCTCGCCCACCACGAGCAGCCCGTCCTCGGCGTCGATCAGCCGTCGGTAGCCGGTGCGCACCACGGCGTGATCTTCCACCACCAGAATCCGGATCATCGCGCTCTCCTCACGCGGCGGCCAGGGGCAGGCCCGGACGCATCCGCGAGTCGTCGCCGATCTCTGCGCCGGGGGTGGCGCTGACCACCCGGGTGCGGTCGTCGAGGGGAATGTGGTGCGTGTGAACCGCCCACGCCACCCCCATCCCGTCGATGTGACCGAGAGCCGGCCCGCCGCGCCGGGCTGCCTCGGGTTGCGCCAGAGTGGAGCGCTCGATGCACAGGTCAACGTGCCGCAATTGACCACCGCGGCGCAGCTGCGCCATCTCGTCGGCCGGGTGATCCTGCACCGAACCCGCCGCCGGCAGGGTGCCCGTCCGCTTCGCGGAGGCCCCCGTCTTCCCGGCCACGTCCTGGCGCGGGGCCAGCGCCATCCAGGCCGCAGCGGCCATCAGCAGGGCCCGCACAAAGCCCGCCAGGTCGCCGAAAAGTCGCCAGCGCAGATCCATCCTTTTCTCCTCCGGAAGCGGTGTTCGTGGGGCCCGAGTGTGCAACGCCCATGCCACCGACGGGGCGTTTTTTTGGCGGGAAAACTTCCCGATCTTGCAGGGAGAGTCTCCCGCGACAGGCAGGGAGAGCGCCTTCGATACTGGATTTAGCGCACGGCCATGGCGTCCAGGGAGGTCGGTTGCCAGGCGCCCCACACCACAACAATCCGGAGACAAGGAGTCACCCATGAATGGAAAGAAACCCGCCCTCAGCATCAGGCCCGCTGTCCTGGCCCTCACGCTCGCCGCGCTCTTTGCGGGCAATGCGCAGGCCGCTGGCAAGTCGGTCACCTGGGACGACATCCGCAACGACGACAAGACCCCCGGCGATGTGCTGACCTACGGCCTGGGCCTCAAGGCCCAGCGTCACAGCACCCTCAAGACCGTCAACACGAAGAACGTGGCCGGTCTCGTGCCGGTGTGGAGCTTCTCCTTCGGCGGCGAAAAGCAGCGCGGCCAGGAAGCCCAGGCCCTGGTGCATGACGGTGTGATCTACGTCACCTCGTCCTATTCGCGCATCTACGCCGTCGACGCCAAGACCGGCAAGCGCCTGTGGGAATACGAAGCCCGCCTGCCCGAAGACATCCGCCCGTGCTGTGACGTGATCAACCGCGGCGCCGCGATCTACGGCGACAAGATCTATTTCGGCACGCTGGATGCGTCCATCGTCGCCCTCAACAAGGACACCGGCAAGGTCGTCTGGAAGAAGAAGTTCGGCGACCACAAGGTGGGCTACACCATGACCGGCGCCCCCTTCATGGTCCAGGATCAGAAGAGCGGCAAGGTGCTGCTGGTGCATGGCTCGTCGGGCGACGAGTTCGGCGTGGTGGGCTGGCTGTTCGCCCGCGATCCGGACAGCGGCGAGGAGGTCTGGGCGCGTCCGATGGTCGAGGGCCACATGGGCCGCCTGAACGGCAAGGACAGCACCCCCACCGGCGACGCCAGCGCCCCCACCTGGCCGAAGGACAAGGACGGCAAGCTCACCGAAGCGTGGCATCACGGCGGCGGCGCCCCGTGGCAGACCGCCAGCTTCGACCTCGAGAAGAACATGGTCGTCATCGGCACCGGCAACCCGGCGCCGTGGAACACCTGGAAGCGCACCCAGGAAGGCGACGATCCGCGCAACTGGCCCAGCCTGTTCACCTCTGGCCAGGCCTACGTGGATGCCAGCACCGGCGAGCTGAAGGGCTTCTTCCAGCACACCCCCAACGACGCCTGGGACTTCTCCGGCAACAACTCGGTGGTGCTCTTCGAGTACAAGGACCCGAAGACCGGCAAGCTCGTGAAGGCCTCGGCCCACGCCGACCGCAACGGCTTCTTCTTTGTGACCGACCGGGAAAAGCTGACCAACGGCGCCGGCTACCCCAACAAGCCCACCTCGCTCATCGGCGCCTGGCCGTTCGTGGAGGGCATCACCTGGGCCACCGGCTGGGATCTGAGCACCGGCAAGCCGATCGAGACCGGCAACCGTCCGCCCGAGCCGAAGGCCGGCAGCGAGAAGGGCGACAGCGTCTTCGTCTCGCCACCCTTCCTGGGCGGCACCAACTGGATGCCCATGTCGTACAGCCCGGACACCGGCCTGTTCTACATCCCCGCCAACCACTGGGCGATGGACTACTGGACCGAGCACCTGACCTACAAGGCCGGCTCCGCCTACCTGGGCCAGGGCTTCCGCATCAAGCGCCTGTACGACGACCACGTGGGCACCCTGCGCGCCATCGATCCGAAGACCGGCAAGATCGCCTGGGAACACAAGGAGAAGTTCCCCCTGTGGGCGGGCACCCTCACCACCGCCGGTGGCCTGGTGTTCACCGGCACCTCCGACGGCTTCATCAAGGCCTTCGACGCCAAGAACGGCAAGGAACTGTGGAAGTTCCAGACCGGCTCCGGCGTGGTGTCGGTGCCCATCACCTGGGAACAGGACGGCGAGCAATACATCGGCCTGTCGTCCGGCTACGGCGGCGCCGTGCCCCTGTGGGGCGGCGACATGGCCGACCTGACCAAGCAGGTCACCCAGGGCGGTTCGTACTGGGTGTTCAAGCTGCCCAAGGCAGGTCGCTGAGCCTGACCCGGCGATGTCCGCGCCGTCTCCCGCGGGCATCGCCGGTCAGCCTGGCCGATACGGTGGCCGATGCGTCCGGAACGCGTCGGCCACCCGCTTTCCTCCACCCATCGAGAAAGGACACGCGATGCTGTCCGTCTTTCCACGGGCGGTGCTGGCGGCGATGGCCGTCGGGCTGCTCCTTGCCGGCCCCGAGGCCGGTGCGCGGGGCGATCCCGCCGAACCCGAGATGTACGGCAGCTGCGGCATGTGGCCCCACGCCCGCTGCAGGGGCGTCGACCTGCGCCACAAAGACCTGTCGGCGCTCGATCTCGCGGGGGTCGATTTCACCGGCGCCAACCTGGCCCGCGCCGACCTGCGGGCGGCCAACCTGGCCGGCGCCATCTTCGACGGTGCCGACCTGAGCGGCGCCCGCCTCAGCAAGGCCAACGCCCCCGGCGCCTCGTTCCGCAATGCCCGGCTGGTGGGGGCCGACCTGGAGTTCGCCCGCATCATGCGCGCCGACTTCACCGGCGCCGACCTCACGGCCGCCAACCTGGAGGCCGCCCGCGCCGCCTTCAGCTGGTTTCACAGCGCGCGGCTCACCAACGCCAATCTCCAGGAAACCAAGTTCAACACCACCGACCTGCGCGGCGCCAACCTGGAAGGCGCCCTGCTGCGCTACACGATCTTCCCCGATTCGTCCTTCGAGGGCTGTGTCGGCTGCCCGACCGACTGGTGACGCCATGAATCCCATCATCCGAGTTGTGCTGGCGGGCCTGCTTGCGCTGACCGCCCAGGCCGCCTTCGCCCATGGCACCGCCGAGCCGGCCGTGGCGAGTTTCGAGGCGGACGTCACCAGCCTGCCGCCCCTGCCGCCCGGCGAGGGCAACACCTACCGTGGCAACGCGCAGGTGGCCGCTTTCGGGCGGGCGCTGTTCAACCAGACCTGCGCCCGCTGCCATGGCGTGGACGCAGTCAGCAAGAACCTGCCCGGGCCGGATCTCACCCGTCTCGACCGGGCCTGCCGGCCCATCGCCGACGCCGAGGTGCGCGCCCGCTGCATGGCCGACAACGACGCCTTCTTCCTGGATTCCGTGCAGAACGGCAAGGTTCGCGTCGGAGTGAGCCACATGCCGGCCTGGAAGGGCGTCCTGTCGCCGCAGCTGATCTGGACGCTGCGCACCTTTCTCGAGAGCAAGGCGCCCGCACGCCGGCCCGACTGACAGCCCGGGCGGCGCTTCAGCCGGCGGTGGCCGTCATGGCGTCGAGCAGTTTGCGGACGGGCGTCGGCAGCGCCGCGTCGGCCAGCGTGTCCAGCGGCCACCAGTCGAGGCCGTCCGCCTCCTTCACGCCAGCGGTCGGCAGCACCTCCACCCGCTCCGGCGCCAGATGCAGCACGAAGTGGGTGAAGACGTGGCGCAGCCCCGGTAGCGGCGCGACGCGCGTCACCGTCAGGCCAAAGCGTCGGGCGACCCACGCGGCGGTGTCGGCGTCTTCGGGCAGCTCCGGCAGGCTCTGCAGGCCGCCCCAGATCCCGGCGGGGGGACGGCGTTCCAGCAGCACGCGGCCGCCGGCGACGATCACCGCGAAGCGGCCGTGGCGCTCGGGCACGGCCTTCTTGGGGCGGGGCGTGGGGAGTTCGGCCACGCGGCCGTCACGCAGGGCCACGCAGCCGTCGGCGAGGGGGCACTGCCCGCAGCGGGGCTTGCCGCGGGTGCACAGGGTGGCGCCCAGGTCCATCTGGGCCTGGGTGTAGATGTCCACGTCGCGCTCGGGTAGCAGCGCCTCGGCCAGATCCCACAGGGTGTTTTCCACCGCCTTGGTGCCGGGAAAGCCGTCGATGCCGAAGGCGCGGGCGAACACGCGCTTCACGTTGCCGTCGAGGATCGCCGCGCGGGTGCCGTAGCTGAAGGCGCTGATCGCCGCGGCGGTGCTGCGGCCGATGCCCGGCAGCTCGGCCAGCAGCGCCGGGTCGGCCGGAAAGGTGCCGGCGTGGCGCGTCATCACCGCCTGGGCGCACTTGTGCAGGTTGCGGGCGCGGGCGTAGTAGCCGAGTCCGCTCCAGCGCGCCAGCACGTCCTCCACCGGCGCGGCGGCGAGGCTTTCGAGGGTGGGGAAGCGTTCCAGGAAGCGCGCGTAATACGGGATCACCGTCTCCACCTGAGTCTGCTGGAGCATGATCTCCGACAGCCACACCCGGTAGGCGTCGCGGGTCTGCCACGGCAGGTCGTGGCGGCCGTGGGTGCGCTGCCAGTCGATCAGGCGGCGGGCGAAGGGCGTGCCGGGAAAGGGCGCGATGCCCGCGGGCCAGGATTTGTTCACCGCAGCATCCCCTCGACGCTCGCCGGGCGGCGCGTGATAATCGCGCCTCCCCAAACAGGTTGCCGGGCTGCAAACTTGCCCGGCCAGTCCGATTTCATCATGAATGCTCCCAAGAACGACCCGGCGGTACGCGCCTTCCGCGACACGCTGGGCATGTTTCCTACCGGCGTGACGGTGGTCACCACCCGCGACGGCGCCGGCCGGCCGGTGGGCCTCACGGTCAGCTCCTTCAACTCGGTGTCGCTGGTGCCCCAGCTCGTGGTGTGGAGCCTGTCCAGCCACCTGCAGCTGGTGCCGGCCTTTGAAAACGCGCCAGTGTACGCGATCAACGTGCTCGCCGAAGACCAGCAGGAGCTCTCCAACCGCTTCGCCAGCCGGGTGGAAGACCGCTTCGCCGGCGTCGAGTTCACCGATGGCGAGGGCGGCGTGCCGCTGCTCGCCGGCTGCTGCGCCCGCTTCGTGTGCCGCCCCCACGCGCGCCATCCGGGCGGCGATCACATCGTCTTCATCGACGAGGTGATCCGCTTCGACCGCGACGCCGACAAGAAGCCGCTGCTCTTCCAGGGCGGCGCCTACCAGCGCCTCGCCTGATGGCCGCCCCGCGCTGGATCGAGACCGGCGCCGGCCCGCGCGGGCTGGTGTTCCTGCACGGGGTGAGCGGCGGCGCGAAGGGCGCGGCGTCGATTTTGCCGGCGATCACCCCGCCGGGCTGGCGCGGGCTCGCGTGGGACATGCCGGGCTACGGCGCCAGCGCGCCCATCGATCCGGTGGATTTCGACGGTTACGCGGCGGCGGTAGTCGAGCTGCTCGACGCCGCGGGGCTTGAACGTGCGGTGCTCGTCGGCCACAGCATGGGCGGGATGATCGCCCTGCAGACCGTTGCGCGCTTTCCGGCGCGTGTGTCCGGGCTGGTGCTGGCGTGCTGCACGCCGGCCTTCGGCGCGCCCGCGGGGCCGCTGCAGCAGGCCTTCCTGGCCCGGCGCACCGGCCCGCTCGATGAAGGCGCGACCATGCGCGACATCGCGGTGGACCTGATCCCGACGATGGTCGGGCCGGATGTCGACCCCGAGGTGCTGCATGCCGCCGTCGACGTGATGGCCGACATCCCGCCCGACAGCTACCGCGCCGCGATGCGGGCGCTGGTGCGCTTCGATCAGCGGGCATCGCTCGCCGCCATCGACGTGCCGGCGCTGGTGGTGGCGGGCCTGCACGACCAGGTTTCGCAGCCGCAGGTGGTGCGCCGCATGGCCGACATGATCCCGGAGCGGCGCTTCGTGGCGCTGGATGCCGGCCACCTGGCGCCCTTCGAGGCGCCCGAGGCGTTTGCCGCCCAGGTGCAGCGCTACCTGACCGATCACATCCCTGTCACCTGAGCCCCGCAGGCTTGCCGATTTTTGCCATCGCCATGAACGAGAGCCCCTTCAAAGGCAAGACCGGCATCACCCGGGTGTGGAACGCCTTCCACTACTCGATGGCCGGCCTTGCCGCCGCCTATCGCAACGAAGACGCCTTCCGCCAGGAGGTGTGGCTGGCCGCGGTGCTGGTGCCGCTGGCCCTGTGGCTGCCCGCCAGCGGCATCGGCAAGGCGCTGATGATCGCCAGCGTGCTGCTGGTGATCCTGGTCGAGCTGGTCAATTCCGCCGTCGAGGCGGCGGTGGACCGCATCTCCTTCGAGCAGCACCACCTCGCCAAGCGCGCCAAGGACATCGGCAGCGCCGCGGTTTTCGTGGCGCTGGTGAATGCGGTGGTAGTCTGGGGGCTCGTCCTGTTTGGTTAAGCCCCCATGAAGTCCTCCCGCAAACCCTGCGTCAATTGCACCTGCGCCACCACCGGCTTCTGCCCGCGGGGCGTGGGCGCCAACATCCCGCCCGAGCTCGCCGCCGCCCAGCCCACCGCGCCGGCAAAGAAGCCCTCGGCCGCCGAGCTGCGCCGCGAGCAGCTCCGCCAGCTGCCTGGCAACCGCAAGAAGATGCGTTTCTGAGCGGCCTCCGGCTTCCCCTCGTCACCCCTCACCTGCAGCACCCGTCCGCCATGGAACAGACCCACGCCATCTTCGCCCTCGTCATCCATCGTCTCGCCCGCGTCGGCGAAGGCCCGTCCCGCGTCCAGCCTCGGCCGGCGCCCAACGCCATCGACGCGCCCGCGCTGGGCCTGATGGAGCGCCTGTGCCGGCACTTCGCCGAGCGCCCGGGCAAGGGCTACGGCTGCTTCGAGCAGGACGAGCACAACTTTCCGATGATCAACCTGGTGCGCCGCTACGCCCGCGAGAGCAGCCTGGATTTCCCCGCCTTCAGCGCCGATGCGCTGGCCCACCTGCAGCAGCGGGTGGATGAGGACGGGGTGGAGGACGCCGGCTTTCTGGTCATCGCCCGCGCCACCATCTTCGGGGCGGACTGCCTGTATTTCGCGCTCCTGCAGGAAACCGTCGGCTCGGTGATCGACGACGGCCTCGCCATCCACGACAACCCGCATCTCGATTTCTCGGGCCTGCAGGTGGCCGGGCGCATCGACCTCTCTGCCTGGCAGGCCGGCGCCGAGCGCTACATCGCCTTCCTCAAGGGGCGCGGCGACGTGGCCGCGTGGTTCAAGCGCTTCCTCGGCTGCACCGACGTGGTCATCGCCCTCAAGGAGACCAAGAAGCTCGTCGAGACGCTCACCCACTTCGCCGACACCCAGCAGCTCGAAGCCCCGGCCCGCGACGAACTGCTCGAGCGCGCCCACCTGGTGCTCGAAGAGATGCACGAGAGCGGCGCCCCGCTGGATCTCGCCAGCGTCGCCGAGCAGGTCTTCCCCGACGCGCCCCAGAAGCTCGTCGAGCGCCTGCAGGATGAGGCTGTCGATCTCGCCACCGGCTTCGTCCCCGACAAGCGCGCCCTGCGCCCGCTGATCCGCTTCAAGGCCGCGGCGCAGGACTGGAAGCTGGAATTCGAACGCGCCGGCCTGCGCTCCGGCACCGTCCAGTACGACCCGGCCAATAACACGCTGGTCCTCACCGACGTGCCGGAAGGGCTGCGGAAGGTGTTGATGGAGGGGTGAGGGGCGGAAGTGGGGAGTAGGAAGTAGGTCGGGTTAGCCCGTCAGGGCGTAACCCGACACACCTCACACGCAATCAACACGCTGCGCCGACGCGCTGTCGAGCCGCCCGTGGGGCCTTCCGATCTGGCGTGACGGGGGCGGCGCTTCAATGTCGGGTCACGCCCGTTGGCTAACCCGATCTACGATCAGCGCACGAACTTCACCGGCGCCTCCGCCGGGCGGGTTTCATCCCCCAGCACCCGTGCCCGTAGCTGCCCGCAGCCGCCTTCCACATCCTGTCCCGCCGAGTTGCGCAGCTTGGTGAGGATGCCGCGGCGGTGGAGCTGGCGGGCGATGTCGGCGGCCTTGTCCCACGCCGGGCGGCGGAAGGGCAGGTCGGGCACGGCGTTGTAGGGGATCATGTTCATGATCGCGTACTTGCCCGACAGCAGCCGCACGATGCCGTCGAGCTCTTCCGGCGTGTCGTTCACCCCGTCGATCAGCGTCCATTGGTACTGGATCGGGTAGCCGGTGCGGCGGGCGTAGGTTTCGCCCAGTTCCACCAGCTCGTCGGGGCTGATGCGCGGGGCCTTGGGGAGCAGCTCGACGCGCAGGTCGGCGCGGCTGGTATGGAGTGACAGCGCCAGCGCCGGCTTGACCGTGAGCGTCGGCAGGCGCTCGAAGACGCGGTGATCCCCCACCGTGCTGAACACCAGGTTCTTGTGGCCGATGCCGCCCTCGGTGCCGAGGAGCTGGATCGCCTCGATCACGTTTTCCATGTTGTGGGCGGGCTCGCCCATGCCCATGAAGACCACCTTCTTCACCGCCCGCTGGCGCCGCGCCAGCACCACCTGGGCGACGATCTCCGCGCTGCCCACCTGACGCAGCAGGCCGTCCCGGCCGGTCATGCAGAACACGCAACCCACCGCACACCCCACCTGACTCGACACGCACAGGCCGTCGCGGGGGAGCAGCACGCTCTCCACCGTCTGGCCGTCGGGCAGCTGCACCAGCAGCCGCGCCGAGCCATCCTCGGCCGGGTGCTCGGAATGCAGTCGGGCGAGGCCGTCGAGCTCGGCGGTGATCGCCGGCAGGGCGTCGAGCACCGCCTGGGGCAGGTTCGGGCCGCGCCGGGCGGGGCCGGCGGAAAGGGGCAGGGCGTGGGTCCAGGCGCGCAGCACGCGCTGGATGTGCACGGGTTTGGCGCCCAGATCGGCAAGGCGCTGGCGGAGGTGTTCGATGCGCATGAGGGGCCGAATGATATGCCTTTTCCGCTGCCGTTTCAGGGGTTTGGCGTCGATGCGCGACCACGTGGCCAGTGCGCGCGCCGCACCGCTGTTCCGTGCGTCCGCGGCGCCATGTAGGCGAAAACCCTATTAAATATGTTTGTTTTATCGAATTTGAGATATTTGATCTGGCGTTGTTCCCATTTTGAGCAACCCGGCGGCGGCTGAATTGTTCTTTTAAAATACTGATTTTAAATGAGTTAAACCTATTGATCCGGGGCTCTCACGGCTTCGCTGGCAGTCGACGGCTAATCATCAATAAATGCAAATTTGAAAAAAACGAGAAAGATGTTATTTTTGCGTCCGTTCAGGGCTCGATGAAGTTGGTGACAGGTCGTTTTCTGGCCTGCCGGTGCCCGTCAGCCACAGATTGCCGAGGTCCATCTTGCATAGCCAAACCCACCCGACGACCGTTGCCGTCCTCGCCCTGGCGCTCGCCGGCGGCATGGGCGCCGCCCAGGCCCAGACCGCCGCCCCCGATGCCGGCTCGCTGATGCAGCAGATCGAGCGCGGCCAGCAGCCCAACCTGCCCCAGGTCCGCCGCCCGAGCGTTGCGCCCCAGCCCGAGATGAAGCCCACCAGCGGCATGGTTATCACCGTCAGCCGCTTCCGTTTTGCGGGCAACACCCTCATCGACGACAGCCGCCTGCAGCCGGCGGTAGCCCCGTGGGTCGGCCGTCCGCTGGATTTCAGCGAGCTGCAGAAGGCCGCCGCCGCAGTGGCCGCCGTGTATCGCGAGGCCGGCTGGGTGGTGCGCGCCTACCTGCCCAAGCAGGAGATCGAGAACGGGGTGGTCACCATCCAGATCGTCGAGGCCGTGCTCGGCAGCGTGCTGATCGAAGCCCCCGACAGCCTGCGCCTGTCCCCCGAGGTGGCCCGCCGCATGGTGGCCGCCGCCCAGCAGCCCGGCCAGCCGCTCAACGCCGAGGCGGTGGACCGCGCCCTGCTGCTGGTGGATGACCTGCCCGGCGTGACCGTGCAGGGCAACCTGAAGGAGGGCGCCAACGACGGCGAGACCGACCTGCTCCTCAACATGGAGCCGGAGCCCTTCCTGAGCGGAGACGTGGGCGTGGACAACACCAGCTCCCGCTCCACCGGCGGCAACCGCGTCACCGCCTCGCTGTATGCCGGCAGCCCCTTTCGGCTGGGCGACCAGATCGGCGTGAACCTCATCAAGAGCGAAGGCAGTGAATACGTGCGCGGCGCCTGGTCGCTGCCTGTCGGCAACCAGGGCTGGCGCCTTGGCGCCAACTACTCGGGCCTGCGCTACGACGTGGTGACGCCGGAGTTCTCCAGTTACAAGCTGCGCGGTCGGTCCAGCAGCGCCGGGGTGGATGCCAGCTACCCCATCGTGCGCAGCCGGATGAAGAACCTCTACCTGCGCCTGGCCTGGGATCACAAGAACTACTTCAACGAATCCCGCGACGCGGCCACCAGCGACTACGGCATCAACGTGGCCAGCGTGGGCCTGTCGGGCAACGCCTTCGACAGCCTCGGCGGCGGCGGCGCCACCACCGGCGCGCTGACCCTCTCGTCGGGCAAGGTCGATCTGGGCGGCTCGCCCAACCAGGCCGCCGACGCCGCCGGCCCCGACACCCAGGGCACCTACCAGATCTACCGCTACGCGCTCAACCGCCTGCAGGCGATCACCCCGGACCTCACCTTCTTCGCCGCCTGGAGCGGCCAGATGGCCAGCCGCAACCTGGATTCCGGCGAGCGCTTCTACCTGGGCGGCGCCAACGGCGTGCGCGCCTACCCGGCCAGCGAGGCCGGCGGCTCCGAGGGCGATCTGGTGAACCTCGAACTGCGCTACCGCCTGCCCGCCAACCTGTCCCTCACCGGGTTCTACGACTGGGGGCGGGTGAAGGTCAATCGCAACAACGACTTCGCCGGCGCCGCAGCCAAGAACACCCTGGAACTCCAGGGTGCCGGCATGAGCGTGGCCTGGGCCTCGCCCTTCCGCGCCAACTTCCGGCTCACCTGGGCCCACCGCATCGGCACCAACCCCAACCCGACCGCCACCGGCAAGGATCAGGACGGCACCAAGGATCTGAACCGCTTCTGGTTCATGGCCACGCTCCCGTTCTGACCCGCCCCGCGCTCCGCCACCGACTTCCTGCTCCCTCCCAGCCTACGGAAAACAACACCATGACCTCCCTGCTCTTCTACAAGAACGTCGTCGCCCTCGACCGCAACCAGCACGCTGCCCTCAAGCTCAAGCCCGCCGACAGCCTCGACTTCGCCGGCCACGCCACCAGCCTGCCCATCGTCATCGGCGAATTCGCCGAAGTGGCCCGCCAGAGCCCGATCGCCTTCCTGCGCGTGGAGAACGGCGATCTGGTGCCGGTGGCCCTGACCGGCCTGCCCGGCGGCCGCAACCTGTATGTGAACGACGACGGCAAGTGGACCGCCCCGTACATCCCCGCCTTCGTGCGCCGCTACCCCTTCGTGTTCGCCGAGACCGGTGAAGACCAGCTGACCCTGTGCGTCGACCGCGACTTCGAAGGCTTCAACGAAGCCGAGGGCGAGCCCCTGTTCGATGCCGGTGGCGAGCCGGCCGCGCCGATCAAGGGCGCCCTCGAGATGCTCACCGAGTTCCAGCGCCAGAACGTCCTCACCCGCCAGTTCGTCCAGCACCTGGAAGAGGCCGGCGTCCTGATGGAAGCCCAGGCCAGCGCCGCCCTCAACGACGGCCGCAACTTCACCCTGCAGGGCCTGCTGGTGGTCGATGAGGCCAAGCTGCGCGAGATCCCCGAAGACATCCTCAAGGCATGGTTCGCCACCGGCGAGCTGGGTCTGATCTACGCCCACCTGCTGTCCCTGGGCAACCTGCTCGAACTCCTTCGCCGTCAGCCTGCGCCCTCCGGCCTGGCCAACTGATCCGGCCCCCCCCGCACCCCCACGTCACCTGAAATCCGAACTCTGAAGGAGCGCTCCCATGAACGGGCATGCATCGATGAACCGAATCTACCGTCTCGTCTGGAGCCATCGTCACGACGCCTGGGTCGTAGTGGCGGAAATCGCCCGCGGCCGCGGCAAGTCCAGCGGCGTGACGGGTTCGGAAGCCCGCGTGGGCTGCGCCGCCGCAGTGGCGGTGACGGGGGAGGGCGCGGGGCGCTGGCGTGAGCGATTGCTGGGGGCGGCGCTGCTCACCTTCGGGATGAGCGCCTTCGCGGCCCCGCCGGCTGCCGGTCAGCTGCCCACCGGCGGCAACGTGGTGGCCGGCCAGGCGGCAATCAGCCAGAACGGCGCGCGGATGGACATCAATCAGGCCTCCAACCGCGCGGTGATCGACTGGAGCAGCTACAACGTGGGCGCTGCGGCCCAGGTGAACTACAACCAGCCGTCGGCGGCGTCGGCCACCCTCAACCGGGTGATGGACACCCAGGCCTCGCAGATCCTCGGCAAGATCACCGCCAACGGCCAGGTGGTGCTGGTCAATCCGAACGGCGTGTACTTCGGCAAGGGTTCCAGCGTGGATGTGGGCGGCCTGGTGGCCAGCACCCACGACATCGCCAACGCCGACTTCATGGCCGGCAAGTCCAGCTTTGCCCGCAACGGCAGCACCGGCAGCGTCGTCAATGAAGGCGAGCTGCGCGCCGCGCTGGGCGGCTACATCGCCCTGCTGGCGCCGGAAGTGCGCAACGAAGGCGTGATCGTCGCCCAGATGGGCACCGTCGCGCTGGCCTCGGGCGAGCGCGTCACCCTGCAGTTCGACGGCAACAACAGCCTCGCCGGCATCGTCGTCGAGCCCTCCAGGATCAAGGCCCTGGTCGAGAACAAGGGCGCCGTGGTGGCGCCGGGTGGCGTCATCATCCTGTCCGCGCGGGCCGTGGACCGCCTGCAGGGCGGCATCGTGCGCAACAGCGGCAAGCTCGAAGCCACCGGCCTCGCCATGAAGGGCGGCAAGATCGTCCTCGAAGCCTCCGACCGCGTCGAGAACACCGGCACCGTCAGCGCCGACGCCGGCCGCGACGGCAGCCCGGCGGGCGAGGTGAGCGTCACCGCGCCGGTGGTCGTGAACAGCGGCACCATTTCCGCCAAGGGCGCGGCGGCCACCGATCCCGTCGTGGCCGGCGCCAGCCGCAGCGGCGGCCGCGTCAGCATCACCGCCGACACCGTCACCCAGACCGCCGCCGGCAAGCTGGATGTCTCCGGCGCCGACAAGGGCGGCGAAGTCGCCGTCAAGGCCACCCAGGACGTGGCCGTCTCCGGCACCGTGGACGCCGCCGCCGAAGAAGGCGAGGGCGGCTCCGTCCACGTCGAGGCCGGCAACGACATCACCCTCTCCGCCGCCACCGTGGACGTCTCCGGCCTCCTCGCCGGCGGGCAGATCCGCCTGGATGGCGGCCAGCACAAGGCGCCCACCGCGCCCGCCGACAACACCCCGCCGACCACCGCCATCCTCGACAGCAGCAGCCTGCGCGCCGGCAGCCGTCGCGGCCGTGGCGGCAGCATCACCCTGACCGGCGAGCGCGTCGGCCTGTTCGACGGCGCCGAGCTGGACGCCTCCGGCGCCACCGGCGGCGGCACCGTGCTGGTGGGCGGCGACTACCAGGGCAAGAACCCCGACATCGCCAACGCCCAGGCCACCTTCGTGGCCGAAGGCGCGGTGATCCGCGCCGACGCCACCGACGCCGGCAACGGCGGCAAGGTCATCGTGTGGGCTGACGGCAACACCCGCTTCCTCGGCCAGATCAGCGCCCAGGGCGGCGCGAATGGCGGCGACGGCGGCTTTGCCGAAGTCTCCGGCAAGGGCGTGCTGGACTTCCGCGGCCAGGTGAACTTGCTGGCTGCAGCCGGCCGCGCCGGCACCCTGCTGCTCGACCCGTACAACCTCACCATCAGCAGCAGCGGCGACACCATCGCCTCGGGCTTCGATGCCGACGGCGACGATTCGGTGCTCAACGTCGCCACCCTGCAGAACGCGCTGGCCAACGGCAACGTCACCGTCACCACCGTCACCACCGGCAGCGGCGGCAGCCAGGCCGGCAACATCACCGTCGCCAACACCCTGGGCTGGTTCTCGAACTACTCGCTGACCCTCACCGCCGCCAACAACATCACCGTGAACAGCGGCGTCTCGATGATCGCCGCCGGCAACGGCAACATGATCCTCACCGCCACCGGCGGCGCCCTCAGCAACGCCGGCACCGTGCGCACCTACGGCGGCAACCTCACCGTCGTCGCGGGCGGCGCGGTCTCCGGCGCCGGCGTGTATGACGTGGCCGGCACCGCCAGCTTCAGCGCCGGCGGCAACATCGACCTCACCACCGCCAGCAACCGCTTCGTCGGCGCGGTGTCGCTCGACACCACCAGCGGCAGCGTGCAGTTCACCAACTCGGTGGCCACCGTGCTCAACGGCGCCAGCGCCACCAGCGGCGTCACCATCGCCTCGGGCGGCTCGATCACCACTGGCGGCTCGGCCACCGGCCTCGACAGCGGCAGCGGCGCGCTGACCCTGTCCACCGCCAGCGGCTCCAACGGCTCGATCACCTACACCGGCAACGTGCACGCCGGCGGCGACACCAGCGTGTCGGCCGACGGCCTGGGCTCCATCTCCCTGGCCCACATCACCGGCGCGGTGAAGATCGTGTCGGCCTCGGCCGGCGGCGCGATCACCCTCGGCGACGGCAGCACCGGCGCCGTCACCCTGGATTCGGCCAGCGGCAACGTGATCAGCGGCACCGCCGGCAGCGCCGGCCAGGCCAGCGGCACGGTGTCGGTCACCGGCACCTCGATCACCCTGAAGGACCCGATCCGCACCAAGGGCGGCCGGGTCAACCTCACCGCCACCAGCGGCGACGTGATCGCCCAGAGCGGCGCCGACATCGTCACCACCGCCGACGGCGACACCGGCACCGCGTCCGGCGTGGTCAGCGTGCTCGCCCAGGGCAACGTGACCCTCCAGGCCATCACCACCAGCGGCGCAGACAACCTGCTGGGCGTGGGCAGTAACGCCGCGGCGGTGGGCATCAC
This sequence comes from Zoogloea sp., assembly GCA_023150095.1. Lineage (GTDB taxonomy): Bacteria > Pseudomonadota > Gammaproteobacteria > Burkholderiales > Rhodocyclaceae > Zoogloea. Next base: position 11,463 of record JAKLLO010000044.1, on the reverse strand, counting down.
CGCCACCACCGGCGACGTGAACGTGGGCGCCATCACCACCTCCGGTGGCGACGCGACCCCCGAAGCCTCCAACCCCACCAACCGCAACGGCGGCAATGCCGGCAACATCATCATCGGCGCCCCCGGCAGCGGCAAGAAGATCTACCTGAACGGCGACCTGCTGGCCATCGGCGGCGGCTTCTCCGGCGCCAGCACCCAGGGCCTGGGCGGCTACATCGAGCTGCAGACCCCGACCATCCTCACCGCCGACCGCCTGCTGTCCACCGGCGCCACCTCGGGCAACATCTACGCCCTGTCCGCCATCGATTCGGACGGCACCGCCCGCAGCCTGACCCTCACCGCCGGCACCGGCGACGTGCGCCTGCGCGGCGTGGTCGGCGGCGCGGCCCCGCTGTCGAGCCTCACCGTCTCGTCTTCGGCCAACACCACCGTCGAGAAGGACGTCACCACCAACGCCGCCGGCGGCGTGACCATCAACGCCAGCTACAACATCCACCTGGGCGACGACACCGTCACCAACGGCAGCGGCGCGATGACCGTGGACACCCGCAGCGGCAACGGCACGGTGACGCTCAACACCATCAACACCTGGCTGGACGACGCCGTCACCTTCACCCGCGGCAGCGGCGCCATCAGCGTCTCCCAGAACCTCTACAGCAAGGCCGCCGAGCGCAACGACCTGACCTTCAATGGCACCGGCGGCGGCGCCGTCTCGGTGGGCTGGGACGTGGGCGGCGGCAGCGTCGGCGGCTCGAACAGCCTCGGCGACATCCTGGTCAGCACCGGCACCGACCTGAGCCTCAACCGCAATGTGTCGGCCAAGAGCCTGGTGGCGGTGAACAGCACCGGCCGCCTGCTCATCAACGGCAGCAACACCTACGCCCAGTACTACGATGGCGCCGCAGGCCTGCAGCTGCAGACCACCGGCACCGCCGGCAACGTGGCCGGCGACGAGAACATCACCGTCTATGGCTCGGTCACCAGCACCGCCAGCGGCGCGCCGATCAGCATCGCCGCCCCCAACGGCACGCTCACCCTCGCCAACTACGCCGACCTCACCACCGCCGCCGGCGCGATCACCCTCAGCGCCTCGGGCAACATCTCCAACGGCTACGACACCGACCTCAGCAGCACCGGTGCCGCCATCACCGTCAGCTCCACCGCCGGCGCGCTCAACCTCACTGGCGACTACCTGGACATCACCTCCGGCGGCGGCCAGGTGAACCTCTCCGGCGTCGGCGTGACCTTCGGCAACACCGGCGCTGCCGGCATGGCCTCCAACGTGAACGCCGGCAGCGGCAAGATCCGCGTGAACGGCGGCGGCGGGCGCATCCAGTCGTACGGCACCCTCATCAGCACCGACGCCGACACCGCCGGTACCGCGGCCATCCTGCTGCAGAACGCCTACGTGGCCACCGCCAGCAGCGGCGCGGTGGTGATCCGGGCGGCCACCGCCACCGGCGGCACCCTCGAGATCGGCCAGCTCTCCGGCGGCGTGGCGGCCAGCAACGCCGATGTGCGCGGCGACGTGCTCCAGTACGACTCCGGCGCCAGCTACAGCGACACCATCAACATCAAGACCCTGAAGGTGGCGTCCACCACCACCATCAGCGTCGGCGACAACAGCAACATCATCGACGAGCTGGGCGGCGTGACCCTCGGCGGCGCCCTGACCATCCAGGCCAAGGGCCGCGTCACCGGCATGGCCCTCACCGGCGACGTCACCGCCACCGCGGTGGACATCCGCACCGGCGTCGGCGCCCTGGCCGTCGGCACCCGCAACATCACCGCCACCACCGGTAACGTGGTGCTGCGCGGCCGCGGCATCACCCAGTCGGCGGGCTCCACCATCTCGTCCACCGCCGGCACGGTCACCCTGTACGGCAGCGACTACGCCACCAACACCCTCGGCGATGTCACCCTCGCGGGCGCCGTCAATGCGGGCAGCAACTCGGCCTCCGCGGTGACCATCGACGACACCGCCGCCGTGCAGCTGGGCGACATCACGGCGGGCGTCGCGGGCAGTCGCGGCGGCCTGGTGCTCGGTACCAACACCTACCAGAGCCTCAACGGCAGCGGCGGCCACTGGCTGTACGCCAATGGCGCCGTGAGCCAGGCGGCCAACACCGCGATCAAGGTCGGCACGATTCAGCTCTACCAGATCAGCGGTGCGGTCAACCTCAGCAACGTGACCAACGAAATCGGCCAGGTCGGCTATGCGCGTCGCGGCGGCGCGATCACGATCTACGACAAGGACGTCGAAGGCAACGGCCTGCTGCTGACCAACATCTACGACGGCAGCTACGACACCCTGCTCACGGCCACCACTGAAGGCGCCATGACGATGTCGGGCACCAACCGCGGCAAGGGCATGGTGCTGACTGCCGGGGCCGGCGGCTTCACCGGTTCGGGCTCCATCGAGGGCCACCACGGCGGCGCCGGCAAGATCACCATCACCACCAGCGGCGGCGTCAACCTGACCGGCGGCACGATGTACGCCAAGGGTATCGAGATCTACTCGGGCAGCGCCGGCATCATCAATTCCGTGGATCTGCAGGCCCACCACAGCGGCGGCGGCGACCTGATCCTCGACGCGGGGGGTGGCAACGTCACCCTCAACAACCGGCTCTACAACAGCGGTTCGGGCAACGACATCTTCATCCTCGACGCCAACAACGTTCAGCTCAACAACATTGAGATGCACGGTGGCACCAAGCTGGTGCTCGGCGGCGTCGGCACCGGGGTGGGCGGCGCCGACGTGCCCCTCACCGGCAACGTCACCCAGACCAGCCGGATCTACTCCGACTCCGACACCACCGACGTGATCGGCGCGGTGACCGGCTCGGTCAACCTCAACGGAAACAACGAGATCTACCGGCTCGGCTACTTCGCCACCGGCGGCAACTTCAACCTCTACGACGTCAACCGCAACCTGACCGTGGTCGGCGCCGTGTCGTCGGCCGGCGGCAACGTCAGCCTGTCCAACGGCAACTACGGCATCACCCTGGCCAGCACCGGCAGCCTCACCGCCAACACCGCCACCAAGTCGGTCAGCGTGGCGGGCTACGGCGGCAACACCAACGGCTGGGTCAACGTCCAGGGCGCCATCAGCGCCGGCTCGGGCGGCATCGCGGTGACCGGTGGCGGCACCATCACCAACAACAGCACCGGCACCCTCTCCACCGGCGGCAGCGCGATGATGCGTTCGGTGTACGGCAGCCTCAGCCTGGGCGGCGACATCACCGCCGGTGCCAACGGCATCCAGCTCACCTCGGGCGGCACCATCAACCAGAGCGCCGGCGTCCTCACCACGCCGGGGGCGGTCTCCGGCCCCGACCAGAGCGGCGGCACCTCGCCCACCTACGCCAACCCGTCGGCCCTGGGTGCGATCACCCTCAACGGCAACAACGTGATCGGCAGCGTCGGCCCGTTCTACCTGAACAACGGCAGCGCCGGCGCCTTCAGCCTCAACGACACCGCTGGCGGCCTGATCCTCTCCGGCCCGATCAAGACCTCCACCGGCAACGTCACCATCACCACCACCGGCGGCGCCCTCAACCTGGCCACCTACGGCATCTCCGCCGGCGAATACGCCAGCGGCGGCGGCAACATCGTGCTCACCGGCCGCGGCATCACCCAGGCCTCGGGCAGCATCAACGCCACCGGCGGCAGCGTCGGCACCGGCCCGTCCACCGGCACCAGCGGCGGCACCATCACCCTCACCGGCCACGACGGCACCGCCGCCGGCGACATCCAGCTGAGCGGCACCGTGCAGACCGCCAGCGCCAGCGCCAGCGCGGTCACCATCCGCGGCACCTCCGCCCTGGCCCTGCCCAACATCAGCGCCCCCAACGGCGGCCTGGTGCTGGGCGACAGCACCCCGACCATCGGCGCCATCACCGGCGCGATCACCCAGAGCGCCACCACCTCGGTGGACATCAAGACCCTCAACGTCACCGGCAGCAGCTCGGCGGTGCTCGCCAACACCGGCAACAAGATCTTCCAGCTCGGCACCATCGCGGTGGGCGACAACGCCGCGGTGCAGTACGACCTCGACGTGTTCGACTCCACCTCCGGCCTGTCGCTCACCCAGAGCGTCACCAGCGGCGGCGGCATCCGTCTGCGCACCGCCACTGGCGACGGCGCCAGCGGCGCGCTGGCCATCGGCGTGCGCAGCCTCACCGCCCACGGCGACGTGTTCCTGGGCGGTGACAGCGTGACCCAGTCGTCCGGCTCCACCATCGACGCCGACAGCGGCAGCATCCGCGTCGACGGCGGTGGTGGCACCTTCAACATCAGCCTGCTCGGCACCACCCAGACCACCAGCAGCGCCAGCACTGCCATCGAGATCGTCGGCGCCACCAACGCCACCCTCAACGTGGTGTCGGCCACCGCCGGCACCGTGACCCTGGGCGTCACCGGCAAGGAACTCACCGGCACCGTGGCCCAGGTGGCCGACACCGGCACCCTGTCGGCCGCCACCCTCGGCGGCAAGGCCGGCGTGGTCACCCTCAACAAGACCTACCTGGACAACCTCGGCAGCTTCATCACCACCGGCGCGCTCTCCCTGAAGGATCTGGGCGGCGCCGGCACTGCCGGCCTCAAGCTCACCGGCGACGTGGTGGCCGGTGCGGCCTCCAGCATCGAGACCACCGACGGCGTGCTCGACCTCGACACCCACGGCGTCGACGCCAGCGGTGTCGACATGGTGCTGAAGGGCGTCGCGGTGTCCCAGACCACCGGCTCGTCGATCAAGTCCACCACCGCCGAGATCTTCGGCAGCACCGGCAACATCACCCTCGACAGCGCCCTCAACGACTTCACCGGCCAGGTCACCGTCACCTCCACCGGCAGCCAGGTGTCGATCCGCGACGCCAACCAGCTGAGCATGAACGCCCTCACCGGCAAGCTGGCCCAGAGCACCTCGATCACCGCCATCGCCGGCACCCAGCTCGTGCTGGCCACGGAAAACCTCACCACCACCACCGGCAGCATCGAGTTCCGCTCCCTCGACGGCAACCTCACCACCCCGGGCACCCTGACCACCGGCTCCGGCAGCGTCTCGCTGTACGCCACCACCTCCACCCCGGGCTCTGCCACCAACGGCAACGTGCAGGTCAACCAGACCATCACCACCGGCAGCGGCAGCGTGAGCGCGGTCGCCCAGAAGGAGGTCAATCTCTCCAAGAGCGTGCTGTCCACCAGCGGCAACCTGCTGCTCAGCGGCGACACCATCACCCACTCCACCGGCTCGGCCGGCGCTCCGCTGATGCTCCAGACCGGCGGCGCGGGCACCATCGACGTCACCGCGTCCGGCACCGGCGGCTTCGTGATGGGCCAGTACTACAGCTACCAGGCCGGCACCGGCACCATCTCCATCACCTCCGGCTCCACCGCCGATCTGGCCAACATCAGCTCCAGCGGCGCCGTCACCGTCAATGCGGTCGGCCTCGTCCAGCAGGTGGGCGCGGGCGCCACCATCGCGTCGGATTCGCTTGCCGTCACCACCACCAACAACGGCAGCGTCACCCTCACCAACGCCACCAACGACGTGGCCAGGCTGAGCCTGAAGAGCCGCAACGCCGGTGGCACCGCCGCCGGCAGCGGCACCATCACCTACAACGACGCCAACGGCTTCGCGGTGCGCCAGATCGAGACCACCGGCGCGGCCACGCTCACCGCCCACGGGGCGATCGCCACCGACAGCAGCGGCTACCCGGGCACGGTGGTCGCCGACACCCTCACGGTGAAGTCCCTCAGCAACAGCGGCGCCGACATCATCCTCAACGCCGCCGGCAACGACGTGAACAGCCTCACCGTCAAGGTGCGCGACGCCGCCGACGCGGCCATCGCCGGCAGCACGTCCACCCCCAGCGGCACCATCCGCTTCACCGACGCCGACGGCTTCTCGGTGACCAGCGTCGAAACCCTGGGCAGTACCGTGCTGAGTTCGGGCGGCGCGGTCACCCAGACCGGCGCCATCGTCTCGGCCAAGCTCGGCCTGCAGGGCAGCGGCAGCTTCACCCTCAACGCCGCCAACACCGGCGTGCCGCTCAACGAGGTGAGCACCTTCGCCTCGGACGCCACCGGCGCGGTCAACCTGTCCAGCAAGCTGGCGCTGACCATCGGCTCGGTCAATCCGGTGGGCATCACCACCGGCGGCGCGTCCATCAGCCTGTCGGCCCCGGGCATCGACTCGGCCGGCCAGACCATCGACACCCGCAGCGCCACCCCGGGCACCGCCGGCGGCGCGGTGAGCCTCACCACCACCGCCACCGGCAGCACCGGCAACCTGCGCATCGGCAACGTCATCACCTCCGGCGCGGCGGCGGACAGCGGCCTCGGCGGCGCCGGCGGCGATGCCGGCAACATCACCCTCACCACGGCTGGCGACACCCTCACCGTGGCCGGCACCCTCACCGCCCGCGGCGGTGCCGGCGACGGCGCCGGTGCCAACGGCAACAGCGGCACCGTGCGCCTCAACGCCGCGGCCGGCGCGGTGAGCCAGGCCGACGGCAGCAACGAGATCGACGCCGGCAAGCTGCTGGTGAGCGCCGCCAAGGCCTCCAGCCTGCTCGACACCGGCAACACCGTCGATCTGGTTGCGGCCAAGATCACCGGCATCGGGGAAGGCTTCACCTACCGCAGCGGCGCCGATTACGCCGTGGGCGGCGGTGACGGCACCATCACCGGCATCAGCACCCAGGGCGGCGCGGTTGATCTGGGCAGCAGCCCGGTCGCCGTCACCGTCAGCGAAGCCGTCTCCACCCGCGGCGGCAGCTTCAGCGCCACCGGCGTGGGCAGCTTCGACTCGTCTTCGGTGACCATCTCCACTCTCGGCGACATCACCTACGCCAGCGGCGCCTACCAGAACGGCGGGGCGATCAACGTCGCCACCACCGCCAGCGGCGGCAACGTGCATACCGGCACCCTGATCACCAGCGGCAGCGCCGGCGCCAGCGGCGCCTCGGCGGGCAGCGTCACCCTCGACGCCAACGGCGTGCTCACCACCTCCACCATCACCGCGCTGGGCCAGGGCACCGGCATCGGCGGTGTGGTGGATCTCACCGGCGGCAGCGGTGTGCATCTGGCCGGCTCCATCGACACCAGCGGCGGCGTGGCCGCCACCGCGGCGGCCGGCGGCAACATCAGCGTCACCGGCGCGGCCCAGGTCAGCGGCGGCGACCGCGTGCTCAGCACCGGCGCTGGCGCCGGCAACGTGGTCTTCAACGGCAGCCTCGATGCCGACGGCACCCCGCGCGGCCTCACTGTATCGGTGGGCACCGGCAACGCCACCTTCAGCGGCGTGGTCGGCGGCACCAGCCCCCTCGGCGCGCTGGCGGTCAACAGCGCCGGCACCACCCGCTTCGACGCGGCGGTGAGCGCGGCCAGCGTCACCACCGACGAGCCGGGCACCACGCTGCTGGGCGGCAACGTCACCACCACCGGCGCGCAGGTCTATCACGACATCGTCGAAGTCCGTTCGGGCATCACCCTCGGCACCACCAACGGCGCCGTCACCTTCGACAAGACGGTGGATTCCGAATCCGGCGAGACCAACGCCCTCACCGTGAGCACCGGCAGCGGCAACGTCACCTTCACCGATGTCGTCGGTGGCACCACCGCCCTCGGCGCGGTCACGGTCAACAGCACTGGCACCACCAAGTTCAACGCCGCGGTGACTGCGGCCAGCGTTGCCACCAACGCCGGCGGCACCACCCAGATCAACGGCAGCATCACCACCACCGGCACCCAGACCTACAACGACGCGGTCGAGCTGCAGGCGCCGCTCACCCTGGCCACCACCAACAGCGCCGTCACCTTCGGCGGCACCGTGGATTCCCAGGTCACCGGCGGCGTGGGCGAAGCCAACCCGCTCACCGTCAATGCCGGCACCGGCGACGTGAGCTTCATGGGTGTGGTCGGCGGCGCCGTGAAGGGCGCACCGGGCGCGATCGTGGTGAACAGCAGCGGCACCACCCTGTTCAACGCGGCCGTCACGGCGGCCAGCGTCACCACCGACGCCCCGGGCAAGACCCAGCTCGGCGGCGACATCACCACCACCGGCGCCCAGAACTACCACGACGCCGTGGAAGCGCTCGCCGACGTCACCCTGGCCACTACCAACGCGGCGGTCAGCTTCGACAAGACCGTGAATTCCGCTGCCGGCCAGACCGCAGCCCTCACCGTGGGCAGCGGCAGCGCGGACGTCACCTTCAGCGGCGTGGTCGGCGGCACCGACGCCCTCGGCGCCCTGACGGTCAACAGCACCGGCACCACCCTGTTCGCCGACGCCGTGACCGCGGCCAGCGTCACCACCAACGCCGGCGGCACCACCCGCCTCGGCGGCGACGTGACCACCAGCGGCGCCCAGACCTACAACGACGCCGTCGAGCTGCTCACCGGCGTCACCGTCACCACCACCAACAGCGCGGTCAGCTTCGGCGGCACGCTGAATTCCGAAGCCAGCGAGGGCAACAACCTCACCGTCGTCGCCGGCAGCGGCGACGTGGGCTTCACCGGTGCGGTCGGCGGCGCGGCCACGGGCCGCCTCGGCACCCTCACCGTCACCAGCGCCCACGACGTGACCGCCAACGCGATCAGCGCCGGCGCGCTGGTCCAGACCGCCGGCAGCGGCACCACCACCCTGAACGGCGCCGTCGATACCGACACTGCCGCCGGGGTCAGCCTGGCCGGCACCAACCTCGTGGTTAACGCCGGCATCACCACCACCAACGGTGGCGTCGTCACCCTCAATCAAAGTGGTACCACGGCGCTGTCGGCGTCCGGCGACATCAACGCCGACGGGGCCGTCCACATCACCGCCGGTGGCGGCATCAGCACCGCGGGCGACATCACCACCAACGCTGCCAACGTCACCTTCGCGTCGGCCACCACCCTGACCGGCCCGGTCACCATCAACACCAATGGCGGCACCAGCACCATCCAGTTCGCCAGCACGGTGGATAGCGATGCGGCCGGCACCCCGCGCACCCTGCGCCTCGCCACCGGCAGCGGCGGCCTCAACTTCGTCGCCGCGGTGGGCGGCACCCACGCCCTCGACGAGCTGCGCCTCGAGTCGGCCGGTGTCATCACCCAGAGCGGCGCGGCCCCGATCAAGGCCGCCAAGCTGGCCATCAAGTCGGGCGGCAACGTCACCCTCGCCAACACCGGCAACGACGTGGATGTGCTCGCTGCGCTGCTCTCGGGTGGCGCCAGCCTGGCCTTCGTGGATCAGGACGGCGTCGAGGTCGGCACCATCGACACCGCCACGCTGCAGATCGTCGGCATCACCAACGCCGGCGGCAGCTCCAACGTCAGCCTGACCCTCGGCGGCCCGCTGACCCAGGCCGTCGGCTCGCCGATCCTGATCGGCGGCAACCTGACCCTCGACACCTCCGCCTACGAGGCCGCCGACGTCGCCGTGAAGAACGTCCACGCCGCGGGCACCGTGCTCGACGACTCGCTGATCGCCGGCGCCTTCACCCTCGACAGCACCGGCGCCGTCACCCAGAAGGCCGGCACCCCGCCGGCCGAAGATGCCTTCCTGCAGGTGGGCGGCAGCTTCGATCTGGTCGGCGCGGGCCAGTTCAGCTCGGGCAACTCGTCGAAGAACCTCATCGGCGGCGGCTCCGCAGCCGTGTCGGGCAACGAGATCCGTCTGTTCGGCGTGATCACCCTCAGCATGAGCGGCACCACCCTGCAGGCCTCGGCTTACAACGGGACGAGCACCACCACCGCCAGCGTCGCCGGCGCCAAGCTCGCCAGCGGCCTGCAGGTTGTGTCGGACGCCGGCGGCAAGACCATCTCGGCGGTCGCCGGTGGCAACGCCATCGTGCTGAACGACAGCAACAACATCGGCGGCCTGCTGAAGATCACTACCAAGGGCAGCTTCAGCGACACCGGCTCGTCCGGCATCACCGGCATCAACCAGTCCGGCGCGCTGGATCTGGGCGCGATCAGCCTGATCGTCCAGCAGAGCACCGCCAACGCCAGCTCCCTGGTGAGCGGTGCCGGCGCCCTCAACCTGGGCAACGCCGGCAACCAGTTCAGCGGCAACGTGGCCGCCACCGCGGTGGGCATGAACGCCACCCTCAACGCCAGCGGCGACCTCGCCCTCGGCTCGGTGACGGCTGCCAACCTGGCGGTGGGCAGCACCGGCAACCTCACCCAGGGCGCCAACACCGCCGTCCGGGTGAACACCCTGGCGATCACCGGCGCCCAGTCGGCCACCCTCGACAACGCCAACCGCATCGGCACCGTGGCGGCCAGCAGCGTCTCCGGCGCGCTGTCCCTCGCCAACGCCCAGACCCTGGCCGTGGGCACCGCCGGCGGCATCGACGGCATCACCGCCACCGGCCCGGTCACCCTGCGCACCACCAGCGGCGACATCGTGCTCGACAAGGGCATCACCGTCAGCGGCGCGTCCGACATCACCCTGGCCTCGGCCGCCAACTTCACCAACCACGCCGGCGCCGCCGCGCTGACGGTGGGTACCGGCCACTGGCAGGTGTGGTCCACCGACCCGGCAGCCGACACCCTCGGCGGTCTCGCGCCGGACTTCAAGCAGTACGACGCCACCTACGGCACCTCCAGCGTGCTCGGCACCGGCAACGGCCTGCTCTACACCCTGGCGCCGGAGCTCTCCGTGGCCCTCACCGGCAGCGTCGAGCGCGTCTATGACTCGACCAATGTCGCCACCCTCGCCCAGGGCAACTTCAACATCACCGCCGGCCTGCTGGCGGGTGACGCGGTGGTCTTCGGCACCGCCGGCACCTACGACGACAAGAACGTCGGCAACGCCAAGCTGGTCTCGGTCAACCCGGTGATCGACTCGGCCAGCGCCGGCAGCATCGTGGTGTATGGCTACAAGCTCGCCAGCGGCTCCACGGCGATCGACGCCAACATCGGCAAGATCACCAAGGCCACCGTCAGCGCCGTCACCGGCATCACCGCCAGCGACAAGACCTACGACGGCAACGACAGCGCCACCCTCGCCACCGGTTCGGCCGGCTTCACCGGCAAGTTCGCCGGCGACGTGCTGGCGGTCGATAGCGCCACCGGCAACTTCGCCAGCAAGAACGCCAGCGCCACCCCGGGCACGGTGAACATCACCGGCATCACCCTCACGGGCACCGACGCCGGCAACTACACCCTGGCCGACAGCACCGCCAGCACCACCGCCACCATCAACGCCCGCGCCGTCAGCCTCACCGGCAGCCGCGTGTACGACGGCACCACCGTGGTGGGCACCGGCGACCTGACCCTCGGCACCCTGGTCGGCAGCGAAACCCTGACCCTGTCCGGCGTCGGCAGCGTGGCCACCCGCCACGTGGGCACCGGCAAGACGGTGGACGTGAGCGGCCTCAGCCTGGTGGGCGACGGCACTGCCGGCGCCGGCCTCGCCAGCAACTACACCTTCACCGGCGGCACCCAGACGGTGAACGTGACCCGCGCCAACCT
>JAKLLO010000043.1 GCA_023150095.1 Zoogloea sp. | reverse complement strand
ATTCCTTGCTTGCTCAAGGCACCCGCTCAGGGAGGTATAGCGGGAGACGGTTCGTCACCATCTGCGTGTTAGTCTTGGCAACCCGGACGAAAGTTCCGGGTCCAATTCGTTTCCAGATGTAAGCACCCCGAGATCGCCCATGAAGCCTGTTCATTCCGCCTTCCCGTCCACCCGCATGCGCCGCATGCGCCGCGATGATTTCTCCCGTCGCCTGATGCGCGAGCATCGGCTGTCTGCTGACGACCTGATCTACCCCGTCTTCGTCCTTGAAGGCGAGCAGATCAACCAGCCCGTGGCTTCCATGCCGGGCGTGAGCCGCGTTTCCCTCGACAACCTGCTGCGCGTCGCCGAAGAGGCCGTGGCGCTGAGCGTGCCGGCGCTGGCGCTGTTTCCGGTGGTGGAAGACGCCAAGAAATCCCTCGGCGCCGAAGAGGCCTACAACCCGGACGGCCTGGTGCCCCGCGTGGTGCAGGCCCTGAAGGCCCGCTTCCCAGACCTCGGCGTGATCACCGACGTGGCGCTCGACCCCTACACCAGCCATGGCCAGGACGGCTTGATCGACGATACCGGCTACGTGCTCAACGACGAAACCCTCGAAGTGCTGGCCAGGCAGGCGCTGTGTCACGCCCAGGCCGGTGCCGACTTGGTGGCGCCGTCCGACATGATGGATGGCCGCGTGGCGCGCATCCGCGCCGAGCTCGACGCCGCCCGCCAGATCTACACCCGCATCCTGGCGTATTCGGCCAAGTACGCGTCGAGCTTCTATGGCCCCTTCCGCGACGCGGTGGGTTCGGCCGGCAACCTGGGCAAGGGCAACAAATACACCTACCAGATGGATCCGGCCAACTCCGACGAGGCCCTGCGTGAAGTCGCCCTCGACATCTCGGAAGGCGCCGACATGTTCATGGTGAAGCCCGGCATGCCTTACCTCGACATCGTGCGTCGAGTGAAATCCGAGCTGCAGGTGCCCACCTACGTCTATCAGGTGAGCGGCGAGTACGCGATGCTGAAGGCTGCTGCGGCCAACGGCTGGCTCAATGAAAAGGCCTGCGCGCTCGAAGCCCTGGTGGCTTTCAAGCGCGCTGGTGCCGACGGCATCCTCACCTACTACGCGCTGGACGCGGCCCGCTGGCTGAAGGAAGACGCGTAAGCAGAGGCGAACGCTGCCGGATCAGCCTTCCGGCAGCAGGGTGCGGGCACCCTCGAAGCGATCGGCGTAATAGCGGTTGTCGAGGCGGTCCACCCGCACCTTGCCGCGGCTGTTGGGGGCGTGCACGAACTTGCCGTCGCCCACGTAAATCCCCATGTGCGAATACGAGCGGCCCAGGGTGTTGAAGAACACCAGATCGCCCGGCCGGACGGCGTTCGACGGAATCGGCCGGGTGCGCTCGGCAATGCCGGCGGCGTTGTAGGGCAGGCGCTTGCCGCTCACCTGTTCGACCACATAGCTCACCATGCCGCTGCAATCCAGGCCGGCTTCCGGGTTCTTGCCCCCGAAGCGATAGCCGGTGTCGAGCAGCCCAAGCGCAAAGATCACCATTTCCTGGGCGTGGTCGTCCCGGGGCAGGGCGAACCAGCCGCGCGCCGGTGCGGTGGCGCGGGGGACGGATGTGCTGGACGCCGGGCGCTGGGGCGTCTGGCTGCAGCCGGCCAGAAACGCCAGCAGGGCCAGGGCGGCCAGCCGGCGCTCAAGCGGTGAGACGGAAAGTGACCGGGCCATGGTTGATGAGTGATATCGACATCTCGGCGCCAAACTCGCCGGTTTGCACCACCGTATGGCGGCTGCGGGCGAGAGTGACGACCTGATTGAACAGTTTCTCGGCTTCGTCGGGTGGCGCGGCTGGCGTGAAGCTGGCCCGTGTGCCCTTGCTGGTGTCGGCGGCGAGGGTGAACTGGGACACCAGCAGCAGGTCGCCGCCGGTATCGACCAGCGAGCGATTCATCCGCCCGTCGTCATCCGAGAACACCCGATAGCCGAGGAGCCGTTCGACCATCCGCGTGGCGTTGGCGGGTTGATCGCCGCGCTCGACGGCCACCAGCGCCAGCAGGCCCGGGCCGATCTCGCCGACCGTGCGCCCGTCAACCGTGACGCGGGCTTCGAGGACGCGCTGGATCAGGGCAATCATTCGAGCAGTTCGATCTGGCCATTGACGGATACCGACACCGGGCTGTCGCCGGCCTCGATGGGGGCAGGCGGCGCGGCGTCGGCCATCGCCATCGCGGCGCGGGCCATCGGCATCACCGGCGGGCGTGGCTGGTAGCCGTTGGTATTCACCGACACGTGCTTGATCCGCCACTTCTTGTTGAGGCTGGCGGCGACCAGCTTTGCGCGGGCTTCGAAGGCGGCGAGGGCGTCGGTGATGGCTTCGTCTTCGATCTTCTTCCAGGTTTCGGGCGACGGGGCGGCGGAGAGGCCGCCGATGGCCATGGTCTGCTGGAGCTTGCCGATGAGCTCGGAGACCTGGCCGGCATCCTTGCTTTCGAGGGCGAGGGTGGAGCGCATCCGCCAGGATTCGATGCTGCGGCCGGTCTTGGCGTAGATCGGGTAGGTGTTGTTGCCAGCGGTGCGCACCTTGACGGCCGGATAGGCGCGGGCGGTCTGCAGCGCCTGGGCGATGGTGTTGTTCACCTTGCGTGCGAGGTCGGCGGGGCTGCTGTCGGTGGCTTCGGTGTAAACCTGCGCGCGGAACTGGTCGTTCGGGGCGGAGCGGCTGCTTTCGACCGCGATGTCGGCGGTGGGCAGCGACGGTGCGTCAGCCGCGTGGGCGGTGGCGAAGGACAAGGCAAACGGGAGCGCGAGGGCCAGCGGACGAAGCGAGCGGATTTTCATGACGGCCTTTCGGTGAGTGCGGCGGGTTGCAACGTGCATTTTCGCCATAGCCCGGGGCGGATTGCAAAGGGCGGATGAAAATAAGCGCCGTCGGGCCCCGTCGAAGTGTCGCCGAAACGCACCTTGCGGCTTGACCGGCGCGGGGGCGCCCGGCAGCATCGGCCGTTTTGTGCGCAGGAGCAGCGACCGGATGATCGGCAGGCGGTGGGTTGGAGCGGGGCTGGTGGCCGTGTCGGCGACGTCGTTCGGGGCGATGGCGATTTTTGCCCGGGTGGCCTACGCTGGCGGTGCCGACGTGACTGCCGTGCTCTTCCTGCGCTTTGCGATTGCGAGTGTCGCGATGGCGGCGCTCACCCTCGTCACCCGCCGACGCTGGCCGTCCCGGCGGAACGGCGCAGTGCTGGCGCTGATGGGTGGTGTCGGCTACGTGGCCCAGTCGATGTGCTTTTTCAGCGCGTTGCGTTTTGCGTCGGCGGGGCTGGTGGCCTTGCTGCTGTACCTGTACCCGTTTCTGGTGGCGCTGATCGGCGTGGCTTTCCTGGGCGAACGGCTGACCCGCCGACGCAGCCTGGCGATGGCGGCTGCCCTCGTGGGCACCGCGCTCACCTTGGGCGAGGGGCTTGGCGGTAGCGGCGTGGGCGTGGCGCTGGGGGTGGCGACGGCGGTGATCTACTCGATCTACATCGTTGCCGGCAGCCGGGTGCTGGCGGCCGAGGATGCGCTGGCCTCATCCACGATGGTGATGCTGGCCGCGGCGCTGGTGTTTGGCGGCCTGGTGCTGGCGACCGGCCCGCGCTTTCCGGCAGGCGCGGCGGCTTGGATGGCCTGCGTGGCGATCGCGCTGGTGTCGACCGCGGTGGCGATGGCGACCTTCTTCGCCGGTATCCAGCGCCTGGGCGCCGCCGATGCGGCGACGCTGTCGACCCTGGAGCCGGTGGTGACCTTCATCCTCGCCGCGGTGTTCCTGGGCGAGGCGGTGAGCGTGCTGCAGATCATCGGTGGGGCGATCGTGCTGGGTGCGGTGATCGCCCTCGCGCGGGGTGAGCCGGCTTAGTCGGGCAGCGGTTCGACCAGATCCCGATAGGCGTGCCAGGTGGCGTGGCCGATCACCGGCATCAGCACCGCCAGCCCGAGGTGGAAGCTCAGGAAGCCGACGATGGTCAGGCTGACGATCAGGAAGGCCCACACCAGCAGCGGCAGCGGGTTTTCGGCGAGGGCGCGGATGCTGGCGAGCATCGAGGTGATGGCGTCCTGGTTGCGGTCGAGCATCAGCGGGATCGACACCACGCTCACCGCGAAGACCAGCAGCGCGAAGATGGCGCCGACGCCAAAGTAGACCAGCAGGAATTCGAGGTTCTCGAAGGACACTACCTGTTTCAGGAAGCCGCTGAGGCTGGGTAGTTCCTGCGTGTAGAACATCGCGAAGACCACCAGCGAGGCGCGTGCCCAGATCAGGAAGATGACGGTGAGCACGCCGGCAAAGAGGGCGATGTTGCCCAGGTTGCGGCGCCATACGGTGAGTGTGGGCATCAGCGCGCAGGGTTCGCCCAACTGGCGTCGCCGGGACAGCTCATAGAGCCCCATCGCAAAGAACGGCGCGACCAGCAGGAAGCCGGTGGTGACGGCCGAGGTGTATTGATAGGCGCGGGAGAAGACGAAGGTGACCAGCAGGCCCATGCCGGTGAAGCAGAAGCCGTAGAACAGGCTGGCGATGGCGCAGGCCTTGAGGTCGGAGAAGCCGTGGGCGATCCAGCGGAACGGCGCGCCGACGCCGACGTTGCGGATCGTGGGGAAGGGCAGGGACGCGGCCTGCTCTTCTGTCGGGGGTGTTTGCTGAGCCATTTTTGTCTCCGTTTTTGGTTGTTTGATGAATGGCCTGCGGATTTGGTTCAGGTCATGGAATGGCCTCGGTCTTGCGGTTGGAATCGGCAAACTGCCAGATGGCGTCGAGCACGGCGCCGGGGGCTTCGGCCATCATCGCGTGGCCTGCGCCAGAAAGGACAACCTTGTTGACCTTTTTTGCTGCGGTGAGGGCATTGGCCAGCGGCGCGATGGCCTTGGGCGGCGTCATGCGGTCCTGGGCGGCGCTGAGGAGGAGCACCGGGCAGGTGACCTTGGCCGCGGCGTCGAAGCCGGCGGTGTAGGCGTTGCACGCCGACATGTCAGCGTGGAGCACGCCGGGCGCCGCGCGTTGCATCAGGCGCTCGTTGATGGCGGTGAGGTTGAGGCCCGGGATGCTGCTGGCGCCCAGCTGCGAGCCGGATGCGTAGGACCACTGGTTGATCATCCGGTGGGCCTTGTCGCGGGCGGCGAGGGTGGCATCGAGGAGCGGCGGGGCGACGGGCATCGGGGCCACCGAGCCGACCAGCACGAGGCTGCGGATACGTTCTGGCGCGCGGGACGCGGCCTGCAGGGCGATCAGCGAGCCCATGCTGTGGCCGGCAAGGGTGGCGGTCGGTATCTTCAGTTCATCCAGCAGGGCGAGCACCCAGTCGGCGATTGCCTCGATGGTCGTGAGCTGCGGGCCGGCGCTCTGGCCGTGGCCGGGGAGATCGGGCACCACCGGGTTCCAGCCGTGGGTGGCGAAGTAGCGGCTCTGGAGCGTCCAGACGCTGTGGTCGTGGCCGGCGCCGTGGATGAAGACGATGGTGGGGCGGGCGGCGTCGAAGGCGCGGCCGCCGGTGTAGACGTAGGTGTCGCGCCCGGCAAGGGTGATTTTCATCGGGCACCTCCGGCCTGGCTGGCCTTGGCGACGGCGGTAAGGCCGCGTTCGAGATCCTCGATGAGATCTGGGGCGTTCTCGAGGCCCACCGAGAGGCGGATGGTGCCCTCGGTGATGCCGGCGGCGAGGAGTGCGTCGGGCGACATGCGGAAGTGGGTGGTGCTGGCCGGATGGATCGCCAGCGACTTGGCGTCGCCCACGTTGGCCAGGTGCGAGAACAGGCGCAGGGCCTCGATGAAGGTGGCGCCGGCGGCGCGGCCGCCCTTCAGGCTGAAGCTGAACACGCCGCCGCAGCCCTTGGGCAGCAGTTTCGCGGCGAGGGCGTGATCGGGGTGGCTGTCGAGCTCGGGCCACGACACGGATTCGACCATCGGGTGGGCGGCCAGGTGGGCCACCAGCGCCCGGGCGTTGGCCACGTGGCGCTCCATGCGCAGGCCGAGGGTCTCGATGCCCTGGAGGATCTGGAAGGCGTTCATCGGCGACAGGCAGGCGCCGAAATCCCGCAGGCCTTCGCGGCGGGCGCGCAGCAGGAAGGCGGCGATGGGCGATTCCTCGGCGAAATCCATGCCGTGGAAGCCGTCGTAGGGTTCGGTGAGCGTCGGGAAGCGACCGCCGGTGGCTTCCCAGTCGAAGCTGCCGCCATCCACCAGCAGCCCGCCGATGGCCACGCCGTGGCCGCCGAGGAACTTGGTGGCCGAGTGCATCACCAGATCGGCGCCCAGGTCGAGCGGGCATTGCAGGGCTGGGGTGACGAGGGTGGCATCCACCAGCAGCGGCACGCTGGCGGCGTGGGCGATGTCGGCAACGCCGGGGATGTCGAGGACTTCAAGGCCCGGGTTGCCGATGGCTTCGCCGAACAGCAGGCGGGTGTCGGGGCGGATCGCGTCGCGCCAGGCCTGCAGGTCGCGGGGCGGCACGAAGGTGGTGGTGATCCCGAAGCGGGGCAGGGTGTAGGCCAGCAGGTTGTGGGAGCCGCCGTACAGCGAGCGGGACGCGACGATGTGGCCGCCGCTGCCCATCAGCGTGGTGATGGCGAGCATCAGCGCGGCCTGGCCGCTGGCGCAGGCGATGGCGCCGACGCCGCCATCGAGCGCGGCGATGCGCTCTTCGAGCACAGCGTTGGTCGGGTTGGAGATGCGCGAATAGACGTGGCCGGCGCGTTCTTGATTGAACAGGGCGGCGGCGTGGTCGCTGCTCTCGAAGACGTAGCTGGTGGTGAAGTGGATCGGGGTGGCCCGGGAGCGGTGGGTGGCGTCCGGGGTCTGGCCGGCGTGCAGGGCGAGCGTGTCGGCCCCGGCGTTTCGGTGGATCGGCATGGAGTGCGTTGGCGGTAGGTTCAGGCGGGTACGTCGGGATCGAGCAGGTGCTGGATGATCGCGATGCGATCCTTCAGCAGCAGCTTGCGTTTTTTCAGGCGGCGCAGCAGGAGGTCGTCACCGGGCGGTGGGGCCATCGCGATCTGGTCGATGATCGCGTTCAGATCCCGGTGTTCGGTGGTGAGGACCGCCAGCCTTGCGGTCAGGCTGGAGACGTCGGCGTTCGGGTCGTTGCTGTCGTTCATGCCTGTGATGAATGAGTAGCCCGACTACGGGCACGATGCGTTGAATCTTAGGCCCGGGCGGAGCGAAATACAACGGCGCCGGGGAACTTGAAGCGGGGAGGAACGTTCCCATCTACTGAAGCACTGATGCCCACAAGGCCAATCCGCTGTCCAGGAGACCTGTCATGAACGTGGTACTCAACAATCCAGTGCTGTACGTGGTGGACTATCCGGGCTTCGACGCGGTCGAGGTGATCGACAAGCGTCGCGGCGTGGGAACGCTGTTTCGCGACGAGGCGGCCGTGCGTTTCAAGCGCGAACTACGCGACGTGGCCGAATCCGCCACCGAGATGGACGACTTTGAGAGCCTGATTGCCGACTACGGCAGCCTGCTCACCCAGCCGGCCGTCTATCACTGAAAGCTTGTCTTGCCAGTGGCCCGGACGGCTCCTAACATAGCCGTCCCATTTTGGCTGAGCGGAGCGTTTCAGGGTGAACAAGGCTTTCGTCAAGGAAAACGACCAGGACGACGATGATGCGCCGCCGGGGGCGCCGAGCCTGCCGCCGGGCACCACCAATTACATGACCCGGCGTGGTTACGAGATCCTGCGCGCGGAGCTGGATCAACTCGTCCGCGACGAGCGCCCCAAGCTGGTCGAGACCGTCCGCTGGGCGGCGGGCAATGGCGACCGCTCGGAGAACGGCGATTACATCTACGGCAAGAAGCGCCTGCGGGAGATTGACCGGCGCATCCGCTTCCTCATCAAACGGCTCGAGAACTCAACCGTGGTGACGCCGTCCGAGCAGGAGAACATCGAGCAGGTGTTCTTCGGCGCGACGGTGACGGTGTGCGACGTGGATGGCGACGCCGAGCAGACTTACCAGATCGTCGGCGTGGATGAGGCGAATGCGTCCGAAGGGCGCATCAGCTGGATCGCGCCCTTGTCTCGGGCGTTGCTGAAAGCGCGGGAGGGCGACGTGGTGCGTTTTGCCAGCCCGGCCGGGCTGCGCGAGATCGAAGTGCTGGAGATTCGCTACATCTGATTGCCGCGGGGCGCTCAGCCCCGCATTCTTTCCCGCGGCCGGCGGACCATCGCCGGCGTGCGCGGCAGGGTGAAGAACATCGTGGTGCCGGTGCCCGGCGCCGATTCTGCCCAGATCTGCCCGCCGTGGCGTTCGACGATCCGTCGCACGCTGGCAAGACCAATCCCCGAGCCCTCGAAGCCCTTGTTCCGGTGCAGCTGCTGGAAGGGCTGGAAGAGGTGCGTCGCGTGCTCCATCTCGAAACCCACGCCGTTGTCGGTCACGTAGAACAGGTGCTCCTCGCCGTGCAGGCGGCCGCCCACCTGGATGATCGCCGGGTGGCTGTCGCGGGAGAACTTCCAGGCGTTGCCCAGCAGGTTCTCGAGAGCCTTGCGGATCAGGATCGCGTCGGCGTCGGCGACGAGGCCGGCGTCCACGTGGATGTGGACCAGCCGCGCCGGATCGTGCTCGGCCAGGTCGTCGAGGATCTCCCGGGCGATGGCCGAGATGTTGGTGGATTCGATGTGCAGCGGCCGGTTGGAGACGCTGGCGAGCTTGAGCAGCTCGTCGATGAGATCGCCCATCCGCAGGCTGGCCTTGCGCAGCCGGCTCACGTAGTTGCGCCCGGCGTCGTCGAGGCGATCGCCGTAGTCCTCATCCAGCGCGTGGGCGAAGCCGTTGATGGCCCGCAGCGGCGCGCGCAGGTCGTGGGAGATGGAGTAGCTGAAGTTGAGGAGTTCGCGGTTGGTCTGTTCGAGCTCGTCGGTGCGCAGGCGCACGCGGTCTTCCAGGGTGGCGTTGAGCTCGGCCAGGGCCTGGCTTTCCTCGTCGCGTCGGCGGATGTCCCGGTGGAGCAGCAGCGCCAGGGCACCCAGCAGCGTGAGCATCAGCCCGGCGGCGGCGATGATGCGCCGGCGGTGTTCGTGGAAGTCGGCCAGCGCGCCGGCGATGGGGCGGCTGGTGCCCACCACCAGCGGACGGTCGGCGAGACGCCGGTAGGCGGTGATGCGTTCCTCGGTCTCGCCCTGCAGCGGGCTGGTCACCACCATGCTGCGGGATTCTGGCTCGGGCCCGATGGCGGGCGAGTCGGCGATGCTGCGGCCAACGAGGGCGTCCACCTGCGGGTGGCGGATCAGCGTGATCGCGCGGGCTGCGTGGAGGATCAGGATTGTGTCGCCCTCGGCAAACTGGATGTCCCGGTAGATGCCTTCGAAGTAGGCGTGGCTGATGGCGGCGCCCACGGTGCCCACGTATTTGCCGCTGGCGTCGAAAACCTGGCGGGTGACCGGGGTGATCCACTTGCCGGTGTTGGCGCTGCGGGTCGGGCTGCCGATGGTGATGCCTTCATCGATGCGCATGGGCAGGTTGCGTCGCTCGGCGGCTGACGCGGTGGCCTCGGCGGGGATTTGCCCGTCGTGGGATTGGGCGGCGAGGCTGCCGTCTTCCCGTTCGACAAACAGGTTCTCGACTTCCGGCAGGTGGGCTGCGCGTTCGCGCAGGAGGTTCTGGAGTTCGCGTTCGGCGAAGCTGTCGGCCCCGCTGCGGATGGCGACGAGCCCGGCGATCTCGGTGACGGCGCTCTCGGCCTCGCCGAAGCTGCGGGCCACGTGTTCCTCGAAGACGCGGGTCAGGCTCTGGAGTTCGGATTCGGACTGCTGCAGGGCGGTCCGGCGGTCGTACCGGATCAGCGAGAAGGCGGTGACGACGATCAGCGCGGCCAGCAGCCCGAAGGCCAGCCAGATGCCAGCGCGCAGCCTGCGCATCGGGCGAGCGATGCCAGGGACGCCCTGGGCGGCCGGCAGCGGCAGAAAGGACTGCAGGGAAGATGGCAGGCGGACTCGTTCCATCGAAAGGATGGGGGCTTGAAAGCTGGAATGCAGCACCCATATGGGAAGCGTTAACGGTTCTTATGGAGCAAGCTTTATGACTGTCGAGCAAACGTCCGCGCAAACCTTGAACTTCCAGGCCGAGGTAAAGCAGCTGCTGCACCTCATGATTCATTCGCTGTATTCGAACCGCGAGATCTTCCTGCGGGAGCTGGTTTCGAATGCCTCCGATGCCTGTGACAAGCTGCGTTTCGAAGCCCTGGAGAACGGCGGGCTGTTCGAGGACGACGCCGAACTGAAGATCCGCGTGGCCTTCGACAAGGCCGCCCGCACTCTGACGATCGCCGATAACGGCATCGGCATGAGCCGTGACGAGGTGGTGACCAACCTGGGCACCATCGCCAAGTCGGGCACCAAGGAATTCTTCGGCAAGCTCACCGGCGACCAGAAGAAGGACGCCCACCTGATCGGCCAGTTCGGCGTGGGCTTCTACTCCGCCTTCATCGTCGCCGACAAGGTGACGGTGCGTACCCGCCGCGCCGGCCTTTCCGCCGCCGACGGCGTGCAGTGGGAATGCTCGATGACCGGCGACACCGCCGGTGAGTACACCGTCGAGCCCATCGAAAAGGCCGCCCGCGGCACCGAGATCACCCTGCATCTGCGTGATGACCAGGACGACCTGCTGTCGTCGTGGAAGCTGAAGTCCATCATCCAGAAGTACTCCGACCACATCCTTCAGCCCATCGTGATGAAGAAGGAGCAGTGGGACGAGGAGAAGAAGGAGCAGGTCGTCACCGACGAGGACGAGACCGTCAACAAGGCCAATGCCCTGTGGGCGCGCGCCAAGTCGGACATCACCGACGAGGAATACACCGAGTTCTACAAGCACGTCGGCCACGACTACGAAGAGCCGCTCGCCTGGACCCACTCTAAGGTGGAAGGCCGCCACGAGTACACCCAGCTGCTCTACGTGCCCGGCCACGCGCCCTTCGACATGTGGGACCGCCAGGCCCGTCATGGCGTGAAGCTCTACGTGCGTCGCGTGTTCATCATGGACGACGCCGAGAAGCTGATGCCGCTGTACCTGCGCTTCGTGCGCGGGGTGGTGGATTCCAACGACCTGCCGCTCAACGTGTCCCGCGAGATCCTCCAGGAATCCAAGGACATCGACACCCTGCGCGCCGGTTGTACCAAGAAGGTGCTGGGCCTGCTCGAAGACCTGGCCGAGAACCAGAAGGACAAGTACGTCACCTTCTGGAAGGAGTTCGGCAAGGTGCTGAAGGAAGGCGTCGGCGAGGATCACACCAACAAGGAAAAGATCGCCGGCCTGCTGCGCTTCGCGTCCACCCACGCCGACACCGCCGAGGAAAGCGTCTCGCTGGCGGATTACATCGGCCGCATGAAGGAAGGCCAGGACAAGATCTACTTCGTCACCGCCGACACCTTCAACGCCGCCAGGAACAGTCCGCACCTCGAGATCTTCCGTAAGAAGGGCATCGAAGTGCTGCTGCTGTCCGACCGCGTGGATGAATGGGTCGTGGGCAATCTGACCGAGTTCGACGGCAAGCAGCTGGCCTCGGTGGCCAAGGGCGGGCTGGATCTGGGCAAGCTGGAAGACGAAGCCGAGAAGGCCGCCGTCGAGAAGGAGACCGGCGAGCTGAAGGATCTGCTCGACAAGATGAAGACCACTCTGGGCGACAAGGTGAAGGAAGTGCGCGTCACCCACCGCCTCACCGATTCGCCCGCCTGCCTGGTGGCCGACGAGCACGACATGGGGATGAACCTGGCGCGCCTGATGAAGGCCGCTGGCCAGACCATGCCGATCTCCAAGCCGATCCTCGAGATCAACCCGGCTCACCCGGTGGTGCTGCGCCTCAAGTACGAGGACAAGCAGTTCGACGACTGGGCGGCGGTGCTCTTCGATCAGGCCCTGCTGGCCGAAGGCGGTACGCTGGATGATCCGGCGAGCTTCGTGAAGCGTATCAACCAGCTGATGCTGGCGATGAACGGCAACTGACGATCCGCCGCGCCGGGGTTTCAGGCCCCGGCTGGCGTGGTCTCGAACGGGGGCGCATACCTTTGAGTGTGCGCCCCCGTTTTCATTCCTGGTAGATCTGGTAGGCGTTGGGGCGTTTGTTGGCGCGGAGCGTGCCGGTGGCCGGGTCGTACATGGAGGGCGGCTTCTTCGGCATCATCGAGCTGGTGGCCGAGCGATTGACATAGCCGTCACTCGCTGCGTTGAGCGTGTTGGTGCGGGCGTTGTAGGCAGACTTGGGCTTGGCGATGCCGCGCGGGGCCACGCGCCCGGCGAGGCTGCGGTCGCAGTCGCCGTAGATGTCGCCGCTGGCACGCTTGTTCGTACGTGGGTCGTTGAAGATCTGGACTTTTCCGGAAGCGTCCTGGCGGGTCGTGCCGATGCCCTGGGTCTGTTCCCGGAGTGCGCAGATGGTGGAGCTGGGCGGCCTGACCTGCATGCTCCGGCGAGTGTCGTTGTACGCAGAGCGCGCACCGCCGAAGGGCACCGTCTTCTCCAGCCGGCTCGCCTGCGAGCTTGAAGTGCCCGCCTGGGACGAGGGCCCCAGTGCAGTGGCGGGAGCGGCCGCGAACAGGATGGGGCACGCGACGGAAAGGAATAGCAGGGCGGATTTCTTCACAGGCGGGGGCCTCTTTGCTGCAGGGCAAAAACGGGCAACATACTCCAAAACGTGCAAGGCTGACGAGGACATAGTTTGATAATCGTCAATGTAAATCACTGTCACCTTTTCGACATGTCATTTTGTCGGATAAAGTGTCGGCTCTACCGATATTGCACATTTCAACAACATGGCTGTCGAACTCTTCAACAATGGCACGCACGCCTGTCTGGCCTTCTATGACCTTGTGGACGAGGAGGCCGACCACGCGGTCCAGTGCAATCAGTTCCTCATTGTCGACGGCCAGCATGGCGCCCTGATCGATCCGGGCGGCAACATGACCTACACCGGTCTGCTGATGTCCATGCAGCGCTTCTTCCCGTCCCGCGGGCTGGATTTCATCTTCGCCACCCACGCCGATCCGGACATCATCGCGTCCCTCAACAAGTGGATGGTCGCCACCCACTGCAAGGTGATGATTTCCCGCCTGTGGACGCGCTTCGTGCCCCACTTCACCACCGGCAAGGATTACACCAGTCGCATCATCGGCATCCCGGACGAAGGCATGAACATCGTGCTTGGCAACAACACCATCAAGGCGGTGCCGGCGCACTTCATGCACTCGGAAGGCAACTTCCAGTTCTATGACCCGGTCTCGAAGATTTTGTTCACCGGAGACATGGGCGCATCCCTCGTGGATCACGACCAGGCCTCCAAGCCGGTCACCAACTTCGACGAGCATATCGCCACGATGATCGGCTTCCACCGTCGCTACATGATCTCCAACAAGATCTGCCGCTTCTGGGTGAACATGGTGCGTCAGATGGACGTGGAGATGATCGTGCCCCAGCACGGTTGCCGTTTCGAGGGCAAGGTGATGGTCAATCGCTTCCTCGACTGGATCGAGCAGCTGCCCTGCGGCGTCGATCTGCTGACCCAGGATTTCTACCGGGTGCCGTAAGCGCCGGGCAGTGCTCGGCGATGGGCGAGACGAGGCGGGCTGCGGCCCGCCTCAGTTTTTGCGCGACAGCTGGCTGATGGCGCGAGTGAGGCCGTCGAGGGTGAGCGGGAACATCCGCTCGGCGAGGATCTGCCGGATGATCCCGATCGACTGGCGGTAATCCCACATCCGCTCGGGCTCGGGGTTGAGCCACGCGACGGCCGGGTAGGCTTCGGCCAGGCGGCGCAGCCAGACGGCGCCGGCCTCGGTGTTGCTGTACTCGATGGAGCCATTGGGCTGGAGGATCTCGTAGGGGCTCATGGTCGCGTCGCCCACGAAGATCAGCTTGTAGTCGGGCCCGTACTTGTGGATCACGTCGAGCGTGGGTGTGCGCTCGGAATGCCGGCGGAAGCTGTCGCGCCACACGTGGTCGTACACGCAGTTGTGGAAGTAGAAGTACTCCAGGTGCTTGAACTCGGCGCGGCAGGCCGAGAACAGTTCTTCGCACACCTTCACGTACGGATCCATCGAGCCGCCCACGTCGAAGAAGATCAGCACCTTCACCGCATTGTGGCGCTCGGGGCGCATCAGCAGATCGAGGTAGCCGGCGTTGCGGGCGGTGGCGGCGATGGTGCCGTCCAGATCCAGCTCGTCCGGCGCGCCCAGGCGGGCGAAGCGGCGCAGACGGCGCAGGGCGACCTTGATGTTGCGGGTGCCGAGCTCGACGGTGTCGTCCAGGTTGCGGTATTCGCGCTGGTCCCACACCTTGACCGCCGTGCGGTTGCCGGCGGATTCGCCGCCCACGCGGATGCCTTCCGGGTTGTAGCCGCTGTTGCCAAAGGGCGAGGTGCCGCCGGTGCCGACCCACTTGCTGCCGCCCTGGTGGCGGCCTTTCTGCTCGGCGAGGCGTTTCTTGAATTCCTCCATCAGCTTGTCCCAGCCCAGCGCCTCGAGCTTGGCCTTCTCCTCGGGCGTGAGGTGCTTCTGCATCATCGCCTTGAGCCATTCCTCGGGCAGGTCGACCTCCAGCCCGGGCACCGACTCGACGCCTTTGAAGTATTCGCCGAAGGCTTGGTCGAAGCGGTCGAACTGGGATTCGTCCTTGACCAGCGTGGCGCGGGACAGGAAGTAGAAGTCGTCCAGGCTGTGATTGCCCAGCCCGGCCTGCAGGGCTTCGAGCAGGGTCAGGAATTCCTTGGTGGACACCGGCAGCTTGCGGGCCTTGAGGTGCAGAAAGAAGTCGATGAGCATCGCGGCGCTCCAGCGGCCGTCAGCGGTTGCGCTGGGCCATGAACACCAGTCGCTCGAAGAGGTGCATGTCCTGCTCGTTCTTGAGCAGCGCCCCGTGGAGCGGCGGGATGATGGCCTTCTGGTCGGGCGAGCGCAGGGCTTCGGGCGGAATGTCCTCGGACACCAGCAGCTTGAGCCAGTCGATAAGCTCGGAGGTGGAGGGCTTCTTCTTCAGCCCAGGCACGTCGCGCAGGCCGAAGAAGACTTCCAGCGCCTCCTTCAGCAGCGCCTGCTTGATGCCGGGGAAGTGCACATCGACGATCTTGTGCATGGTGTCCCGGTCCGGGAACTTGATGTAGTGGAAGAAGCACCGGCGCAGGAAGGCGTCGGGCAACTCCTTCTCGTTGTTGGACGTGATGAAGACAATGGGGCGGTGCTTGGCCTTCACCAGCTCGCGGGTTTCGTACACAAAGAACTCCATGCGGTCGAGCTCGCGCAGGAGATCGTTGGGGAATTCGATGTCGGCCTTGTCGATCTCGTCGATCAGCACCACACAGGGCGCGTCGGCGTCAAAAGCCTGCCACAGGGTGCCCTTGACGATGTAGTTGCCGATGTCCTTCACCCGGTCGTCGCCGAGCTGGGAATCCCGCAGGCGCGACACCGCGTCGTATTCGTAGAGCCCCTGCTGGGCCTTGGTGGTGGACTTGATGTGCCATTGCAAAAGCGGCATGCCCAGGGCGGCGGCGACTTCCTCGGCGAGCATGGTCTTGCCGGTGCCCGGTTCGCCCTTGATGAGGAGCGGCCGCTGCAGCCGGATCGCGGCATTGACGGCCAGCATCAGGTCGGGCGTGGCGACGTAGTTCTCGGAGCCTTCGAAACGCATGGGGATTCCTCTCTGGGGAAGGGCTGACGTTGACGTTTGCGTCAATTATAGCGGCGCTGCGGCGGTGAAAATCCGGCGCGCGGTGTTGATGGTGGCGGCGTGGATCTCCACGGTGTCGTCGATCTGCCGGGCGTAGCCGCCGGCCATGGCGATGGCGACGGGCAGGCTGCGACGCCGGCATTCGCCCAGCACGCGCTCGTCCCGGGCGGCGAGGCCGGCCTTGGTGAGCCTGAGGCGGCCGAGGCGGTCGTCCTCGAACGGGTCGGCGCCGGCGAGGTAGATCACCAGATCGGGCTGGTGGCGGAAGACCAGCGCGAGCGCGTCGTCGAGGGCGGCCAGGTAGGCGTCGTCGTCGGTGCCGTCTGGGAGTTCCACGTCCAGGTCGCTGGTTTCCTTGTCGAAGGGAAAGTTGCGCGCACCGTGGATGCTGAAGGTGAAGCAGTCGGCCCGGTTGGCGAGTATGGACGCCGTGCCGTTGCCTTGATGCACGTCGCAATCGACGATCGCCACGCGCTCCACGCGGCCTTCGGCGCGCATCGCCAGGGCGGCCACGGCGGCGTCGTTGAACACGCAGAAGCCTTCGCCCCGGTCGCGGAAGGCGTGGTGGGTGCCACCGGCCAGGTTGGCGGCGCAACCGTCGGCCAGCGCCGCGCGACACGCCGCGAGGGTGGCGCCCGCCGAGCGCCGGGAGCGCTCCACCATCGCCTCGGACCACGGAAAGCCGATCCGGCGGATCTCGTCGTGGCCGAGCGTGCCGCGCACCACGCGCTGCACGTAGCCGGCGTCGTGGGCGCGCAGGAGTTCGGTGTCGGTGGCGGCGTCGGGCACGCGGAAGTCGTCGGCGGCAAAGTGGCCGCTGGCGAGCAGGCGTTCGCGCAGGCGGCTGTACTTCTCCATCGGAAAACGGTGGCCCGGCGGCAGGGGCAGGACGAAGTGGTCGGCGTAGAAGAGTTTCATCGTGGATCGTCGGCGCAATTGTGGTTTGGCGCGGTGGGGCGAAAGCGGCGCCGCTGCTATTATTTCGCGATTCCGGCCGCAGGGCCGATTCTCGACGCATCGAGGGACGCACCATGAACCTACTCGACCACATCCGCGCCGAACAGGCCGCCACCACGGCCATCCGCCGCGACATCCACGCCCACCCCGAACTCGCCTTTGAAGAGCATCGCACCGCCGCGCTGGTGGCCGATCGCCTGGAGGCGCTGGGCATCGAAACCCATCGGGGCGTGGGCAAGACCGGCGTGGTGGGCGTGCTGCGGGCGGGCACCAGCACCCGAGCCATCGGCCTGCGCGCCGACATGGATGCGCTGCCGATCCAGGAGAAGAACGACTTCACTCACCACTCACGCCATCCCG
This sequence comes from Zoogloea sp., assembly GCA_023150095.1. Taxonomy (GTDB): domain Bacteria; phylum Pseudomonadota; class Gammaproteobacteria; order Burkholderiales; family Rhodocyclaceae; genus Zoogloea. The sequence goes on along the minus strand of JAKLLO010000043.1, from coordinate 13,912 downwards.
GCAAGATGCACGCTTGCGGCCACGACGGTCACACGGCCATGTTGCTGGGCGCCGCGGCGCACCTGTCGCGCAATCCGGAATTCGACGGCACGGTGTATTTCCTGTTCCAGCCCGCCGAGGAAGGCGAGGGCGGTGCGCCGGAGATGATCGCCGACGGGCTGTTCACGCGCTTTCCGATGGAGGCGGTGTTCGGCATGCACAACTGGCCCGGCGTGCCGGTGGGGCAGATCGCCGTGCATCGCGGCCCGGTGATGGCCTGCGCTGATCGCTTCGACATCGAGATCCGCGGCCACGGTGCCCACGCGGCCATGCCCCATCAGGGCATCGACCCGGTGCTGTGCGGTGCGTCGCTGGTGCAGGCGCTGCAGTCGGTGGTGAGCCGCAACGTGGACCCGGCGGATTCGGCGGTGCTGTCGGTCACCCAGTTCCATGCGGGTGATGCCTACAACGTGATCCCCGACGTGGTGCGCATCGGCGGCACGGTGCGGGCTTTCCGTCCTGACGTCCGGGCCCAGGTGGAAGACGCCATGCAGCGGGTGTGCGCGGGCATCGGCGCGGCCTTTGGCGCCAACGTGCATTTCAGCTACAGGCGCGGCTATCCCCCGACCATCAACACCGTGGCCGAGGCCGAGTTCTGCGCCCGGGTGGCGGGCGAGGTGTGCGGCGAGGGCAACACCCTCATCGACCCCAAGCCCAGCATGGGCGCCGAGGATTTTGCCTACTTCCTGCAGGAAAAGCCCGGCTGTTACGTGTGGCTCGGCAACGGCCCCGGAGAGGGCGGCTGCACGCTGCACAACCCGCACTACGACTTCAACGACGAGGCGATTCCCTACGGCGTGGCCTACTGGGTGCGCCTGGTGGAGCGCTGGCTGGCCGACGCCTGAGGGCCGTCATCCCGGGGCGGGCACTTTTGCGCCGTCGCCCGCTCCAACGCAGGTTGCCGCTTCCCCTCTGAACCATGTTCTCCCTCTCCCTCCGGATGCTCCGGCGCGATCTACGCGCCGGCGAGCTGGGCCTGCTCGTGATGGCCCTGGTGATCGCCGTGGCCAGCCTGACCAGCGTCGGCTTCTTCACCGACCGGGTCGCCCAGGCCCTCAAGCGCGAAGCCAACCAGCTGCTCGGTGGCGACCTGGTGCTGGTGTCCGATCACACCCTCGATCCAACGTATCGCGATGAGGCCGCCCGACGCGGTTTGAAGTCGGTGGTCTCGGCCACCTTCACCAGCATGGCCAGCCTGGGCGATGGCGCGCAGCTGGCGGGCGTGAAGGTCGTCGAGGACGGCCATCCGCTGCGGGGCTCGATCCGCATCGCGCCGGGCCTCAATCAGCCGGACGCCCCGGCGCGGGGCATCCCCGCGCCGGGCACGCTGTGGCTCGACGAACGGCTTGCCAGCGCGCTCGGCGCGAAGGTGGGCGACGAGATCGGCCTGGGCGCGCTGCGGATGAAGATGGCGGCGGTGCTGAGTTTCGAATCCGACCGGGGCGCCAACTTCTTCAGCCTGCTGCCGCGGCTCGTCATCAACGCCGCCGACCTGCCCGCAACCCGACTGATCCAGCCTGGCAGCCGGGCGTTTTATCACCTGCATGTGGCGGGCGAACCAGCCGCTGTGGCGGGCTTCGAGGCCTGGGCCAAGCCACGGCTGCAGCGGGGCGAGCGCCTCGAGACCGTCGATAACGCCCGGCCCGAGGTGCGTTCCACCCTCGACCGTACCGAGCGCTTCCTGCGCTTTGCAGCGATGCTGGCGGTGGTGCTGGCGGCGGTGGCGGTGGGGCTGGCGACCCGGCGTTTTGTCGAGCGCCATCTGGACGGCTGCGCGGTGATGCGCTGCGTGGGGGCGAAGCAGGGGCAACTGCTGCGGCTCTTCATTGGCGAGTTCGTGCTGCTGGGGCTGTTTGCCGGTGTGGTGGGCTGCGCGCTGGGCTTTGCGGTGCAATTCGTGCTCAACGGTCTGCTGGGCGATCTGGTGGGCTTTCCGCTGCCGGCGCCGGGCTGGTGGCCGGTGGCCCATGGGCTGGCGGTGAGCCTGCTGCTGCTGCTGGGTTTTGCGCTGCCGCCGCTGATCCGCCTGGGCCGGGTGCCCACGCTGCGGGTGCTGCGCCGGGAATGGGACGGCATCGCTGCGCGGGAAGGTCTTGCGTGGGCGGTCGGCGCGCTGGTGCTGGCCGGCCTGCTGGTGGGCATCGCCCGGGACTGGCTGCTCGGCGCCTGGGTGGTGGGCGGCTTTGCGCTGGCTTTCGCGGTGTATGGTGGCGTGGGCTGGCTGGTGCTGCGCAGTCTCGGCCGCCTGCGGGCGGTGGCCGGTAGCGGCTGGCGTTATGGCTTGGCTGCGCTCAGGCGGCGTCCGGTGGCGAGCCTCGTGCAGGTGCTGGCCCTCGGCATGGGGCTGACGGCGCTGCTGCTGCTCACGCTCGTCCGGGGCGATCTGCTAGCCAACTGGAAGCAGGCGACACCGGCGGACGCACCCAACCGTTTCGTCATCAACATCCAGCCGGATCAGGTGGAGCCCCTGCGCGAGTTCTTCCGCAGCGAAGGCCGCATGTCACCCCTGATGCAGCCGATGATCCGTGGCCGGCTGGTGGCGGTGAATGGCCGCCCGGTGGGGCCGGACGACTACCCCGATGAGCGCGCAAAGCGCCTCGTCGACCGTGATTTCAACCTCTCCTTCGATGCCCGCCTGCCCGACGGCAACAGCGTGGCGGCCGGTGCGTGGCATGGCGAGAGCCGGCAGCCGCAGTTCTCGGTGGAGCAGGGCCTGGCCCAGACGCTGGGCCTCGCGATGGGCGACGTGCTGACCTTCGAGATCGCCGGCACCCGGTCGGAAGCGCGCATCACCAGCCTGCGCAAGCTCGACTGGGATTCGATGCGGGTAAACTTCTTCGTGATCGCCGCGCCCGGGATGCTGGAGGATTTCCCGGCCAGCTACATCACCAGCTTCTACCTGCCGCCGGCGAAGATGGATTTTGCCAACCGGCTGGTGGCGGCCTTCCCCAACTTCACGGTGATCGACGTGGCGGCAGTGATCGGCCAGATCCAGACCATGGTGGATCAGCTGATCGCGGCGGTGCAGTTCGTGTTCGGCTTTGCGGTGGTGGCCGGGGTGGTCGTGCTGTTCGGCGCGCTCCAGGCCACCCACGACGAGCGGGAGCGCGAGCTGGCGATCCTGCGCACCCTCGGCGCCCGCAACCGCCAGCTGCGCTGGGCGCTGCTCGCCGAGTTCGCGGCCCTCGGGCTGGTGGCCGGCGTGCTGGCCGGCGTGGGCGCGACGGGCATCGGCTGGGCGCTGGCCCATTTCGTCTTCAAGCTGCCCTATGTGCCCAGCGTGCTGCCGCTGCTGGCAGGGGCCGTGGCCGGTTGCGCGGTGGTGACGCTGGCCGGCTGGCTGGGCACCCGCCACCTGCTTTACCGGCCGCCGCTGGCAAGCTTGCGCGCACTGAACTAATTTACAGTTCTCCGCGATATACTCCGGCCGATGAATACCGACGCCGCGTTTCTGCTGATCTTCCTCGTCGCCTTTGCCGTGCTGGTGCTGGCCGTGCTGTGGCTGCTCGTCCAGATCGGGCGCCTGGGGCGGCGGGTCGATCAGGGGTTTGCCGAGCAGCAGCTACAGCTGGTGAAGGAGCTGCAGGCCACGTCGGTGGCCGGCAGCGACCGGGTCATCGACCTGGTTGCAGCCGAGGTGGATAACCTCCGGGATCGGCTCGACGCCGAGCAGGCTGCCTCGCGCCAGGCTTTGCAGCAACTGCATCTCGCCCTCGTGGGCCAGCTGGGCAGCCAGAAAGAGGAGACCGTGCTGCGCCTGGCGGATCTCGCCAACGCCTTCGCCGCCGGCCAGGAAAAGCTCCGCACCGAGATGCTGGCCGAGACGCTCAAGACCCTCGCAGACCACGCCCGGGCCGACCGCGAGCTCCTCCAGAACGGCCTCAAGAGCGCGTCCGAGCAGCTTGGCACCAGCATCGAGGCGATGAACCGCACCGTGGGCGAGCGCCTCGAGGCGATCACCGGCCACGTCAATCAGCGCCTCGATGAAGGCTTCCGCAAGACCAACGAGACCTTCGCCAGCGTGATGGCCCGGCTCGCCACCATCGACGAGGCCCAGAAGAAGATCGGCGACCTCACCACCAACGTGGTGAGCCTGCAGGAGTTGCTGGGCGACAAGCGGGCCCGGGGCGCATTCGGTGAAGTCCAGTTGGAAGCGCTGGTGCGCAACGCGCTGCCGCCCGAGGCCTTCGATTTTCAGTTCACCCTGCCTAGCGGCACCCGCGCCGACTGCGTGCTGCGCCTGCCAGAGCCCACCGGCATGGTGATCGTCGATTCAAAGTTTCCGCTGGAGAACTATCACCGGATGTTCGCCACCGACGTGGGCGAGCTGGAGCGCCGCGCGGCCCAGACGGCCTTCCGCAGCGACGTGAAGAAGCACGTGGATGCCATCGCCGGCAAGTACATCCTGCCCGAGGTGACGTCGGACGGGGCGGTGATGTTTCTGCCCGCCGAGGCGGTGTTCGCCGAGCTCCACGCCTATCATCCAGAGGTGATTGCCTACGCCATGAGCCGGCGGGTGTGGATCGTGTCGCCCACCACCCTGATGGCGGTGCTCAACACCGCCCGCGCGGTGCTGAAGGACGTGGAAACCCGCAAGCAGATCCACGTCATCAAGGATGCGCTGGGCAAGCTGGCCAAGGATTTCAACCGCTTCGACGAGCGGATGCAGAAGCTCGCCACCCACATTCGCCAGGCCGGCGAAGACGTGGCCGAGGTGCAGACTTCATCGCGCAAGATCAGCGCGCACTTTCAGCGCATCGAGGCGGCGCAGCTGGACGATCTGCCAGGTGCGCTTCCGGATAACAGCCAGGGCTGATTGCGCCGGGGTGGCTCAATAGCCCTGGAAATCCCGGAGCAGGAAGACATACACCTCCCGCTTGAAATCCTTGTGGATCGGCACCACGACCTTGCCGAGCTGCTCGCTTGAGCCGAAGCGCGCGGCGATGTCCGGGATCTCGGCCTTGCGGCCCACGTAAAGCACGTCGCGCCCGCGCTTGTCGGCGAGGGTGGTGGTGACTTCGTACTGGTCGCGGGGCAGATGGCCCGGGTTCCAGGCGGCGTAGGTGGTCGGATGGAGGCGATAGACGAGATGGGCGATGATTTCCCGGTCTTCTCCCACGACGATCGCGTCCGGATGCTGGGCGAGGTAAGGCGCGACGCCGTCGGCCATGTTGATCCAGCCGCGGGCGCGCTTGAACGGGTCATTCTTCGCGGTGAGTTCGATGCCGGCGATCCGCGCGATGTCGGGCCAGTGGTAGGCGCCGAGGGATGCCACGAGGTTGACCACCACGCCGGCAATCACCCAGCGGCGGCGATCAGCCAGGAACACCGCCGGCACCAGCAGACAGGCCGCGACGAAGATCGGCGCCGCCCAGTTGCCGTTGGCCCGGCCGGTGAGGGCCTGGAAGCTCACCAACAGCAGCAGCGGCACGATGAAGATCAGCAGGGTGCGGTGGGCATCATTGCGCCACAGCTTGAAGCTGCGGATCAGCGCCCAGCCCAGCAGCACGCCCAGCAACGGGCCGAAGGACAGCCACTGGGCGCCGATGAATTCACCGAGCTGCCCGGGATGCCAGCCGCGCTCGCCGTGGCCGACGCGGGTGATCTCTGCGGTGTGGCGGAAGGTGGGGAAGTCGTGTGCCCAGTTCCAGTAGAGGTTGGGCGACAGGATCGCTGCAGCGATCAGCAGGGCAACCCACGGTTGCGGTCTCGCAAGCCAGCGGCGGTGGCGGGGCGACAGGATGATCAGCAGCAGCGCCGACGGCAGGAAGGCGGCCATCGTGTATTTCGACATCAGGCCGATGCCGATGAGCGCGCCACAGGCTAGCCAGTTGGCCCAGCCTTCTTCATCCAGCGCCCGCAGCAGGAACAGCAGCGCCAGCGACCAGCACAGGAGCAGCGGCGCGTCGGTGGAGACGAACAGCCCGAGGGCGGCTACCAGCGGCATCGACATGAAGCCGAGGCCTGCCCAGAAGCCGACCCGCGTCGAGTACAGTCGGCTGCCCAGCGCGTAAAGGGCGAAGGCGGTGGCCGGGTAAAGCAGCAGCGAGGGCAGTTTGATGGCGATGAGGCTGTTGCCGAGGAGCGCCGTGCTGCCGGCGATCAGTGCAGCGATCACCGGCGGCTTGGAGAAGTAGCCCCAGTCGAGGTTCTGCGACCAGCCCCAGTAGTAGGCCTCATCCACGTAGAGGTCGATGCCCAGGTGGCCGATCACCCACAGCCGGTAGGCGGTGAGGAGCGCGACGATCACCGCGAGGGGCGCAGCGCGGCTGTCTCCGGTGTTCACGGGCGCGCCTTCACAAGCACGACGCCGCCTTGCTGGAAGACGGTGTCGACCGGGGCGTCGGGCGGCAGGCGGTCGATGCGGGTGAGGGCCAACTGGCCGGGCTTGGGGTCACCCTTCAGGGTGACGGCCTGGCGATAGATGCTGAAGCTCGGCGCGGTGGTGAAGCGCCAGAAAACGACTTCGCCGCCAAGCTCCCGGGCCTTGAGGCCGGCCGCCTTGACCGGGCCCTGCACCAGTTCGCCCGCGTAGGGCACCACGACGCCGGCCAGCAGGATCACCTGCACCGCGCCGGTCACCACCAGCTTGGCGAGCATGGGCATCCGCGGGAAGAACACGACCGCGGCCCAGATCACCAGGCCGCCGATGGTGGCGCCGATATAGAGGCTGTCGGCCATCGGCAGCGCCCGGGCCAGCTGGGCTCGGTAGAAGCCGTCGCCGAGGGTGCTGCGGGACAGGGCGTCGAACACGTTGGGCAGCAGCGGGAACAGGATGAACAGCAGCCCCGGCAGCAGCAGATGCGGCCAGGCCCGGCGGATCGACTGGGCATGGAGGCCGATCAGGATGAACAGCGGTGTGCAGCCGTAGAGCACGTAGTGGGGCAGCTTGGTGCCGGACAGCGAGAAGAAGCCCAGCACGAAGCCGAACCAGATCCACAGGAAACGCTGCAGCGGATCGGCGAGGCCCGTACGCAGGCGGGCGACGGCGCCGATCAGCAGGCCGCTCCAGGGCAGCAGCAGCAGCGGCACGGCCAGCAGGTAGTAGAACGCGCTGCCGCCGTGGCCTTCGAGGGAGCCCGAGAAGCGCTGCACATTGTGGCGCAGGATGAAGCCGTCGATGAAGGCCTGGCCGTGCAGATGGAGCGCATAGGCGTACCAGGGTGCGACGATGACGACGAGGATCGCCAGCCCAGCTGGGTTGAAGAGCATTTTCAGCCAGCGCGTCCATTCGCCGCGGCTGGCGCAGTAGAGGAAACTCACCGCGCCCGGCACCACCAGCGCCACCGGCCCCTTGGTGAGGGCGCCGATGCCCATCCACACGAAGGCGCGCAGCAGCGGCGCGCGCTGGCCGCTTTCGAGATGACGCCACACGTCGAACAGGGTGAGCGCCAGCAGGCAGTTGAGCAGCCCGTCGGCGGTGGCGGCGCGGCCGATGGCGAAGGGGCCCAGCGCGGTGCTCGCCACGGCCAGTGCCAGCAGGCCGGCTTCTTCGCCAAAGCGCTTGCGGGCGAAGAAGTAGGTGGCGTAGCTCCAGACGATGGCGGCGACGGCCGAGGGCAGGCGGAAGGCCCACTCGCTGGCGCCGAAGATCAGGTAGCCCACCGACTGCAGCCAGTAGATGAAGATCGGTTTGTCGAAGCGCGGCGCGCCATTGAGATAGGTGAACAGGAAGTCGCCCCGTTCGAACATCTCGCGGGTGGCTTCGGAGAACGCGCCTTCGTCCACGTCGAAAAGCGGCGCTCCTCCCAGCCGGAGCAGGAAGGCGACGAAGGGCAGGACAAGGATCAGGCGGCCGAGGGTGCTACCCGCGAGCCGCCTTTCGGCGCTGGCGTGACCGATCATGGGCAAACGCTGGATCAGGCCTTGGCGGTGTGCCAGCCCTGACCATCGTCGAGGGGCGAGGTTTCGCGGGCAACGTAGGCCTGGCTCTGGCCGGATTCGAAGTACACCCGGGTGAGCAGCTCGGCCAGCACGCCGGTGGTGACCATCTGGATGCCGGCGATCACGAAGAAGAAGCCACCGAAGAACATCGGCCGGGTGCCGATGGAGGCGCCGGTGAAGAGCTTGAGGCCGGTGAGGTAGGTGAGGATCAGCATGCCCAGCGCGCCCAGGCCCAGGCCGATGCCACCGAAGAAGTGGCCCGGACGGGTGCGGAAGCGCATGAAGAAGTACACGAAGATCAGGTCGAGGATCACCCGGAAGGTGCGGGAGATGCCGTACTTGGATTCGCCGAACATCCGCGCGTGGTGGGTGACGACTTCCTGGGCGATCTTGCGCGGGGTGGTGACGGTGGCGAGCCACGCCGGGATGAAGCGGTGCATCTCGCCGTACAGGCGCACGTTCTTGATCGCGGTGGCGCGGAAAGCCTTGAGGGAGCAGCCGTAATCCTGGAGGTGCACGCCGGTGATGCGGGCGATCAGGCGGTTGGCGATCTTGGAGGGGATCTTGCGCAGGATCATCCCGTCCTTGCGGTTCTTGCGCCAGCCGGCGACGAGGTCGAGGTCCTCGCGCAGCAGGCGGCCGACCATCCGCGGAATGTCGATCGGGTCGTTCTGGAGGTCGCCGTCCATGGTCACGATCACGTCGCCGCGGGCGGCGTCGAGGCCGGCCTGCATGGCGGCGGTCTGCTTGAAGTTGCGCATCAGCGCGACGATGCGCACGTGGGGGCCGAGGCGGGCCGCAGCCTTCTCGAGGTTGGGTACGGTGTTGTCGGACGAGCCGTCATCGACGATCACCACTTCCCACGGGTAGGGGTAGCCGTCGAGGGCGAGGTGGATGCGCGCGAGGAGCGGATCCACGTTGTCTTCCTCGTTGTAGAGCGGCACGACCACCGACAGGCGATGGGGCGGCAGATCGGCGGGAATCTCCGCCTTGGCGGGCGGGAGCGGGGAATCGTATTGGGTGACGTCGGTCATGGTGGTCAGTCGGCTGAAGTTCGGGTGGGCGCCCCGTCGGCGGCGGACGAGGCGGATTGTATGTCGGACGGGGCGTCGGCGCGCGTTTCCGGTGCCGTCGCGGCGGGGAAAAGCCAGGCGATCGCCCCGGAGGTGACCGCGCAGGCGATCACGAAAAGGTGCAGGGCCAGGGCGGCCTGCAGGCCGGCCTGGAGGGGTACGCCGCTGGGCAGCAGGGCGGCGGCGGCGCCGGCCTCGTAGGTGCCGAAGCCCGCCACGCCTTGTATCGGGAGGATCGCGGCGAGTTCGGCGCCGAGGGCGCCAGCCGCGCCCACGTCGAGGGCGGCGGGGATCAGCGCGGCGAGCAGCCAGGCCTGGGCGGCGAGCTTCACCGTCCAGTTGGCGATGGTCCATACCCAGCCGTAGCGGGCGTGCCTGGTGCTCTCGGCAAAGGCGTCACGCACCTTGGCAAATTTTGCGGTGAGGCCGCTGCCGTCGGCCCAGGCGTGGGGCGCCCGCGCCCAGCGGGGCAGCCACCAGGCCATCAGCAGCACGCCAGCCACGGCCAGCGCCTTGAGCGCGGGATGCAGGCCGGGCCACACGACGGCGGCCAGCGCCATCACCACGAAGGCATCCTGAAGGCGGAACCAGAACAGCGACGCAATCGCCCGGGGCAGCGGCACGCCGAAGTTCTGCCGGAGCAGGATCGGGAAGGCCGCCTCGCCACCCCGGAAGGGCACGACGTTGATCATCGCGTTGTGGATGAGGGTGATGCGCAGGCAGGTGCCGAAGCGTCCGTCGGCCTGGGCGCGGAATTCGTCGTAGATGCGTAGCGCGCGCAGCAGATAGGAGAGGGCGAAGCCCGCCGCCGACAGGGCGAGAGTCGGTCCGCTGAGGCGCTGGATCACCTCGCCCAGCCCGCGCCAGCGGCCGTCGGCCATCAGCCAGGCGAGCAGCCCCGCCGAGACGGCGATGGCGAGAAGTCGCTTGAGGTTCATGTGCGCGGCTCCCGGTCTTCCATGAGGGCCGCGGCGGCACCACCGATCCCCCAGGCGGCCAGACTGATGCGGAACAGGCGCGCATCCGGCTGGCCAAGGTCGATGAACAGCATCGCCAGGCTGGTGGCGAGGGCGATGGTGGCCATCACCCGGGCGCCGCGGGGCGAGTGGAGGAAATCGCTGCGGGTGGTGATCCATGCGCCGAGGGCGCCGGCGAGCCAGCCGCCAGCCGCGCCGGTGAGGATGTCGAGCGGCCAGTGGGCGCCGACGGCGATCCGCGAGAAGGCGACGAGGCTGGCGAGCAGCAGGCCGGCGAGCCCGGCACGCCAGCGGTTCTCAGGTTTCGGCCAGGCGAGGATGATCGCCGCGGCCACGCAGAAGGCGGTGACCGCGTGCCCCGACGGAAAGGCGTGGACGTAAAGCTTTTGGCCGATGAGGTTGAAGCTGTCGGGCTCCAGCACGCCGGCTGGGCGCATCACGTCGAAATAACGCTTGCCGCCTTCGCTGAAAAGGGTGGCGAGCGGTGCGCCGATGAAGGCGGAGGCCAGCCAGCGGGGCTGGGTCTTGATGGTGGCGGCAAGGATCGCGATGGCGCCGAGCACCGATCCGCAGACGGTGATCATGGCCCACAGGCGCGGCGGCAGCTTGCCGCTGGCAGCGTTGAGTTCGACGAACAGGTGCTGGTTGTTGCCAGCCAAGGCAAGGACACCGGCAAGCCCGGCCAGGACGAGCGCAGGCGCGAGCGCCCAACCCAGCGGGAAGGTGTCGCGGATGGGCGGGTCGGCGTGGTCGGTGGATGCAGGCAGGTGCAAGGCAGGTTCGTGCGACAAAACAGTGCAGTTTACCTGATACCAGGCCTGCCCCGAAACAGGCGTCAGGCGGCCCGCCCAGGGGTGCCCACCGCGGTGAGCTGGATGCGGCGGCGGCCGGCCTGCTTGGCCCGGTACATGGCCGCGTCGGCGGCGCGCAGCAGGCTGTCCTGATCCTCGCCGTCGTCCGGGGCGATGGCGAGGCCGATGCTGCCGGTGAGGGAGATCACGTGCCCCTTGACCTGGAAGGGGTGGTCGAACACGCCGAGCAGCCTTTCGCACAGGAAGGACAGGCTCTCCCGGTTGCCCACGTCGGGAAAGATGCCGACGAATTCGTCGCCGCCGGTGCGGGCGATCAGGTCGCTGATGCGCAGGGCAGACGTGAAGCGCTGGGCGATCTGGACGAGGAGCTCGTCGCCGACCGCGTGTCCGTAGGTGTCGTTGACCGGCTTGAAACCGTCGAGGTCGACCGCGGCGACGCCCAGGATCAGCCCTTGCTTGCGGCTGCGGGTGAGTTCGCGGGTGAAGTAGCCTTCAAGGAAGCCACGGTTGGGCAGGCCGGTGAGCGGGTCGTGGTTGGCCAGGTGCTGGAGGCATTCGTTGGTGAGGTGGCGGGCGGTGATGTCGAGGAGGGTGACGATGCGCAGCGGGCCTTTCTCGCTCTGGATCATTCCGGGGATGCGCTCGATGGCCAGCGGCATGCCGTCGGGGCGCTCGCCGGTCCAGACGCCGTCGTTTTCCTGGAGGATCTCGTCGAGGCGCTTGCCCCGCAACTCGCGGCGCGGGCGGCCGAGCATGCGGCAGGCGGCCCGGTTGGCGTCGGCGATCTTGTCGGTGCTGCCGAGGATGCAGACCCCCGCGCCGATCTGGTTCATCATCGAACGCATCAGCTGGCCGGAGCGCTCGAAGCGGCGGGTCTGGCGAATCAGCAGCGTGCCGACGATCACGAAGGCCAGCACGCTGGTGCCCAGCGCGAGGATGACCAGCCGCATGGCGGCGCGGCTTGCCTCTTCGCGTTTCTCGGCCAGGTGGATGCCCAATCCGGCGAGGGTCGGGCCGAGGGCGCGGAGTTCTTCGTAGGCCGTGCTGGAGCCCGGGGAGTGGGTGTGCAGTCGCAGGAAGCTGCTCCAGCGGACGATGGCGTCGGTGAGGGTGTGCCGGGTGTCGGCGGCTTCGATCGGGAAGAGGTGGAAGACGGTGCCGTCGAGCCCCTGTACCTCACCGCCGGTGCGCAGGCCCTGGAGGGCTGCGGAGAGCCAGACGAACTGGGGGTCGGTGATGGTCGGGTTGTCCGGAAATTCGCTGCCCGACACGACGCTGGTGCCTGCTGCCAGCCGCCACACGACGATGGTTGATTCCCGCACCAGCGCAACCTGATCCGAGAGCTCGATCTGGTCGATGTTGCGTTCGTAGGCCAGGGTCAGGATCGCTCCCTCGATGGCGCAGAAGACCACGGCGATGGCCCAGAAAACGCGCGACGACAGGAAGTTGGAGCGACGGGTTGTCATGGGCCACGAATGTAAAATGGAGGCGACCGATAATTATCTCACATTCTGGCGCGCTTCATTTTTGCCGTTGTTGCGATGCGCCAATCAAACGTGCGGTCGGAGCACCGGCGACGCTCGGGTATAATGCCCGGTCTTTACGTGTCCGGATCGTGCCAGACGCCCGATCCGGGCCGGTTTCAACTTCGCGCCCATCCCTGCCATGTCCGAAATCCTCAAGCTGCGCGGTGCGCCCGCCTTCTCCAGTTCCCGCCTTGCCCGGCTCAACGACGCGGTCAGATCCGCCCTGCCACGCCTGAAGGGGCTGGCGGCCGAGCACTGGTATTTTGCGGAGGTCAGTGCTCCGCTCGACGTGGACGAACTGGCCCGGCTGGCGGATCTCCTCGGCGCCCACCCGGAAGGCGATGCGCCGGCCGGTTCGATGCTGGTGGTCACGCCGCGCCTGGGCACCATCTCCCCGTGGTCGTCGAAGGCGACGGACATCGCCCACCAGTGCGGTTTCGACAAGGTGATCCGCGTCGAGCGCGGCACGGCCTTCTCCTTCGATGTGCGCGGCGCTCTCGACGCCCGCGACCGCGAAGCCGTCTTCCCGGTGATCCACGACCGCATGACCGAGTCGGTGCTCGACAACCCCGACGCCGCCCATGCGCTGTTCCACCACTATCAGCCGCAACCGCTCACCACTGTCGACATCATCGCCAAGGGCCGTGATGCGCTGGTGATCGCCAACAGCGAGCTGGGCCTCGCGCTGTCGGAAGACGAGATCGACTATCTGGTGGAAAACTTCACCCGGATGGGCCGCAACCCGACCGACGTCGAACTGATGATGTTCGCCCAGGCGAACTCCGAGCACTGCCGCCACAAGATCTTCAACGCCGACTGGGTGATCGACGGCCGGCCGATGGACAAAACGCTGTTCGGCATGATCCGCGAGACCCACAAGGCCCACCCGGAAGGCACCGTCGTCGCCTATTCCGACAACGCCTCGGTGATCGAGGGCGCGGCGGTGGACAAGCTCTATCCGGACGAAAACGGCGCGTGGCAGTTCCGCAACGAGCTCACCCACATCCTCGCCAAGGTCGAGACCCACAACCACCCGACGGCGATCTCGCCCTTCCCGGGCGCTTCCACCGGCTCTGGCGGCGAGATCCGCGACGAAGGCGCCACCGGCCGCGGCTCCAAGCCCAAGGCGGGCCTCGCCGGCTTCTCGGTGTCCAACCTCGAGATCCCCGGCTTCGAGCAGCCCTGGGAGCAGCATTACGGCAAGCCCGAGCGCATCGCCTCGGCCCTCGACATCATGATCGAAGGCCCGCTGGGCGCCGCTGCCTTCAACAACGAATTCGGCCGTCCCAACCTCACCGGCTACTTCCGCACCTTCGAACAGAGCGTGCAGGACGAAGTGCGCGGCTACCACAAGCCGATCATGATCGCCGGCGGCTTGGGCAGCATCCAGGATCAGCAATCTTTCAAGATCAAGTTCGGCCCCGGCACGCTGCTGATCCAGCTGGGCGGCCCGGGCATGCTGATCGGCCTGGGCGGCGGTGCCGCCTCGTCGATGGCCACCGGCACCAACACCGCCGATCTCGACTTCGCCTCCGTCCAGCGCGGCAACCCCGAAATCCAGCGCCGCTGCCAGGAAGTCATCGACGCCTGCTGGCAGAAGG
>JAKLLO010000042.1 GCA_023150095.1 Zoogloea sp. | reverse complement strand
CGTTGCTGAAGAAGAAGGAGAGGTTGGGCGCGAAGTCGTCGATGTGCATGCCGCGGGCGAGGTAGCTCTCGACATACGTGAAGCCGTTGGACAGCGTGAAGGCCAGCTGGCTGATCGGGTTCGCGCCGGCTTCGGCGATGTGGTAGCCGGAGATCGACACCGAGTAGAAGTTCTGCACCTTGTTATGGACGAAGAACTCCTGGATGTCGCCCATCATCTTGAGGGCGAACTCGGTCGAGAAGATACAGGTGTTCTGGCCCTGGTCTTCCTTCAGAATGTCGGCCTGCACGGTGCCACGCACGGTGGCGAGCACCCATTCGCGGATCTTCTGGTATTCGTCGTCGGTGGCGTCGCGGCCATTCTGGGCCTTGAACTTGGCGAGCTGCTGCTCCAGCGCGGTGTTGAAGAACATCGCCAGGATGATCGGCGCCGGGCCGTTGATGGTCATCGACACGGAGGTGGTCGGGTTGACCAGGTCGAAGCCGTCGTACAGCACCTTCATGTCGTCCAGCGTGGCGATGGACACGCCGGAGTTGCCGATCTTGCCGTAGATGTCCGGACGCGGGTCCGGATCGCAGCCGTACAGCGTGACCGAGTCGAAGGCGGTGGAGAGGCGATGCGCGGGCATGCCCTCGGAGACCTTCTTGAAGCGGCGGTTGGTGCGGAAGGCGTCGCCTTCGCCGGCGAACATCCGGGTCGGGTCTTCACCCTCGCGCTTGAAGGCGAACACGCCGGCGGTGTAGGGGAAGGAGCCGGGGACGTTTTCCTTCATCAGGAACTTGAGCGTCTCGCCGTCGTCCTCGAAACGCGGCAGGGCGACCTTGCGGATCTTGCTGCCGGAGAGGGATTCGGAGGTGAGCTGAGTGCGGATTTCCTTGTCGCGGATCTTCACCACGTACTCGTCGGCCGCGTACAGCTCGACGGTCTTCGGCCACATGTCGAGGAGCTTCTTGGAGGTGCCGGTGAGCTCGCCGTCCTTCCATTCGATCAGCTCGGCAAAGCTGCCGGCGTCTTTCTTGCAGCCTTCGAAGAGCTGCTTGGAAATGCGCAAGGCCTGACGTTCGCGGGCGATGCGGGCCTGCTCGGACGTGTGCTTGTGGTAACCGCGCACGCTGTCGGCGATCTCGGCCAGGTAGCGGGCACGCTCGGCCGGGACGATGGCACGGCCGCGGCTGGAGGCCTTCACCGTCACGAGCGGCAGCGTCGCCTTGCCCAGCTTGAGGCCCTTGGCGGCCAGCGCCGGGGCCAGCGCCTGGTACAGCGCGGTCACGCCGTCGTCGTTGAAACGGGCGGCCATGGTGCCGAACACCGGCATCTCGTCGGTGTTGGTGGTGAACAGCTCACGGTTGCGCTGGTACTGCTTGCGTACGTCGCGCAGGGCGTCTTCTGCGCCCTTGCGGTCGAACTTGTTGATGGCCACGAAATCGGCGAAGTCGAGCATGTCGATCTTCTCGAGCTGGCTGGCAGCGCCGAATTCGGGGGTCATCACGTACAGCGACACATCGACGAAGGGGACGATGGCGGCATCGCCCTGGCCAATGCCGGAGGTTTCGACGATCACGAGATCGAAACCGGCCAGCTTGGTGGCGGCGATGACTTCGGGGAGGGAGACGGAAACTTCCTTGCCGGTGTCGCGGGTGGCCAGCGAACGCATGAAGATGTTCGGATGCTCGATCGCATTCATGCGGATGCGGTCGCCCAGCAGCGCCCCGCCGGTGCGCTTGCGCGACGGGTCGATGGAGATGATGGCCAGGCGGAGCTGGTCGTTCTGGTCGAGGCGGAAGCGGCGCACCAGCTCGTCGGTGAGGCTGGACTTGCCGGCGCCGCCGGTGCCGGTGATGCCCAGCGCCGGGGTCTTGAGGCTCTTGGCGGCCTCGATGACCGCGGTCTTGACGGCGTCCGGGTAGGCGCCGTTTTCAAGGCCGGTGATGATCTTGGCGAGCACGCGGCGGTCGCCCGACTGGAGCGCCGCCACCACGGCGTCGGCACCTTGCGGGCCGGAGTGGGACAGGTCCTGGTCGCACTTCTCGACGAGGTCGTTGATCATGCCCTGCAGGCCGAGGACGGCGCCGTCTTCGGGCGAGTAGATGCGGGTGACGCCGTAGTCGTGGAGTTCCTTGATCTCGGCCGGGACGATCACGCCGCCGCCGCCGCCGAAGACCTTGATGTTTTCGCCGCCGTTCTCGCGCAGCAGGTCGATCATGTACTTGAAGAACTCGACGTGGCCGCCCTGGTACGAGGTGATGGCGATGCCCTGCACGTCTTCCTGCAGCGCGGCATTGACGATCTCGCCCACCGAGCGGTTGTGGCCGAGGTGGATCACCTCGGAACCGGTGGATTGGAGAATCCGCCGCATGATGTTGATCGAGGCGTCATGGCCATCGAAAAGTGCTGCTGCAGTAACGAAACGCACCTTGTTCTTGGGCTTGTAGGCGACGAGTTTCTTGGCAACGCTCAGGTCGGTCATGGTGTCTCCCCCAACTCATGTTTATCAATCCCTGAATGGTAGAAGGCCACCCGCCCCTTTGCCATTGCCGTTGTCGACGGGATTCGTGCAAAATCCGCCAAACGGCAGGCAGCGTCGCCGGCCCTGACACAACCGGATCGGAGAACCCCCTTTGGCAAGCTCCGCAGCCCGCAAACGCACAAGCGTATCAATGGGTTTCGTCACCGGAATGCTTTCCGGAATGCTGCGTCGCAATATCGACCCGGCCCCTCACCTTGCCGGGCTCGACATCGATCTTGCAGACGCGGCCAGCCGGGTGCCGGTGGATCGCTACGCAACCCTCTACAACCGGATCATCGCCGCCCTCGATGACGAAGGCTTCGGGCTGTTTTCCGGCAGCATGCGGCCGGGCAGCTTCGAGTTCCTGTGCCGCGGGATGCTCGGCGCCCCGACCCTGGCCGACGCCCTCGACCGGGCCCGGCGCTTCCTGTCCATCGTGCTGCCCGATCTGGCGGTGAGCATCGAGCGCCGCGACACCCGGGCCGTGCTGCACATCGTCGAGGCCGCGCCCCTCACCGCCCACCCGGACGACCCGGCGCGGGTGTTCGCCTTCGAGTGGCTGCTGCGCCTCATCCACAGCCTTTCGTGCTGGCTGGCCGGGCGCGGGCTGGCGCTGGATTCGGTGGACTTCCCGTTCAGCCGCCCGGACCACGCCGACGACTACGCGCTGGTCTACACCGAGCTATCCCGCTTCGTCGGCGGGCCGCGCCTCACCGCCCACTTCAACGCCACCCTGCTGGACCTGCCGATCCGCCGCGACGAGGCCGCCCTCGCCAGCTTCCTCGAAGGCGCGCCGGGCCGCATCAGCATGCTCTACCGGCGCGACCGGGCCACCGTGCTGCGCGTCCGCGACCTGATCCGCGACGCCCTGCCCGCCAGCCTGTCGCAGGACAACGTGGCGAGCCGCCTGCACATGTCGCCGCGCACCCTGCACCGGCGCCTCGACGAGGAAGGCGCGAGCTTCCGCGGCATCAAGGAAGCCCTGCGCCGCGACATCGCCCTGGCCCGCCTCACCAAGACCCGCCAGCCCATCACCCAGGTGGCTGCCGACCTGGGCTACGCCGACACCTCGGCCTTCTACCGCGCCTTCACCGGCTGGACCGGGATGTCGCCGGAACGTTATCGACGGCAACTCGCCGGCCAAAGCCAGGAAAAGCAGCGCGAGCCGTCCTAGAATAGCGTCATCCGTCCGTCTGCCACCCCATGTCTCCTCCGCCCCCCCTGACCGACGCCCTCGTCCGCGAAGCGGAGTCGCTGCTGCTCGGTCTGCTGCGCAACGACCTCATCGGCGTCTACGTCATCCAGGATCACGTGGTCCGCTACGCCAACCGGCGCTTCGCCGAGATGTTCGGCTACACGCCGGACGACTTCCACCCCCACCCCGCGGTCGAGCAGTTCGTCTCCCCTGGCGACCGGGAGCGGGTGCTCGCCAACGTGACCCGGCGCATCAACGGCGAGGCCAACACGGCCCACTACACCTTCCGCGGTCTGCACCGGGACGGGCGCACGCTGGAGATGGAGGTCTTCGGCAACCGCACCCAGCTGGAAGGCCGGCCGGCGATCATCGGCCTGATGCTCGACGTCACCGCCCGCAAGGCCGCCGAGCAGACCACCGTCGAGCAGCTCCACTTCATCGGCCAGCTCGTCGAGGCGATCCCCAGCCCGGTGTTCTTCAAGGACGACCACGCCCGCTATCTGGGCTGCAACAAGGCCTTCGAGACCTACATCGGCCGCCCGCGCGGCGAGCTCATCGGCCGCTCGGTGTTCGACATCTCGCCGCCTGAACTCGCCACCCGTTACCACGAGGCCGACCAGCAGCTCTTCGACCACCCCGGCGTGCAGACCTACGAAGCGTCCGTCGAATCCACCGATGGTCAGCGCAAGGAAGTCATCTTCAACAAGGCCACCTGGCTGCGCTCCGACGGCAGCGTGGGCGGCCTCGTGGGCGTGATCACCGACATCACCGACCGCAAGCAGACCGAAGCCCTGATCTGGATGCAGGCCAACTACGACCCGCTCACCGGCCTGCCCAACCGGCGCCTCCTGAACGACCGCCTGGCCGAGCAGATCAAGCGCGCCCAGCGCGACAAGGGCAGCCTGGCCGTGCTGTACATCGACCTCGACCGTTTCAAGGAGGTCAACGACGCCCTCGGCCACGAGGCCGGCGACCGGCTGCTGATGGAAGCCGCCCGCCGGGTGGTGGCCTGCGTGCGCGGCACCGACACCGTGGCCCGCCAGGGCGGCGACGAATTCACGGTGCTGCTGCCGGGCCTCGCCGAGCGGGCGCCCATCGAGCGCATCGCCGAAGACATCATCCTGACCCTCACCGAGCCCTTCCAGCTGGGCAACGAGCAGGCCTATGTGTCGGCCAGCATCGGCATCACCCTCTTCCCCCAGGACGCCCGCAACGCCGCGGAGATTCTCAAGAACGCCGACCAGGCCATGTACCACGCCAAGGAAGAAGGGCGTAACCGCTTCTGCTACTTCTCGCCCGCCATGCAGGAGCGCGCCATGCTGCGCGTGCAGCTGGGCAAGGACCTGCGCAGCGCCCTCACCGACCACCAGCTCGCGCTGCACTTCCAGCCCATCCCCTGGCTCGGCGACGGCGGCATCCACAAGGCCGAGGCCCTGCTGCGCTGGACCCACCCCCAGCGCGGCGCGGTGTCGCCGGCCGAGTTCATCCCGGTGGCCGAAGAGCTCGGCCTCATCGACGCCATCGGCGCCTGGGTGTTCCGCCAGGCGGTGGCCACCGTCGCCCGCTGGCGCGACCTCCAGCCCGAAGGCTCCACCCGGACGGTGCAGATCACCGTCAATGCCTCGCCGCGCCAGTTCGCCACCGGCACCTCGCTCGAAGTCCTGCTCGACGAGCTCGACCGCCGCCGCCTGCCCGGCAGCTGCATCGCGCTGGAGATCACCGAAGGCCTGCTGCTGGACGAGCGCCCCACCGTCACCGCCCAGCTCGCCCGCATGGCCGCGGCGGGCATCCAGATCTCCCTCGACGACTTCGGCACGGGTTACTCGGCGATGGCCTACCTCAAGCGGATGGACATCCACACCCTGAAGATCGACCGCTCCTTCATCCGCGACCTCACCACCGACCCGAGCGATCTCGCCATTACCGAGGCCATCATCGCCATGGCCCACAAGCTCGGCCTGCAGGTGGTGGCCGAAGGCGTCGAGACCGAGGCCCAGCGCGACTGCCTCATCGCCGCCCACTGCGACTACGGCCAGGGCTACCTGTTTGCCCGCCCGCTGCCCGAGGACGCCTTCCTCGAACTCATCGCCTGCCAGCCCGCATGATCGCCCGCATCGCCACGCCGTTCATCAAGCCCAGCTCCCCCGAAGAGCTGCGCCGCTACGATCTGCTCCTCGCCGGCTTCGACCTGCTCGACCAGGCCATCGCGGTGTTCGACGCCACGCCCAAGCTCGTCACCTGGAACAAGGCCCTGCTGCGCCTGCTGGACTTCCCCGAAGATCTGGTGCGCGTCGGCACGCCCTTCGAGGAATTCCTGCGCTTCAACTTCCAGCGGGGTGAGTACGGCAGCGGCGACGTGGAACGCCTGATCGCCGAGCGCATGGCCTCGGTGCGCGCCTTCCAGCCTCACAGCGCCGAGCGCACCCGCCCCAACGGCCAGGTGCTGGCAATCCGCGGCGTGCCCATTCCCAACCTGGGTTTCGTGTCGCTGTGGACCGACATCACCGAGCAGCGCCGCTACGAAACCCTCATCGAGAGCCAGAACGCCGAGCTCGAAACCCGCGTCCGCGCCCGCACCGCCGAGCTCGAAGCCGCCACCACCCGCCTCGACGCGTTGGCCGGCCAGCTGTCGCGCAGCGAGGAGCGCCTGCGCCTCATCATGGACGCGATCCCCGCGCTCATCGCCTACGTGGACGCCGGCGAGCGCTACCGCTTCGCCAACCGCGGCTACACCGAATGGTTCGGCCTCGATCGGGATGCCATCGTCGGGCGCAGCATCGAGGAAGTCTTCGGCCCCGAGGCCTACGCCCAGATCAAGCCCTACCTCGAGCAGGCCGCCACCGGCGAGCAGGTCAGCTACGAATACTCCCGCACCAACGCCGCCGGCAAGCAGGTGTACGCCCGCAGCGCGCTGGTGCCGGAGGCGTCGATCGCCGGCGGCGTGCAGGGCTTCTTCGTGCTGTCCATCGACATCACCGAGCAGAAGGCCAGCCAGGCCGCGCTGATCCAGGCCCAGAAGATGGAAGCCGTCGGCCAGCTCACCGGCGGCCTCGCCCATGATTTCAACAACCTGCTCACCATCATCACCGGCAACCTCGCCACCCTGAAAGACAAGCTGCCGCCGGGCCAGGGCTTCGACGACTTCCTCGACCCCGCGCTCTCCGCCGCCCGCCGCGGCACCGAGCTGATCCGCCGGCTGCTCACCTTCTCCCGCCAGCAGCCGCTGGAGCCCAGCCCGGTGGAAGTCGGCGCGCTGGTGCACGGCATGACCCAGCTGCTGTCGCGCTCCCTCACCGAGCGCGTCGCCATCCATCTGGAGCTGCCCACCGAGAAGCTCTACGCCCTGGTGGACCCGCACCAGCTCGAGAACGCCCTCCTCAACCTCGCCATCAACGCCCGCGACGCGATGCCGGACGGCGGCGAGCTGCGCATCGCGGTAGCGCGCCGGCATGTGTCCACCAGCCTCGCCCTGCTGGTCGAGGTGCCCGCCGGCGAATACGTGCAGTTCGACGTCTCCGACACCGGCACCGGCATCCCGCCGGAACTCCTGCCGCGGCTCTTCGAGCCCTTCTTCACCACCAAGGCCTTCGGCACCGGCAGCGGCCTCGGGCTGGCGATGGTGTATGGCTTCATCCGCCAGTCCGGCGGCAACATCCGCATCCTCAGCACCCCGGGCAAGGGCACCAACGTGCGCTTCATCGTGCCGATGACCGACACGCCCGCTGCCGCCCCCGCCGTTCCGCCGCCCGAGACCATCGACCTCGCCGCCAAAAGCCGCCTGGTGCTGCTGGTCGAGGACGAGCCCGAAGTACGCAAGGTGATCCGCCAGCAGCTCACCGAGCTGGGTTTTCCGGTGATCGAGGCCGCCAACGGCTTCGAGGCCCGGGCGATGCTCGAGGCGGTCGAGGACATCGCCCTCCTCGTCTCCGACACCGTGATGCCCGCCATGGGCGGCCGCGAATTGGCCGCCGCCGCCCGCACCCTTCGGCCTACACTGCCGATACTGCTGATCACCGGCTACGCCACAGGCGACGCACCGCCGGGCACGCCCGGCATCCCGACCCTGCGCAAACCCTTCGACCGGGCCGCCCTCGCCGCCGCCATCCGCAGCGCCGTGGCCCCCTTCGCCCCCTCGGAGCCCACCGCCCCATGACCACGCCCGACAAGGACACGCCGCTCATCTTCGTCGTCGAGGACGAAGCCGACATCGCCCGGCTGATCGCCGGCACCCTCACCGAATACGGTTTCCGCAGCGAGACCTTCGGCACCGGCCGGGCGCTGCTTGCCCGCGCCCGCCGGGTGCAGCCCGAACTCGCCATCCTCGACCTGGGCCTGCCCGACATGGACGGCCTGCAGGTCCTGCGCGAACTCCAGGAGAACCACCCCTGCGCGGCGCTGATCCTCACCGGCCGCGACGGCCTCACCGACCGCGTGCTGGGCCTCGAGCTCGGCGCCGACGACTACCTGGTCAAGCCCTTCGAGCCCCGCGAACTGGTCGCCCGGGTGCGCTCCATCCTGCGCCGCTACCAGAAAACCCCGGCCAGCGAGGCCGCCGGCCACAGTGCGGTGCGCTTCGCCGGCTGGCACTTCGACATCGGCCGCCTCAGCCTCACCCACGAAGACGGCCGCGAGGTGAGCCTCTCCGCCGCCGAAGCCGCGCTGCTCCAGACGCTCCTCAAGCGCCCCAACAAGATCCTCACCCGCGAGCAACTCATCGGCGAGCGCGAGCTCGACCCCTTCGACCGCAGCATCGACGTGCGCATCTCCCGCCTGCGCCGCAAGCTCGAAGACGACCCGCAGGACCCGAAGATCATCAAGACGGTCTACGGCGCCGGCTATCTGCTGTGCGCCAGCGTCGAGTGGCTGGGCTGATCCCCCAACAAAAAACCCGCCCCGCCTGAGGGCGGAAGCGGGTTCCGGATCGACGCGGAAACGCCCTCAGTCGAAGGGCTTCGGCCGCGGCGTTGCGTCGGCCGACGGCGGCAGGATCGGCATCGCAAACTGCGGCTGCTTGCCGGTCAGCGTCTTCAGGAAGGCCACGATGCGGGCGTTCTCGTCGGCGCTGAACTTGCGGCCCAGCTGCACCCGGCCCATGGTGTCCACGGCTTCGGGCAGGGTGTTGGCAGCGCCGTCGTGGAAGTACGGATAGGTGAGTTCCACATTGCGCAGCGTGGGCACCTTGAAGTTGAAGCGGTCGGCGTCCTGGCCGGTCACCGCCACGCGGCCCTCGGCCGGGCTGCTGGCCTTGTACGGCTCCACCACGCCCATCTTCTGGTACGAATTGCCGCCCACCGCCGGGCCGTTGTGACAGGCCACGCAGCCGCTGTCCTTGAACAGCTTGTAACCGGCCAGCTCGTCGGCAGTCAGCGCCTTCCTGTCGCCCTTCAGCCACTTGTCGAAGCGCGAATCCGGCGTCACCAGGGTTTCTTCAAAGGTGGCGATGGCCTGGGTCACGCGGTCGATGGTCACCTCGTCGGAGCCGAAGGCCTTCTTGAAGGCGCCGCGGTAGCCGGGGATGGTCTTCAGGGTGCTCACGGCGAGCTCATGGCTGTAGGCCATCTCGCCCGGATTGGCGATCGGGCCGCCGGCCTGGGCCTTCAGGTCGGCCGCGCGACCATCCCAGAACTGGGCCAGGTTGAAGCGCGAGTTGAGCACCGTCGGCGCGTTGATCGGGCCCTTCTGCCAGCCATGGCCGATGGACGACTTGAGGTTGTCGCTGCCCCCCATCGACAGGTTGTGGCACGAGTTGCACGAGATGAAGCCGGACTTCGACAGACGCGGATCGAAGAACAGCATCTTGCCCAGCTCGGCCGTGGCCGGGCTGGCAACGCGGGCGGGGGCGATAGGCTGGATCGGCTCGGCGCCGGTGGCGGCTTGGGCAACGGACAGCGGGGCGAGCAGGCAGGCCAGCACGGCGAGGCCAGGCTTGAATTCGAATTTCATGGGACGCTCCAGTGGGTGATGACGGCACCCGACACCCCCGCCGCAGGCGGCACGACAGGCTCGGCCGGGCCAGCCGCGATTATCCCGTCCAAAACTTAATAAATGCTTAAGCGATATCTTAATGTCGTCACGCAGCCAGCCTGCTGGGTCGCCAGCTCACCATCACTTCCACATTAGCCGCCCGGAACCACCATCGGCACCGCGCCCCTTCCTCGCCCCGGCCCCCGCTCGTACAATTTCCGGTTCTTACTAGATAAACGAGGGAGAACAACCATGACCAGACCTTTCAAGATTCTCGGCGTCCAGCAGATCGCCATCGGCGGCCCGTCCAAGGATCGCCTGCGCACCCTGTGGGTGGACATGTTCGGTCTCGAGATCACCGGCAACTTCAAGTCCGAGCGCGAGAACGTGGACGAGGACATCACCGCCATGGGCAAGGGCCCGTTCAAGGTCGAGGTCGACCTGATGCAGCCCCTCGACCCCGAGAAGAAGCCCGCCGTGCACACCACCCCGCTCAACCACGTGGGCCTGTGGGTGGACGACCTGCCGAAGGCCGTCGAGTGGCTGAGCGCCAACGGCGTGCGCTTTGCGCCGGGCGGCATCCGCAAGGGCGCGGCCGGTTTCGACATCACCTTCCTGCACCCCAAGGGCAACGAAGAGTTCCCCATCGGCGGTGAAGGCGTGCTGATCGAGCTGGTCCAGGCGCCGCCGGAAGTGGTCGACGCCTTCGCCAAACTCGCGGGCTGATCGCCCTCCGGGGCACCCTGTTGTCCCGGATCGCCCACGGCGCGGGAAAACGAATACCATTCGCATTCCCGTGCCATCCGGTCATTTCAAAGCCATGAATCACTCCAGCCAGGCCCTGGCTGTACGCCTCGTTCGCCTGCTGCTGCTCTGTCTGGCCGTCGCCGGATGCCTCGCCACCGCCGTGGCCAGCGCCGCCCGCAACGAAACCGACTGGGACGGCGACCCGGTGACGCGTTTCCGGGCCAGCCTCAGCCACGCCGAACTCATGTGGCTCGACGCCCACCCCGAGCTGCGGGTCGGCAACGGGCCCGACTACCAGCCGTTCTACGCCTGGCGCGACAAGCGCTACACCGGCCCGAGCGCCGATTATCTCGAGCTCCTCAGCCGGCGCACCGGCCTGCGCTTCAGATTCACCCGCTACAACGATTTCCCGGACACGCTGCAGGCGCTGGAACGGGGCCAGATCGACCTCATCCCCACCCTCACGCCCACCGAATCGCGCCGGCGCAAGTTCCTGTTCTCCGGTGGCTACCTGCATTCGCCGCCCATCGTCGTCACCCGCGGCGGCAGCGGTGCGATCGCCCTGCCGGGCAACCTGGACGGCATCCGGATCGCCATCGAAAAGGGCCACGCGTCCCGCGACGTGCTCATGCGCAGCCGCCCGCGGGCCATCTTCGTGGAGACCGCCACCACCGAGGAGGCCCTGCGCGCCGTCTCCAATGGCGACGCCGACGCCTACGTGGGCATGCTGGCGGTCGCCCACTTCTACATCGAGCAGCTCGGGCTGGCCAACCTGCAGGTCCGCCAGCGCTTCGACGCCAACCTCTCGGCGATGGCCTTCGCGGTGAGCAACACCCAGCCGACGCTGATGGCCATCCTGCAAAAGGCGATGCGCTTCATCAGCGATGAAGAAGGCAAGGCGCTGGTCCGCCGCTACCTGCCGCCGGGCGAGGGCATCCCCGGCGCGTCCTTCCAGCTCACCGCCGCCGAGCAGGCCTGGCTGCTCAGCCACGGCCCGGTGCGGATGGGCTACGACCAGGCCTTCTACCCGCTCACCTACACCAACCGCCACCACCAGGCCGAGGGCTATTCCATCGAGCTGTTCCGCCTCCTGCGGGACAAGGCCAGCCTCACGGTGGAAGAAACCGCCGGCCCCTGGTCGTCGGTGCTCAGGAAGACCTCCAGCGGCGAGCTCGACGTGCTGGTGGCGGTCGCCAACACCCCCGAGCGCCGCGAGCACCTGCATTTCATCGGCCCCTACCTGTCGTCGCCCACCGCCATCGTCACCCGCAGCAACTTCCAGCAGGTGTGGGATCTGGCCAGTTTTGCCGGGCGCAAGCTGGCCCTGCTGAAGGATCACTTCCTGATCAACCGCATCCGCAGCGCCTACCCGAGCATCCAGCTGATGGAGGTCGCCACCCAGGAAGAAGCCCTCAGCCTGGTGGCGGCCGGCTCGGCCGACGTGACGATCGGCAACCTCCATGCGGTCAACCGGCTGATCCAGTCGCGCTTCCTCGGCACGCTCTACATCGCCGGCCACGTGCCCGACGGCGACAGCGAGCTCTACTTCGGCGTCACCAAGAACGCCCCCGAGCTCGCCGCAATCCTGCGCCGGGCGCTCGAATCCGTCACCCCCACCGACATCGCCACTGCCAAAAACCGCTGGCTCGACACGGTCTACAACCCCGGCCAGCCCAGCGCCCCGGCCACCGCCATCCAGCCGCTCCACCTGTGGATCGGGCTCGTTCTGACGGCGGGCTGCGCCCTCCTGGGCTTCGGCCTTGCCCGCGAACGCATCGCCCGGCGGGAAACCGCAGCCCGCCTCGCCGCGCTCACCCGCGCCCTCACCCCCATCAACCAGAACCTCTACCGGGACGGCGCCGCCCTGCAGCGCGCCCTCTCCGACGACGACGCCGCCCTCGCCATCGACCTCGCCGGCCTCATCCAGAGCACCCAGCAAGGCCTCGACAGCGCGCTGCGCGAAGCCGTCAACGGCAAACCGCCGGCGAACACCTGACAGGCGTCCGCCGGCGGCCAGGGTAAAGCGCGTTACAGCGAGCGCGCCTGGAAGGTGTTGCAGGCGTTCAGCTGGCCAGATTCCATCCCGCGCCGGAACCACCGCACCCGTTGCTCCGCCGAGCCGTGGGTGAAGCTGTCGGGCACCGCGTAACCCTGGGCCTGCTTCTGCAGGCTGTCGTCGCCGATCGCCGTGGCGGCACGCAGCGCCTCATCCACGTCGCCGGCCTCGAGGATGCCCCGGGCCGCGTCGGCGTTCTTTGCCCACACGCCAGCCAGGCAGTCGGCCTGCAGCTCGAGGCGCACCGACAGCGCGTTGGCCTCCCGCTCGCTGGCCCGCTCCCGCGCCGCCTGCACCTTCTCGGAAATCCCCAGCAGGTTCTGCACGTGGTGGCCCACCTCGTGGGCGATCACGTAGGCCTGGGCAAAATCGCCCGGCGCCTTGAAGCGGGTCTTCAGCTCCTGGTAGAAGGCCAGGTCGATGTACACCTTCCGGTCGGCCGGGCAATAGAACGGCCCCATCGCCGCCTGCCCCACGCCACAGGCGGTGCGGGTGGCGCCGGTGAACAGCACCAGCGTCGGCTCGACGTATTCCTTGCCACCGGCGCGGAAAAGCTGGGTCCAGGTGTCTTCGGTCTCGGCCAGCACGTGGCGGATGAACACCGTCTCCGCATCATTGGCCGGCGGCCCCGCGGGGCGCGACGCGCTGGGCGCCGGCGCCTGCACCGCCTGGTTCAGCACGACGCTCGGATCGACCCCGAAATACATCGCCACCAGCGCCAGCACGATCGTGCCCAGGCCGATCCCCCGCCCGCCGATGGGCAGACCGCCGCCACCTCCGCCGCGCCGGTCCTCGACGTTGCTGCTCTCCCGGCTGTTGTCGAAACGCATCGATGTTCCTTTTTGGATGAGGGGTCAACAATAATCGGGGCGCCACCCCGGCGCGAGGAAGCCCGCCACCAGCGCCCTTTACGACACACAAAGTAACGCAACCGACGGCGGACAGCCGCACGCCCCCCCCCCGCCTCGGGCCGGTTGATTTTTTGCGCCGCAACATTTTTCTTGTGTCGCCCTGTCATTATCGCTATAGTGCACGGTCCGGTGCAAAGCGGTTCGCACCGAGTCACATCGTCCCTGACCTTCTATATCTCCCGTATTCGACGAGAGGTTGTCCTGATCGGTTAGTGCCGATATGCCAGTCAGGCAGCCTTATTGTTGCGCGCGCACCCTGCGCCGCGACGCGTTGCCGTTTTTTCTTCGCGGGCACCGCATCCGCAGTACAAAGATAAAGGAAGCGAACATGGATTTCGCCAGCCTCGGCCTGTCCGAGAACATTGTCAAAGCCGTCAACGAAGCCGGCTACACCGACCCCACCTCCGTTCAGCAAGCCGCCATCCCTGCCGCCCTCGCCGGCAAGGATCTCGTCGTCTCCAGCCAGACCGGCTCCGGCAAGACCGCAGCCTTCATGCTGCCCTCCCTCGAGCGTCTGACCACCGAGCCGACCATCAAGGCCCGCGGCCCCCGCGTGCTGGTGCTCACCCCGACCCGCGAACTGGCCGTGCAGGTCACCGAAGCCACCAAGCGCTACGGCAAGAACCTGCGCTACGCCAAGGCCGTCAGCGTCGTCGGCGGCATGCCCTACCCGGTGCAGAACAAGCTGCTGTCCAGCCCCTATGAAATCCTCGTGGCCACCCCTGGCCGCCTGATGGACCAGATGAACAGCGGCCGCATCGACTTCGCCCGTCTCGAGATCCTGATCCTCGACGAAGCCGACCGCATGCTCGACATGGGCTTCGTGGACGACATCGAGGCCATCTGTGCCCGCCTGCCGGCCAACCGCCAGACCCTGTTCTTCTCCGCCACCCTCGACGGCCAGGTCGCCCGCATGATGCAGCGCCTGCTGAAGGATCCCGAGCGTATCGAGATCGATTCCGCCCAGACCCGCCACGAGAACATCGAACAGCGCCTGATGGTTGCCGACGACATCGGCCACAAGAACCGCCTGCTC
This sequence comes from Zoogloea sp., assembly GCA_023150095.1. Classification (GTDB taxonomy): domain Bacteria; phylum Pseudomonadota; class Gammaproteobacteria; order Burkholderiales; family Rhodocyclaceae; genus Zoogloea. The sequence continues at coordinate 16,652 of JAKLLO010000042.1, read as the reverse complement.
GACGGCCTGCTGCGCGATGTCGGCGTGGATCAGGCCATCGTGTTCACCGCCACCAAGCGTGACGCCGACGCCCTGACCCTCAACCTCGAGTCCATGGGTCACTCGGTTGCCGCCCTGCACGGCGACATGAACCAGCGCATGCGCACCCGCACCCTGGATCAACTCCGTCGCGGCCACCTGCGCGTGCTGATCGCCACCGACGTTGCCGCCCGCGGCATCGACGTGCGCACCATCAGCCACGTGATCAACTACGACCTGCCCAAGGTTGCCGCCGACTACGTCCACCGCATCGGCCGCACCGGCCGTGGCGGATCAAGCGGCATCGCGATCAGCCTGGCCGAGCGCCGTGACGTGCGCCTGCTGCGCGCCATCGAACGCTACACCCGCCAGCCGCTGGCCGTGCACACCCTGCCGGGCCTCGAGCCGCGCAGCACCATGCCGGCCGACGACCGCCGCCCCGGCGGCCCCCGTCGCGAAGGCGGCCGCAGCTTCGGCAACGCGCCGCGCTTCGGTGACAAGCGTCCGTCCGCCGGCCACGGTGGCGCCCGCTTCGGCGACAAGCCCGCCGGCGGTTTCGGCGGTGGCCGTTTCGATCGCAACGAGCGTCGTGACGACACCCGTGGCGACAGCCGCCCGGCCAGCCCGTGGGCCGGCCGCAGCGAAGGCACCCGTGATTTCGGCGACAACCGTCGCACCGAATTCGCCGACCGTCCGCGTCACCCGGAACACCGCACCGAGTTCCCCCATGTGGCCAAGCGCAGCTCGACCCACCACAACGCCGGCAGCGGCTTTGGCGGTGGCCGCAGCGGCGACGGCGGCAAGCCGCGTGCCGGCCGCACCTTCAACCGCGACCGCTAAGTCGCGGCGGTAGCTGCAAGCCAGATCAAGGGACGTCTTCGGACGTCCCTTTTTTTCGTTCACGCACCCCCCCCCAAGCGCGGGAAAGCCGTCAAAAAACCCCTCTTCTCCCGGGGTTGATTCCCCCTGGCCCGCCTATGATGAAAGAACGCATCCGAGGGCGCGGACATTCGCGCCTGCCCGCGCTCATAACAAGGGGGAACAACCATGAAGATCACCAGTCCCGTCGTCGGCGAAATGGAAGTCTCGGCCGACCGCATCATCGATTTTCCGGCCGGCCTGCCCGGCTTCGAGAGCTGCCGCCAGTTCACCCTGGTGCACGCCGCCGACAACGATGCGCCCAAGCTGTTCGTGCTCCAGTGCCTGGACGATCCCCAGGTGGCCTTCACCGTCACCACGCCCGACATCCTCGGCCTCAATTACGAATTCACCCTCGGTGATGACGAAGTCGCCGCCCTGCAGCTGGGCAGCGCCGACGACGCCAGCGTGCTGCTGATCGTCAGCCGCAGCGAAGGCGCCGCGCCAGTGCGCGCCAACGTGATGGCCCCGCTGGTGCTCAACACCGCCACCCGTCGCGGCCTGCAGAAGATCATCGGCAAGGTGGACGCCAGCGTAACCCTCAAGGCCGTCGGCTGATTCGCCGGCCGTCGATGCGGAAAGGGCGCCACTGCGGCGCCCTTTTTTATTGCTCCCGACGACAGCCGGCAACGATCAATACAGCAGGAAAGGCCGCCGGGCTTCGTCCCATTCGCGCTCGTCGGCCAGGGCCAGGGCGTCGAGATCGCCGGGGCGCGAGTTGCGGTCGTCCACCCACTCGCGCAGGATCTCCGAGCCGTTGATGAGGTCGATCGCCAGCCGGTCGTGCTCGTATTCGTAGGGAAAATCGCGCCACAGGGGGTAATCCCGGCGCAGGTGGCGGATCGCCTTGAAAGCCAGCGCCTGCAGGCGCCACGGGCGGAAGGCCTGATGGTTGTAGTGGAGCGGATCTTCCACGTGGATCTGCACGCCGTTGCACAGCTTGCCGGCGTGCTTGTGGAAAGTGGGCTCGAACCAGCAGTCGCGCAGCTTGCAGCCGGCCAGCCACTTGGGCGCGATGGTCTCCATGTGGGCGATGATCTGGCGGGCGTCGAGATCCGGCGCGCCGAACAGCTCCAGCGGCCGGGTGGTGCCACGGCCTTCCGAGAGCGTCGTGCCTTCCAGCATCACCGTGCCGGCGTAAGCCCGGGCCATCGACAGGTTGGGCGCATTGGGGCTGGGGTTGATCCAGCTGCGCTCGCCCAGGGGCCAGCCATAGCCCGGCGCGGCCTCGGGCTGCCAGCCTTCCATCGTGATGACTTCGCACTCCACGTCCAGCTTGAGGGTGGCGATGAACCACTTCGCCAGCTCGCCCATCGTCATGCCGTGGCGCATGGGCAGCGGGCCGGCGCCCACGAAGCTCTCCCAGCCGGGCTGAAGCAGCGTGCCTTCAACCGGTCGCCCGGCGGGGTTGGGGCGATCCAGCACCCACACCGCCTTCTTGTGCCGGGCAGCGGCCTCGAGCACGTAGCGCAGGGTGGTGATGAAGGTGTAGATGCGGCAGCCGAGGTCCTGCAGATCCACCAGCAGCACGTCGAAGCGATCCATCATCGGCGCCGTCGGGCGGCGCACCTCGCCGTACAGGCTGAACACCGGAATGCCGTGCTGGGGATCGAAGTAGTCGGGCGACTCGACCATGTTGTCCTGCTTGTCACCGCGCAGGCCGTGCTGGGGGCCGAAGGCGGCGGTGATGTGCAGATCCGGCAGGGCCATCAGGGCGTCGAGGGCGTGGGTCAGGTCGCGGGTGACGGAGGCCGGGTGGGCGAGCAGCGCCACGCGCTTGCCGGCCAGCGGCTTGCGCAGGGCGGGGTCGGCGAGCAGGCGGTCGAGGCCGAATTGGATCATGGGTTCACAGCTTTCAGGGCGAGGGCAAAGCCATCGCGATGGTGGAAATCGGGCTGGGCGGCGGGGTGGCGCAGGGCCCAGTAGGCATGGCTGCCATCGGCGTGCTCGACGACGGCGGTGAGGCCGATGACGAGATCGCCCGGCGGAACCTGTTCGACGCCGAGGACGACGTCCAGTTCCAGCCTGGCGGCATCCCGGCGGGTTTCGATGCGCGGCGCGGCGCTGTCGGGCGACGCAATGCGCTGCCGGTAATCCGCAAAATCGAAGCGCATCCACTGGCCATTGGGCGAGAAGTTGAACTCCCGGTAGCCCTCGGCACACGCCTCGGCGACGAACAGCTCGAAGCAGGTGTGGGCCCACAGGCGCTCGGGCGGCAGCGGCGTGGCCGGGTCGGGCACGCGCAGCGCCGCCATGTCGCCAGCGAGGCGGTAGCGGATGAGCACCCCCTCGGGGCCGGCGGCCAGCGTCACCGCGATGCCGCTCACCGCGCCGTCCGGCAGGGCCGGGTGGCAGACGAGGGATATCTGTTCGGGCGGTTCGGTCGGGAACACGGCGACGGGCATGGTGTCGGATCGGAAACGGGCGGCCCGGCAGTTTAGCCGGTCTCGCCCGGCACGTTAAACTCCGCAACCCTCTCAGTTTGTAATCCGCCCCGCCCCATGTCCGCCACCGCACCTGCCCTGCGCAGCCTGCCCGACCGCCTCCGCCAGATCGTCCTGTTTGAAGTGGGCGGGCTGCTGCTCATCACGCCGCCCTTTGTGTGGCTGTCCGGCGTGCCGCCGAAGGAATCCCTCACCCTGCTCGCCGTCCTGGCCCTGATGGCTGCAGTGTGGAACGGCGCCTACAACAGCAGCTACGACTGGATCGAAGGCCGCCTCACCGGCCGCACCGCCGACCGCCGCCCGTGGCCGCTGCGCATCCTCCACGCCGCCGGCTTCGAAGGCGGGCTGCTGCTGATGACGCTACCGGTGATCGTGTGGTGGACCGGCATGGGCTGGATCGACGCGCTGCTCGCCGACCTCGGCCTCGCCGCCGCCTACACCGCCTACGCCTTCGTGTTCAACGTGGCCTACGACCGGGCCTTCCCCATCACCACCCCGACGAACGAAATGTAGGGATGAAGGGGCGACTGTAGGGGCGACTTCAGTCGCCCGCGGACTCCGAATCAAGCGCCGAGGGTTGCCGAACATGCGGATGGGCGGCTGAAGCCGCCCCTACAGTCGCCCCAGTCACCCGTTGTCGTCCCTACAATTGCCCCTTCGGTCGCCCGACGGATGCCCAGCAGACACCCCCGACAACCCAACCCCGGAGCCCCGCCATGCCCACCACCACCCTCACCATCACCGGCATGCAGTCGGATGAATGCCTGCGCACCGTGATGAACGCCATCCAGGATCTGCCCCACATCGGCTACGTGGAGGTATCCCTCGAAACCGGTCACGCCGAGATCGAGCACGGCACGCTGGTCTCCGAAGGCGACATCCGCGCCGCCATCGAGGACGCCGGCTTTCCCACCCGCTGACGCCCCAAGACCCGCGGGTCGGGCGTCCGTCCGACCCGCCGAAAAACGGCCCGCGCGCCTGCGCCGGGTGCGGCGGCTATAATCCGCGGCTTCACCACCGCCGGAATCGCCCCGTGTCCGACCGCCTGAAAGTTCTTCCCCAATACCTCATCCCCAAGCAGGCGCTCACCATCCTGGCCGGCAAGCTGGCCAGCGCAAAGGCCGGCGGGCTCACCACGAGCGTGATCCGCTGGTTCGTCGGGCGCTACGGGGTGAACATGGCGGAAGCCGCCAACCCGGACATCGCCAGCTACCCGAGCTTCAACGAATTCTTCACCCGTCCGCTCAAGCCCGGCGCCCGGCCCTTTGCCGACGCCGACTACCTGTGCCCGGTGGATGGCGCGATCAGCCAGTTCGGCCGCATCGAGCGCGACCAGATCTTCCAGGCCAAGGGCCACACGTATTCCACCACCGCGCTGGTGGGTGGCGATCGGGATCTCGCCCTGTGGTTCCACGACGGCGAGTTCGCCACGCTCTACCTCAGCCCGCGGGATTACCACCGCATCCACATGCCCTGCGACGGCCGCCTCACGCGGATGATCTACATCCCCGGCGAGCTGTTCTCGGTCAATCCGACCACCGCCCGCGGCGTGCCCGGCCTGTTCGCCCGCAACGAGCGGGTGGTGTGCGTGTTCGAGAACGACGAGACCGGCCCCTTCGTGCTGGTCCTGGTGGGCGCCACCATCGTCGGCAGCATGGCCACCGTGTGGCACGGCCAGATCAACCCGCCGCGCCCCGGCACCATCAAGGAATGGGACTACGCCCCCGGCCAGGTCACCCTTAAAAAGGGCGACGAGATGGGCCGCTTCCTGCTCGGCTCCACCGTCGTGATGCTCTTCCCCAAGGGGCGTCTCAGCTTCAACCCCGAGTGGTCGCCCACCCGCGCGATCCGCATGGGCGAGGCAATGGGCAGCGCGGGCAACAAGGCCTGACCCCGTGGGGGCGACTTCAGTCGCCCGCGGACTTCGATCAGGCTCCTGCGCCTGCTGAACGTGATGATGGGCGACTGAAGTCGCCCCTACACGTCGCCCCTACACGTCGCCCCTACACGTCGCCTCTACACGTCGCCCCTGGTTCGCCCGCGAACAAGCAATCTGACTGCCGGAGCCCTGCCGATGCGCCTGCCCGCCCTGCCGCTGATCGTTGTCGCCCAGCTCTTCGGCACCTCCTTGTGGTTCTCGGCCAACAGTGCCGGCGTCGATCTCATGCGCGCCTGGCAGCTCCAGCCGTCCGATCTCGGCCAGCTCACCAACGCCGTGCAGCTGGGCTTCATCGCCGGCACCCTCGGCTTTTCCCTCTCCGGCCTTGCCGACCGCTTTGCGGCGAGCCGCATCTTTGCCATCTGCGCGATCCTCGGCGCGCTGGCCAATGCCGCCTTCGCGCTGCTGGCCGACGGCCTCGGCGCCGCGCTGCCGCTGCGCTTCTTCGTGGGTCTGGCGCTGGCCGGGGTCTACCCGCTGGGCATGAAGCTGGTGGTGAGCTGGGTGCCCCAGCAGGCCGGCGCGGCGCTGGCCTGGCTGGTGGGCATGCTCACCCTCGGCACCGCGCTGCCCCACGGGGTGCGCTTTCTCGATACCGGCTGGGGCTGGCAGGCCACGGTGCTGGTGTCGTCGGGCCTGGCGGTGCTGGCCGCCGGCCTCATCACCGTGCTGGGCGACGGGCCGCATCTGGTGCGCAAGCCCGGCGCGCCCACCCTGCGCCTGGGCCGGGTGATCCTCGCCTTCTTCGAGCCGCGCCTGCGCGCCTCGGCCGGCGGCTACTTCGGTCACCAGTGGGAGCTCTACGCCTTCTGGACGCTGGTCCCGCTGCTGGTCGGCCAGGTCACCCAGGGCACCGTGTCGGGCCCATCCTTCGCGGTGATAGGCATCGGCGCCGCCGGCTGCGTGGCGGGCGGTTTCCTCAGCCGGCGCATCGGCAGCGCCCGGGTGGCGGCCATCGCCATGGCGGTTTCCGCCCTGTGCTGCGCGACCTATCCCTTCCTCAAGGGCAGCCCGGAATGGCTGCTGGGCGTGGTGATGCTGGTGTGGGGCGCCAGCGTGGTGGCCGATTCGCCGCACTTCTCGGCGCTCTCCGCCCGCGCCTGCCCGCCGGAGATCGTCGGCAGCGCGCTGGCCTTCCAGAACGCCATCGGCTTTGCCATCACCATGGGCTCCATCGCCCTCACCACCCGCCTGTGGCCCCAGCTTCACGAGCAGGTGGCGTGGATCCTCCTGCCCGGCCCGCTGCTCGGCCTCGTCGCCCTGTGGCCGCTGTGGAAGCCCGGCGCCCCGCGGCCGTAAAATCGGCCCATGACTTCCATCCCCATCCGCTACGTCGAACCCGTCTTCCGCCCGCCCTCCGAGGCGCAATCCCTGATCCTGCCCGTCACCGACGGCTGCTCCTGGAACCACTGCACCTTCTGCGAGATGTACACCGCCCCGCAAAAGGCCTTCCGCGCCCGCAGCGAGGACGAAGTGCTGGAAAGCATCCGCCGCACCGGCCAGCTGTACGGCGACCAGATCCGCCGCGTCTTCCTGGCCGACGGCGACGCGCTGGTGCTGCCCACCCGCCGCCTGCTGGCCATCCTCGACGCCATCCGCCAGCACATGCCGGCGGTGCATCGCGTCTCCAGCTACTGCCTGGCTCGCAACCTCAAGAAGAAGAGCGTGGAAGAACTCACCCAGCTCCGCGCCGCCGGGCTGGCAATGGTGTATCTCGGCGCCGAATCCGGCGACGACACGGTGCTGGCCAAGGTGAACAAGGGCGAAACCTTCGACTCCACCCGCAGCGCGCTGGACAAGCTCGGCGACGCCGGCATCACCCGCTCGGTGATGATCCTCAACGGCCTCGGCGGGCAGGTGTATTCCGACCAGCACGCCGACAACTCCGCCCGCCTCGCCAACGCCACCCAGCCGGAGTACCTCTCCACGCTGGTGGTCAGCTTTCCCAAGGGCGAAGCGCGCTTCCGCGAAGGCTTTGCGGAATGGGAACCGCTGGACCAGCCCGCCCTGTTCCGCGAGATGGAACGCTTCCTCAGCCAGCTGGAGCTACGCCGCACGGTGTTCCGATCGGACCACGCCAGCAACTGGCTGGTGCTCAAGGGCACGCTGGGGGCGGACAAGGAACGCCTGCTCGCCCAAGTGCGCCAGGCGATTGCCGAACCGGGTGGCGCCCACCTGCGGCCGGCGTGGGCGCGGGGATTGTAGGCCACCGAAAAGCACGAGCACCACAATGGGACAAGGGCATAATAAAACGACAATCAGCTAGTCCAAAGCATTAGTATTGGAACCATCAGCACAAAGAGGCTGGATCAACTTTGACCGCCCGAGATGAGTTCCATGAGGCCACTGACTGCGAGCGACGCATTTGGAAAGCTGGACCGGGAAGCGACTGACCGTTGGCATACCCTGGTCGACCACATGGCCGATGTGGCCGCCACATTTGAAGTACTTTGCACCTGCCGAGCAATTCGTCGCGCGCTTGATGAGGCTGCAGGGCGATCGTTGGAATGCCTCGACATCGCACGTCTGACGGCGCTGGCTTTCCTTCACGACCTAGGCAAGGCCAACACAGGATTTCAGGCCAAGCGCTGGCCATCTGGCGCGCGCCCATCGCACCGCCTGACCGCCGGGCACAGCGCAGAGGCCATGGCCTTGCTGGACGCGGCCTGCAGTGGAAGTGACGAAGCCTGGGCGCTGCTGACGCGCCTGCCCGTCGAGCAAATGGCAAACGACTGGGGCGACGAGGCCGTCGTCACCCTTCTTCACGCCAGCATCGCACACCATGGCCGCCCGATCCACGCTGCCCAACCATGGTCAAGGGCTCGCGTCCATTGGCACCCTCAGGACAGCTACGATCCGGGCGCGCAATTACAGCGTGTCAGCGCGGCGCTGCAAGCGTTTCTCCCCAACGCCTTCAAACCAGGCGGAGCACCTCTCCCCAGCGCACCACGATTCGTTCACTTGTTTGCGGGCCTCGTTCAGCTAGCCGACTGGCTAGGCTCGGATACACGCCACTTTCCCTTCTCGGAGCCCGGAGAGGATCGCCTCATAACAAGTCGCGAGCGGGCTCATGACGCAGTAGCCGGGCTAGGGCTCGATGCAGAAGATTTCCGGGCCGACCTGAAGGCTACATCGCCCAGTTTCTCCGATGTATTTGGCGGCACGGCCCCTTATCCAACGCAAAGCGCGATGGCCGATGACACCTTGGGCCCGGTCGTGGTTCTGGAAGCGGAAACAGGTAGTGGCAAGACCGAAGCTGCGTTATGGCGCTTCCTTCACCTTTTCAAGCAGGGCAAGGTCGACAGCCTGTATTTCGCGCTGCCAACCCGCGTGGCAGCAAGTCAGGCATATGCACGCGTTCGACAGGCCATTGTGCGAACCTGGCCGAACGGTGGCCCGATGGTCCTGCGCGCGCTTGCCGGTTATGCCGCGGCTGACGGCCAGACCCCACACGCGCTGCCCGACTTCAAAGTGCTCTGGAGCGATGAGCCCAATGACGCTGAGGCCGGCCGACGTTGGGCAGGCGAGAGTGCCAAGCGCTTTCTTGCCGCCCCAGTTGCTGTCGGCACCGTTGACCAAGCCCTGCTCGGCACCCTCCAGGTCAAACATGCACACCTGAGGCACGCCCTCGCAGCACGCGCTTTGCTCGTCGTTGATGAGGTCCATGCCTCCGATGCCCATATGGGCGTCCTGATTGAGCACCTGATTGCTTCTCAGGTCGCGCTCGGCGGCCATGTCCTCCTGCTGTCCGCCACGCTTGGCGCAGCGGCACGCATCCGCTACCTCGGCGCGGGCCGCCCGCAGCCCTTCCAGGCAATTCCGCTTCATCGCGCGAGCACACTGCCCTACCCCGCGATTTCCGACCCGTCCGGCTTGCGTGCAACCAGGGGAGCGCAAAGGGAAAAACCCGTGCACTGGCGCAGCCAAGACTGCATCGACGACCCCGCGCGTATTGCAGCGCTTGCGATCGACGCCGCGACGCAAGGCGCCCGTGTGCTCATCATCAGAAACACCGTTCCAGCCGCCATCGCCACGCTTTCAGCCCTTGAAAGCGCCGCCCCGAACCCAGACTGGCTTTTCCGCATTGGTACGACCGCGACACTTCACCACAGTCGATTCTCGCGGGAAGACCGCCCCCGGCTCGATGCGGCCGTCGAAGCGCAGCTGGGCAAGCATCGGCCCGCCGGCCCCCTGATCGTCGTTGGCACGCAAACCCTCGAACAAAGCCTCGACCTCGACGCCGACTTTCTGATCACCGACCTGTGTCCGATGGACGTGCTCCTGCAACGCATTGGCCGCCTGCACCGGCATGCACGCCCCGACGACGCCCGGCCAGCGGCCTATCGCACCGCCCAAACCTGCGTCGTGACCCCGACGGACGGCGACCTCACCCCCAACCTCAAACGCCCGCGGCACGGACTCGGATTGTTCCACAACGGTGGAGGCGTCTATGCCGATGTACGCATCCTGCAGGCCACGCTGAACCTCATCGATGCCGAGCCGCAGGTCTGCATCCCGGCAGACAACCGACGACTGGTCGAATCGGCCACCCACCCGGAAGCCCTGCGCATCGTGGAAAGTCGCGATGAGCGATGGGCAAGCCACGGCCAGCAGATAGATGGCCTCACCGGCGCCAAGAAGACCAATGCCAGACTCGGCCTTCTGCCGTTTGACAGGCCTTTTGAAGAGCTCAGTTTTCCCGACGACATCAAACTGGCCACGCGCCTGGGCGCCGCTGATCGGGTAGCGAACTTCATGCCCCCGCAGCCCGGCCCCTTCGACATGCCGGTCGCCGAACTCCCCATCCGCTTCCACCTGCTTCCACCAGGGCTACCCGAAGACGCCGCCCCCGAAGACATCGTCGCCGAGGCCGGCGGCTTCACGTTCTGTTTTGGTAACGCCCGCTATCGCTACAGCCGTTTCGGTCTCGAACGCCTGCCAGATACCACGCCCGGAGAGTGACTCATGGACACCCCCAGACTGAACCTCCTCGCGGAACCCCTGATCCGCATTCGCGACACCCAGGGGCAAGCCGCGTCGCTCACGCTGCCCGAGCTGTTCGTCGCCCTCACCCACGACACGGTGCGCGACTACCCTGCCCTCCGCCCGCATCAGCGCCATCCCTGGCATTCGCTGCTGGTACAACTGGCCGCGCTGGCGCTGCACCAGGCGGGCGAATCGCAGCCCTGGGAGACGCCGGCCGACTGGCAGCGCGCGCTCCTTGCGCTCACGCCCGACCATCCGGACGGCGCCGCCTTCTGCCTGGTCTCACCCCATGACCAACCGGCCTTCCTGCAGCCGCCGGTCCCTGGCGGCTCGATTGATGACTGGAAGAAACCCATCCCCACGCCCGACGCGCTCGACATGCTTGTCACATCCAAGAACCATGACCTCAAAGGGGAACGGATGAGACGCGTGCAAGCCGACGACTGGCTGTTTGCGCTGACAAGCCTGCAGACCCAGGAAGGTTTTCTCGGCGCAGGCAATTACGGCATCTCGCGCATGAACGGCGGCTTCTCCAGCCGCCCTGCCATTGGTGTTGCACCTGTTGGTGGCATCGGTCGCCGCTGGCGGCGGGATGTCGCTGCGATGCTCGACGCACGAGCCGACTTGATTGATTGCCACGGAATGCAACCAACCAACGGCATCGCCCTCCTGTGGGTACCACCGTGGGACGGCACCAAGAGCCTTGCGTTTGCAGCGCTCGATCCGTTCTACATCGAGGTCTGCCGCCGAATCCGGCTCACCGTCGACACCCACGGCAAGCTCACCGCCCACGGGACAGGAACCAAAGTCGCCCGCGTGGACGCGGCTGCGCACAAGGGCGTCACCGGCGACGCATGGATCCCCGTCGAAGACGGCAAGGCGCTCACACTGGGCTCGGAAGGCTTCAGCTACCCGCTGGCCACTGAGCTTGCCTGGGGCGCCAAGTATCGCAAGACCATCGCCCAGACGCTCCGTGACGAGGACGGAACCCAAGGGGTGGCGCTCCTGGCTCAAGGTGTCGTGCGCGGGCAAGGCAAGACAGAGGGTTACCACGAGCGTCGCATCCCGCTTTCCAGAAAAGCAATCAGCCTGCTGCGCCGCGGGCAATCCGACCTGCCAGCACAACTCGCATCCCAGCGCGTCAAGGACATTGCCGCGATGCGAGGCTCCATCTTGCGCACCGCCCTCTTCGCACTGCTCGAAGCCGGCACCGACAAACTCGATTTCGACCGTCGCACCGCCAAACAGCAGGTCGAGCCTTTCGTCAAAGCCTTCGAACGCACCGAAGACGCCCGCTTCTTCGACGACCTGAACATCGAACTCGAGGCCGACTCCGAAGCTGATCGGCACGCCGAGCATCTGCGCTGGCTTATTGGCCTCGCAGAGCGGGCCGAGACCGTGCTACGCAGCGCATTTGCCATCGGCCCCCAGTGCGGCGAGCGTCGCTATCGTGCTCGCTCCCGCGCCCTTTCCTACTTTCACGGCGCACTGCGCAGTGGCAAGCACTTCCCTGAACTGGCCCAGCACCTGCACGCCGATTCCTTTGCCGAGGAGACCGCCCCATGACCGACACCGACAAGGCCCCACCCACGTCACCCCTTTCACGACTCGCCCATGTGATCGCCCGACGCGCGAACTTTCGCGGCGACGCTTCAGCGCTGGACAACGGCGAGCGCGCAGCCCTCGCCCGGCTCGACCCCGACTCGCCCCGCCCCCACCAGGTCGGCGCGCTCGCGCGCGCCTTGGTCATGGCCGACATCACCCCGGATGACTGGCAGCCCGAAACCTGGAAACGCTGGGCACTCATCGCCAACGGGATGGCACTCGCCGGCCATGACGCCTCGACCCACCTGGGCACCCAACTCATGCGCGCCCAGGTTTCCGAAAGCCGCGTCACCCGGCTTCTCACCGCGCGCGGTGACGCCTTTCGCCAGCAGCTGCCCCGCATCCTCCGCCTGATGGCGAGCCGGGGCATTGCCCCCAACTGGCAAGAACTCGGCAACCTCATCCTCGCGACCGATCACGACGAAGAACGCGCCGAACGCCAACGCCTCCGCATTGCCGGCCATTACTACAGCGCCGCCACCCACTGAACCGCCACCCTTGCCACCTCATTGTCAGGACACCGCCATGAACCTGCCCCGTTTCATCCAGATCCACACCCTGCACACCTACCCCGCAGCCCTTCTCAACCGCGACGACGCCGGCCTCGCCAAACGCCTGCCCTACGGCAGCGCGGTGCGGACGCGCATCTCGTCCCAGTGCCTCAAGCGCCATTGGCGTGTCGCCGACGACGCCTTTGCGCTCGCCAAACTCGGCGTACCGATGGCCACCCGGACCCGCTACGTGGCCGAGCTGATTCGACAGCGGCTGGTCGAAAACGGTGTCGAGGCCGAGCAGGCATTCGCCACCGCTGAGGCCCTGCTCGAAGCGCTCTTCGACACCAAGGCCGACAAGAAGAAGGAGGGCGCCAGGGCGCTCCAGACCGGCCAGGCGGTCCTGTTTGGCAACGAGGAAATCGCCTATCTCGCGCGCAAGTGCAAGGACGTTGCCGACGAAACCACCGATCCGGCGACGCTCAAGGCCGGCATCACCAAGTTCCTGAAAGACGAGAAGAAGAACATCGAAGCCATGAAGCTCGGCAGCGGCCTCGAATCCGCCCTTTTCGGCCGCATGGTCACCTCCGACGTGCTCGCCAATCGCGACGCCTCGGTGTCCGTCGCCCACGCCTTCACCGTGCACGAAGCCCAGGTCGAGAACGATTACTTCACTGTGGTGGACGACTTCGCCCAGGCCGAAGACGGCGCCGGCTCGGCAGGCATCTTCGATACCGAACTCGCTTCCGGCCTCTACTACGGCTATGTCGTCATCGACGTTCCTCAGCTGGTCGCCAACCTCGAAGGCATCGATCCCAAGGCGGTGTTCGCAGCCGGCACCGAAACCGACAAACGGGAACTGGCCGGCAAGGTCGTCCAGTACCTGCTGCATCTCATCGCAACCGTCAGCCCGGGCGCCAAACGCGGCTCAACCGCCCCCTACGACTGGGCCAAGTTCGTGCTTGTCGAAGCCGGCGACTGGCAACCGCGCAGTCTCGCCGCCGCCTTCCACGACCCGCTCCCCCTCAAGGGCTCGGCCCCCATCCGCGTCCGCGCAGCCACCAAGCTGGCCGACGAGATTGCGGCCCTTGACGCCGCCTACGGCATGGCAACCGCCCGCCGCTACCTCGCGCTCGACGACATGACGGTGCCCGACGCAGAACGGGCCAACCTCAAGGACCTGGGTGAATGGATCGCCCAGATCGTGCGCGCGGGTGAGTGCTGACATGGCGCTCCACCTCATCCTTCGCCTCGAAGGCCCGCTCATGGCCTTTGGCGGCGAGACCATCGACAACCTTGGCGTCATCCGCGACTTCCCGGCGCAGTCCATGCTCACCGGCCTGATCGCCAACGCCCTCGGCTGGCGCCGTGAGGATGCAGCAGCCCACGACCGGCTCCAGTCGCGCCTGATCTTCGGGGCCAGGCTGGATCGGCCGGGCATTCGCTTCACCGAGTTTCAGACCGCCGAACTGCGCAAGGACGACGCAGGCTGGACAACCACGGGCACGCCCGAACCCCGGGGCGGTGGCGACGGCACCTACAAAGGCCAGCATCTCCGCTACCGCGACCACCTCGCCGATGCCGCCGTCCTCATCGCCCTGCGCCTCGAACCCGCCGACGAATCCCCCACGCTTCAAGACGTGGGGCAGGCACTCCAGCGCCCGATGCGCCCTCTTTTCCTGGGGCGCAAACCCTGCATCCCAAGCGGTCCGCTCTTTGCGGGATTCATCGACGCCACGGATGTACTCGCCGCCCTCACCCAGGCCAGCCCCCTCGCACCCACCCCGCTCGCCCGCGCCCAGTGGCCTGCCGGCGAAGGCGATCTCCCCGGCAGCCGCCGAATCGACCTGTGCGACGAGCGCAACTGGACCAGCGGCGTTCATGGCGGCTGGCGGCCGGTTTGCCAAGGCAGCCTGCCACTGGAGACGCCCGCATGAAGCTCACACTGATTCAGTGCCACCCCGACCCCCACCGGCTCGCCGCCTGGGCAACCCGGTTTGGCCTGACGGCCGGTGGCGACGACCTCGGCTACGCGCTCCACACCCTGCTGGCCAGCGCCTTTGGCGACGCAGCCCCCAAACCCTTCCGCTACTTCGGCGATACCCGCGGCCTGCTCGCCTATACCACCCACGCCCCCGAAGCCCTGGCGCTAGCAGCACAAGTCGCCGCCCCCGACGTCTACGCCACGCTGGGGCTAGACCGCTTCGCCACGCGTGACTTTCCGCTCACCTGGTCGCCAGGGCATCGGCTCGGGTTTGAAATCCGAACCCGCCCGATTCTGAGGACAGCGCAAGGCAAGGAGCGCGACGTGTTTCTGGCGGCGCTCGACGCCCAGCCCGACGGAGGAGAAGCCCTGTCCCGCGAGACCATCTACGCCGAATGGCTCCGCACGGAACTGGCGCGGGGCGACGCCTCCGCCATCGAGCACGTGCAACTCGACGGGTTCCGCCTGTCCGCCGGCCTGCGCAAAGGCGCCTCCAGTGCGGGAAAACGCCCTGCACGACGCGTGACGGGCCCCGATGCCGTATTCAGCGGCGTCCTCACCGTTCGCGACCCGGCGGGCTTTGCGGCGCTACTCGCCCGCGGGATCGGACGGCATCGAGCCTTCGGCTTCGGCATGCTGCTGCTGAGGCCGCCCGCATCATGCTGAAAGGCCGGCTGGGGCTTGAAACAGCCCGGATTCCCCATGCCGACCGGCATGGCCTGCTGTGGCTCGAACGGGGCGAACTGTGCGTGATCGACGGCTGCCTGCACTTTCTGGCGGGCAAGGACAGCCTCACCCCCTACGTGGATCAGATCCCGCACCAGGCCGTATCGATGATCCTGCTCGGCCCCGGCAGCAGCGTCACCCACGACGCCCTGAGGCTGCTCGCACGCCACGGCACCCTGCTGGCTGCCGTCGGCGTGGATGGCGTACGCAGCTATACCGCACCACCGCTGCTGCCTGACCGCTCGGACATTGCGCGGCGCCAGGCCGAGCTATGGGGCAATCCACGGCGCCGCATTGCCGTCGCCCGTCGCATGTACGCGCTCCGCCTCGGCGAAGTCCTGCCCCATCGCGACCTGGACACCTTGCGCGGCATTGAGGGCTCCCGCGTCAAGACGCTCTACCGGCTCACCGCCGAGCGCTACCGCGTCAAGTGGAACGGGCGCCATTACGACCGCGCCGACCCCGAATCGGCGGACATCCCCAACCAGGCCATCAACCACGCCGCCACGGCCGTGCAAGCCGCAGCCGCCATCGCCGTCCAGTCGCTCGCAGCCATCCCGCAACTCGGCTTCATCCACGAAGACTCCGGGCAATCCTTTGTGCTGGATATCGCCGATCTCTTCCGTGATGCCTACACCTTGCCGATCGCCTTCACCGCCGCCAGACAGGCACTCGACGGCGCACCAGACTCGATAGACCGGCTGGTGCGCCGTGAGGCCGCAGCCGTATTCCGCAAACAGTCGGTGATTCCGGCGATGATCGACAGCATCAAGACCGTTCTGCGCATGGAGGAAGCCGATGCCGCTGGCAGTAGTAGTCACCCGTGACGTGGCAGACCGCTTCCGGGGCTTCCTGGCATCAGTGATGCTTGAAGTTGCACCAGCCGTTTATATCTCGCCGCGCATGACCAAAGGCGTGCGCGAGCGAGTCTGGAAAGTCCTCGCCGACTGGCACGGCGAAGAGCCCCGCGGCAGCGTGGTCATGGTCTGGCGAGACAACAATGAAACCGGCGGCGTCGGCCTCGCGCACCTGGGTTCTCCACCCCGCGAACTCGTCGAAGCAGATGGAATGTGGTTGTCGCGCACTCGACGATAACCTCGCGATCCTTAACAATACGAAAACATCACTTTCGGTGATTATCTTTAGGAGTCATGGGGTTGGCTCCTAGAGGCTCCCCCGCACCCGCGGGGATAGACCCTTGGCGACGACTTCGGCCTCGGCGCGGCAGGCGGCTCCCCCGCACCCGCGGGGATAGACCCCCCATTGCAATGCTGTCGCCCCGGACAATCCAGGCTCCCCCGCACCCGCGGGGATAGACCCAATGGCCTGGATTGCCTCAGCAATCACAGGAAGGCTCCCCCGCACCCGCGGGGATAGACCCCGTTCCGAGGTCCGCCTCTCGGCCCCGGTAGTGGCTCCCCCGCACCCGCGGGGATAGACCCTGAGCGAAGGCGACGGTGATGTGGTGACGGTGGGCTCCCCCGCACCCGCGGGGATAGACCCACTTCAGCGCCATCAAGAAGGCCGACGAGACCGGCTCC